>JAJFLV010000139.1 GCA_021772535.1 Opitutales bacterium | reverse complement strand
ATGGGGCTGGGGCGGTACATCATTTACACGCCGTATTCCGTGGTGTCCGGATTCATGACCGGGATCGGCGTCATCATCATGATCATTCAGACGCTGCCCTTTCTCGGCCTGCCGACATCGACCGGCGGCGTGCTCGGTACGATCGAGACCCTGACCGCGCTTGACGCAGGGGCGATCGACATCCGCGCCCTGCTGTTTGCAGCAGCGACATTGGCTGTCATCGTCGTCTGGCCCAAACGGCTGCAGAGGCTGTTTCCGGCGCCGCTCGCGGCGCTGGTGTTGGGGACCGTGATCGCCGCCTTCGCCGTCAAGGGCCTGCCGGAAATCGGCGATGTGCCGATCGGCCTGCCGTCGCTCATTTCTCCCGCATTCTCGTTCGATATTTTGCCGCAAATGTTCCAGGCTGGTTTCGTGCTGGCGCTGCTCGGGTCGATTGACAGCCTGCTCACTTCGTTAGTTTCCGATTCGGTGACCAAGACACGCCATGATTCGGACAAGGAACTGGTCGGCCAGGGACTCGGCAATCTTGTCGCCGGCCTGATCGGCGGCCTGCCCGGCGCCGGCGCGACCATGCGTACTCTCGTCAATGTGCGGGCCGGCGGGCGCAGCCCGGTGTCGGGGGCGCTGCACGCGTTGGTCCTGCTGGCGCTGGCGATGGGGCTCGGGCCGCTTGTCACGCATGTGCCGCATGCGGTGCTGGCCGCCATTCTCATGAAAGTCGGCTGGGATATTATCGACTGGGGCTATCTGGCGAAGATGCGCCGGGCTCCGCGTGAAAAGTTCATCATCATGCTGATCACCTTTGGGTTGACAGTGTTCGTCGACCTCATCACGGCAGTCGCGGTCGGCATCATCCTGGCGAGCTTCGTCAATTCCCGCTGGACCGCGGAAGAACAGTTGAAGGGGATCAAACAGACCGCGAACGCCGATGAACTCGATCAGTTGAGCGAAGAGGAGAGGGCGCTTTTGCGCGGCGCGAACGGGAAGATTCTCGTGACGCTTCTGCGCGGAACATTTTCCTACGCTTCGGCTCGCGAGCTGGCGCGTCGCGCCTCGCCGCAGCTCACCGGGCATCGCCTGGCGATCTATGACTTCACGCATGCCGGCTATGTCGACACCAGTGCGGCGCTCGCGATCCAGGAACTGATCGAACTCGCCAGCGGCCAGGGGCGGGCGGTTCTGGTCTCCGGGCTCGACGGTCACGCCCGCCGCGCGCTTGAAGGGCTCGGCGTGCTCGACAAGATCCCGCGCGCGCACCGGTTTGCAACCCGCAAGGACGCGATCGTCGCGGCGCTGTCGATGCTTTCCGATATAAGCGAGTCGTAAGGCGGCGCCATGGCCGGCTGTGAACCGGCGAAGAGGGCTTGCAACTGAGCCCTCCCGCCAAGCAACAGAAGAATCATAGCACGGTAGACGTTTTCACACAGCCTGGACCCGAAGCGGACTCTTTTCAGTGAGCTAAAATTCGGCCGAAAAAAGGGCCGCTTTCGGCCGATTGTGTTGAAAAACTCTGCTGATTTTTGCGGCGAACAGTGATTCTATCGTTTTGTTTCGTTACTTGATGGAGCTTTGCGATGATGGGAGAGCGGCGATCCGGTCAGGACGCATTGTTTTACAACTTCAATCTTGAACAGCATGTTCCGGAAGATCATCTGCTGCGGAAAATTGATCGATTTGTAGAGCTTGAGAGTGTCCGCGAGTATCTAAAGCCTTTTTATAGCGAGACTGGTCGCCCGTCGATCTGCCCCGAGTTGATGATCCGGATGCTGCTTGTCGGTTATTGCTTCGGCATCCGATCCGAGAGGCGGCTTTGTGAGGAGGTTCATCTTAATCTCGCTTATCGCTGGTTCTGCCGGCTCGGCCTTGAATACGATGTTCCAGACCATTCAACATTCTCAAAGAACCGCCATGGCCGCTTTCGCGAAAGCGATTTGTTCCGGCATTTGTTTGATCAAGTACTGCAGCGTTGCATGACGGAAGGGCTGGTCGGCGGCGAAGGGTTTGCGATTGACGGCAGCCTGATCCAGGCCGACGCCGACCGCTGCAAGGGACCGCCCGGAACTGAAGGCTTGCCGTCTGACAAAACGAACCGGGCGATTACGGAGTATATCGCCGTTCTCGACGACGCCGCGTTTGGCGGCGCAACCAACAAGACGCCGAAGTTCATCTCCGAAACCGACCCGGCGTCGCGCTGGACCGGCGCGCATAATGGTCCTGCGTTTTATGCCTATAGCGTCAACTATCTCATCGATACCGACAACGCCGTTATTGTTGACGTTGAGCCGACCACGGCAATCAAAACAGCGGAGATGACGGCTGCAAAGCGCATGATCAATCGAACCGAAAAGCATCACGGTCTTTATCCCGAGCGCCTTATTGGCGACATGGCGTATGGATCGGCGGAGATGCTCGGATGGCTCGTGGAGGACAAAGGGATCGAGCCACACATTCCCGTCTGGGACAAAAGTAACCGCGATGACGGCACGTTCTCGCGTGGCGACTTTGTCTTCGATAACGCCACCGACAGCTATACATGCCCTGCCGGCAAGAAGCTGAGAACAACAGGATCGCGTGTAAATGACGATGCGACCTTGCTATATCGCGCTTCGAAAAAGGACTGCGACGCATGTCCATTAAAACTGCGATGTTGCCCGCGAACGCCAGCGCGGAAGATACCGCGCAGCATTCATGAAGGCGCACGCGATCTGGCGCGCAACATCGCCAAGACCGAAGCCTATGCCCAATCCCGCCGCGATCGGAAGAAGGTCGAAATGCTATTTGCGCATTTGAAACGCATATTGAAGCTTCGCCAACTGCGTCTACGCGGCCCCACAGGGGCGTGTGATGAATTTACGCTCGCAGCAACCGCTCAAAACCTCAGGAAACTCGCCAAGCTCGTTCCGGCAATCGCGTGAAATGACAGCAAGGCGACGCACGACCAGCTGAAAAGTAACCTCGATCGAACATCCACGCCGAGTTTTTCAACACAATCGGCCAAAAGTGGTAGTTCTAGACTCTGTCTGGATCGTTTGCCCGATGCCGAATGACCGACAGTTACAACGACTCCACTAGTGCCACGGCACGCTCTCTAATTCCAGTCAGAATATTATACGCCGTGTCCTGGACCCTGATCATATTCCCGATCTGACCTTTTGCTTGCGGATGCTCGATTATTCTTCGCAAAACCCGTTCGGCGACTGACGAGTCAAACTGAAATTCTTCCGTTATCCAGTCTGGCCCGCCCGTATACCGCAGCATGCCAGCTTCACGGACATCGAAGTCGAGAAGATCTGGTAACGTGTGCTCCATGGCTATTTGCATTTCCCGCCAGTTGGTTTTCCATTGTTCGCGGTACTCAATGTCGGTGTAGTACTCGGCAACCGCCGCCTTCAGGTTGGAGTCCTGCAAGAGTTGCAGATTACCTGTGCTCAAAAGGTCGTTAATTGTCGCTCGCGTATACGAGGGATAGTTAAGAAGGAACGACGAATATACGGCCCATATAAACTCATTGGGGTCGTCCTCGATACGACCCTTGTTTATCGATGATATAAGCAGGCGGCCAAGCTGGGCCCGAGATTTCGCGAGCGCGATAGCTTTATCCAGTTCTTCAATATCGGCCTGGAAATCAGCCTTAAGCGATGCCAGATACTGCTGCTCAAGCGCACGGTCGTTCCGCGCATCGTTCCAGTCATCCACTTGCAGGCCGATGAAGATACCGACGACGACGATCAGCACTTCAAGCACAACCGTGAACCAGTTCTGCTCGCGAATGGCGTCTGCAAGGCGGCGGAGGATCATGGGGCGGATTCCCGGTTGCCGGCTCGTTCGATCTCCTCTGCAACAAGACTGCGGAGCGCTGTTATTTCGCGAATTACATCGGTCGCCCAAATGATGTTGACCCGGAGGTTGTTGGATGCCTGCGATAGCGAATTTATAAAAACGGCATCCCGTGACAACTCGTCGAAATCATAGTCGAACTTCGGCCCGCTTCCGTCAATATCCGGGGAAACCCGGAAGCGGGTACGAATATAGGGGACGAGAGCCTGTTGCTGTCTGGAGAGTGCCTGAATCTGAATCCTTCGGGATTCGGCCAGCCCTTCGGTCGCGGCGATGGCGCCTCGGATTTCAGGATTCCGGATGACACCGAGACGGCCGCCCTCGATCAACTCGGTGATCGTTGCGAATTGACCGCGACCGAACAAGACGCGCGTGCTCGCGAGAAGGCCGCGTTCATTCTCTTTTACCAGGGCGCGGGCCGGCTCGCCGGCCTCGAACCCCCGCACAAGCGCCCAGGTCTGCTCAACCCACGTCTCCATATCGCTTCGTTCCGAAGTGAGCGCGTCAAGAGATTTGTCAAGATCGTCGAGCAGCCGGGTGAGGTAAACATGTTCGGCCTGCCGGTCCTTCCGCGCGTCATTCCAGTCGTCCACCTGCAGGCCGATGAAAATGCCGACAACGACGACCAACACCTCAAGCACAACCGTTCCCCAGTCGCGCTTTTTCAGGCTCGCGGCAATACGTTGAAGAATCATGGGCTCCTTCCCCGAGTGGGGAGAGCATAACCGAACTGGATAAGGCTGCAAATTGGTAAGTCCGTCAATGTCCTCCGCTTTTGATGCGGTGGACGGCCACGCCCGACGCGCGCTTGAAGGGCTCGGCGTGCTCGACAAAATCCCGCGCGCGCACCGGTTTGCAACCCGCAAGGAAGCAATCGTCGAGGCGTTGTCGATTCTCTCCGATATAAGCGAGTCGTAAGGCGGCGCCATGGCCGGCTGTGAACCGGCGAAGAGGGCTTGCCCCTGAGCCTTTCCGCCGCGTATTGGGGCTCGGTGCGGCCGGATCGGGCATGCGCGAGAGCGTCGGCATTGAGGATAACCGCGGCGGCGATGTTGATTGTTTGCTTGAGGGTCGACTTCATGGCTGGACGGCGTCGCCGTCATGCATCCATTTTCGTAATGGGGGTTGATAAGATTTGAAGGCGTTCAAAATGTCGATTGGGTGTTCTGAAAAAACCAACATGTCAGCATAGACGGCCTTCATAAATCCCTCGGAAACGATCTTGTCGATCATTGTACGCAATGGGTCGAAATAGCCATTCGTATTGAGAAAAGCACAGGGTTTTTGATGAACGCCGAGTTGCGCCCAGGTCCATTGCTCGAACGCTTCTTCAAGCGTACCCGCGCCGCCTGCCAGGGCAATAAAACCATCAGCGCGGTTCGCCATTTCCTCTTTTCTCTCGTGCATCGAGTCGACGACGATCAGGGATGTCAAACCGTGATGGGCAATTTCTCGTTCAACAAGAGCGCGCGGCATGACGCCAATGACCCGGCCACCCTCGTTAAGTACGGCATCGGCAAGCGCTCCCATCAGCCCGACTTTTCCGCCGTCATCCCGCGCTCCTGTTCGGTCAGGATCGCGATGATCTGTTCTTCAGTGAATCGTGATTTACGCATGTCCGTCTCCTTGATGACGGACTCTCCATTCAAATGAGGGACCAATTGGGGCTCAGGTCAGAGGTGAGAAAGATACCCATCTAATATCCAATTAACGTCCTATGGTGGGAATGACAATGTCCACAAAGCTGAAATGAGATAGCAAAATGCACTCTTCCTACTCACATTTAGACACCGAGATTGCTGCCTTACCCATGATTGGCAGGTGGATTGTCTATCGGAGAAAAAATTGGTAGCAGTTCATGCGCGACTCTGTAGTTTTACGTAAGTAAAAATATTAACTGATCGCACAACGTTCTTCTGTTGACGACGAAGGGCAGTAGTAATATTGAATGCCAACATCAGCGTTTCGTTTAACTTGAGATGCATTTGTATCCAAGTTTCTAAAGGGATTTCAGCGTAAATGGACTGTACTGATCAAAATGCATCGTTACGTTTGAAATATTTTATCAGGGTACGTAATATTGGAGATCGAATCTCACCGGTGGTCACCGAGCATACCACGGGTCGGAGCGTTAGTTGGTATTCTGGCAAAACACTTCCGCATTTAGTTGGGGTCGGTAGTCTTCTATCCGGCGCAAGTCCGCAGTCTTATATTTGGGGAACTGGCCTGATGGCCCCTAAATTTGGACTGCCAAATGTGGACGTGCGAAAGGTTTTGGCTCTTCGCGGTAAATTGACATATCAAGAGCTGTCTCGACATTGTGGAGCATTACCTGACGTACCGCTTGGCGACCCAGGGTTTCTTGTCCCCGACGATTTGAATATCAAAAAGCAATTGCCAACTTATGATCTTGGGGTAATCCCTCATTACGTGGATTGGAATCACCCAAGCGTTGAGGAGCTTCGCAAAGATCCTACGGTTGCAGTATTGAACGTACAAAGTAATTCAGAAGATTTTCTACGCCTGTTAGCTAAATGCGGAACAGTGGTCAGTTCATCCCTGCATGGGTTAATTTTTGCCGAGGCAATGGGTGTGCCCAACCTTTGGGTTGAGTTTTCTGATAAAGTGGCAGGCGCTGGATTTAAGTTTCACGATTGGTTCTCAATCTGTGAGAATGCGCAAAAGGAGCTTGTTAGCGCGGATCGCCCAGTCGCTGCTGCAAGCTTATCTTCACTTTGCGAGCTTCGTGAAGCTAAGATTTCCAAGTCAGATCTTCGAGACTCGCTTCGCAACATCGATCTTGGTCCGGCTTTGACAAAGGGAAAGACCTATTCGGTCAGGCAGTGTCGAGACAAATCGACACCAATTTTTGTGATCTCTTACAATCGGGGAAAATATTTGCACCGCGTCCTGCAGTCATATCAAAACTTGAACCGTTCGGTGGAAATTATTGTTCACGACAATGGCTCTACAGAGCCCCAGACTTTGGATTTACTTACGTCCTTGGAAAAGAAGGGTGTGACTGTTAAAAGAAATGGGCCAATTACACATGCGCACGAACTCAACTCCGTTTCTAAAACAATTGAAGAATATTTTTCGCATAGGAGTGAGCCGTCTAACTATGTTGTTACGGATTGCGATGTTGATCTTTCAACTGCGAGGGTTGACGCCTTAGACATTTACGAAGATTTACTAAACCGTTTTCGTGCAGTTGCATGTGTGGGGCCGATGCTCCGTATTCACGATATCCCGGAACAATATCCATTGTATGCCTGTGTTCTCAATCGGCACATTAAGGCTTTCTGGAATAAAACGCCGGAGTTGTATAAACGCCCACAGGAGATGGTGGCTTTTCAGTTTACCACTATCGATACGACATTTGCATTGTATCGCGCCGGAGAAACTTTCCGTCGCTTGCAAAAAGCTATACGAGTGTATGAACCATTCGAAGCGCGCCACCTCGACTGGTACCCCAACGAAGAAACTAACGATGACTACAAGAATAACTCTAGTGCTGAAATCTCGCACTGGGGCAACAGCGAGCGAACTGTTCATTTAGCGGGTGACGAATTGAAACACTCGCATTACACAATCGTTCGTTGTCGAAAGGACGGAACGCTAGAAACCGTCATTCAATCGGTTCGAGGAGCGACTAAATAACCCGATTCAGAAATCCTATGAGTCGGTGACCTAGAAGCTTACCGGTGAGGATGGCCGCCTGTTGATATTGATCATCATTGCCCAGGCTCGACCCGCAGAACACGCATATTTTCATCGAACGACCCAAGAGCTTTCATCTGCCTGTCAGCGTGCCAATGCAGGCGTTGAAGGGTGAAGCCAGATCAATCACAGTCTTTGTAATTTGATTCAAAACACCGCGCCGCCAGCGCCTGTGCGTCAGCGATTTGTTCACCTGTCATCTTCGATTTAGCCAACTCCCGGCCCACGGCAGCTTCATTGTAACCTTGAGCCGCCGCAACCGAAAACCAGACATAGGCTTTCAAATAATTTTGCGGCACGCCCCAGCCATTGGCGTACATCACGCCGAGATTGGATTGCGCCGGCGCATATCCCTGCTCGGCGGCGAGGCGGTACCACTTCACCGCTTGCGCATCATCCTTCGGCACGCCCCGGCCATTGTCGTACATCAGGCCGAGATTGTGTTGGGCAATCGCCACGCCCTGTTCAGCGGCGAGCCGGAACCACTTCACGGCTTCGGCGTCATCCTCCGGCACGCCCTCGCCATTGGCGTACATCAGGCCGAGATTGGATTGCGCCGGCGCATATCCCTGCTCAGCGGCGAGGCGGTACCACTTCACCGCTTGCGCGTCATCCTCCGGCACGCCCCGGCCTTTGTCGTACATCAGACCGAGATTGTATTGCGCGTCTGCATATCCCTGCTCAGCGGCGAGCCGGTACCACTTCACGGCTTCGGCGTCATCCTCCGGCACGCCCAGACCCTCGCTGTACATCACGCCGAGATTGTATTGCGCGTCTGCATATCCCTGCTCAGCGGCGAGCCGGTACCACTTCACCGCTTGCGCATCATCCTCCGGCACGCCCTCGCCATTGTCGTACATCAGGCCGAGATTGAATTGCGCATTTGCCTGCCCCTGCTCGGCGGCGAGGCGGTTTTCGGCCGCCTGTTCAGGTGACACGACACTATTTTCTTGCGCACTGGCGAGCGGCGCAAGAAAGAAACAGAAGATGATTGCGGCGGCAGCGCATATTTTCATTCTCCGCCTCATGAAATTTCTCATGGAACGAGCCCCGTTGATGAAACCCCGATGGTGCAATCACTGGTTAAGTAACCATGTATTGGCCTTTTAAGGAAGGGCAAGCTAACTTTCGCAAGGCTCTTGAAGATAATAAGCAACTGAGTTTTGGGGGTACGGTTCGCCAGTATTCAACAGGCATAGTCGAATGCGCATATGGGCCATCAAAATTTTATCGGATCCCACAGCAAATTTCCGAGCAGGATAAACAAGCCTGCGCCCAAGAATATTCCTAGGATCAGACCGGTCCAAAATGACCGGCGGGGGCTTCTATTCTCAGGATTATCGGTCATAGCGGAGGCGCTCCATACTGATCGGCCGAGTGCGAATGCATCATACTAGCCCGGTTTGTCTAAAACCGTAGTGGGATGACGAGCGGCTGCGAGGGCTTGCATGGACGTGGTGCGCCCGCCTATTTAAGCCAAAACGCCGCTTTGAGCGAATGAGGGCCGGTAAGCATGGAATTGAGGCTTTGATTGGCGGAAATTTCTCCATATCGTTTTTGTGTTGCCCCTATGATGGACGGCACCGATCGCCATTGTCGGTATTTTCACCGGCTGTTGAGTAAAAACGCCCGTCTTTATACGGAGATGGTGACGGCTGAAGCGATTTTGCGTGGCGATACAGATTGCCTCCTTGGCTACAATCCGATTGAACATCCCGTGGCGCTCCAACTTGGAGGATCTGCGCCTGATAGACTGGCTGCTGCGGCGAAAATAGGGGCGGAATTTGGGT
>JAJFLV010000138.1 GCA_021772535.1 Opitutales bacterium | reverse complement strand
GGCTATTACCTGCATCGGCTGAACCCGGTGCCGGTTGACTGGACGCTTCTGCCCCCACGCGAAGCGGAACTGGTTTTGGAAACAAAGAGGACTTTTCGAGCGGAAACCAGGTACGGGCAGACAATCGGAATAGCGCTGATCAAAGAAGCGCCCCGGATATTGGAGGACCTGGTGGGGCAGAAGGTCTATTTCCAGCTTGATCCACTGGGCAAGGGCCTCTCTCCGGTGCGATCGGAAATTTTTCTGGGGCGAGGGATTCTCAGCTACATCGGTGAGGAGAACGACCCGGAATCCTTCGATCATTATTTGAACAGAACGGGCACTTATTTTGAACTGCGAAGGGGATTCATTTTGGAGCAGATTGAAAAGGCGAATTGGTTTTACCGGTTTTGCGAGAGTCAAAATAAAAAATTCGAAGCCATCCTGCGTCTTGGATCAAAAGAGGAAAACGAATGGCAAAATCCTTTTACGGCCATGTTGCTGGGGAAAAAATCAGCTCTGACCTCAGAGCAACGGGAGAGATACCTTGCCAGCGGGACCATGCATTTTTTTGCCATCAGCGGGTTGCATGTGGGGGCGGCGGCTTTGGCCATTTACTATTGTTTTCTGATCATACGACTGCCCCGAACTTTTTCCGCAATTGCAGGGCTGGTTATCCTTTTTTTCTACGTTCAGATAACCGGCGGGGCTCCCTCCGCAACACGAGCCTTTCTGATGGTATTCTTTTTCTGGGGAGCCGCCGCCTTGACAAGGAAACCGGCCCCATTTTCCGCCTTAGTTCTTTCGGCTATGGCGGTTCTGCTGGCTTATCCGGTCCAGATTTGGAATTCAGGGTTCCAACTCTCCTACGCGGTAGTGGGCGCCATTCTTCTCTATGGAGTCCCTTTGGGGGAGAAGCTGGTTCAATTTTATCGACCTTTCGGCGGTCTGCCCGAAGTCAGTTACCGGCTTTATCACCGGACCGTATTGTCGGGTTCGCGTCGGTTATTTGAGTTATTTGCGGTAAGCTTGGCAGCTAGCCTGATGAGCAGTCCCTTCACCATTCAGTATTTTCATCTGTTCACTCCCGGCGCTGTTATCCTGAACATGGTTTTGGTGCCATTGGCAGGTCTTCTGGTGGCCGGCGGCATCATTTCGCTGTTTTGTGGGCTTATCAAATTGGCGTGGTTGAGCACTTTTTTTAATCACGGATGCTGGTTAATTATCTGGTGTCTGGATGAAATCATCAATGTCTTTCTGGAGATACCGGGTATTTTCTGGCGGTTGAAATACGATTTGCCGGGAGCCGGACCGATGGCGGCAATAATTATCCTGGGAGTAATGCTGGTTCTACGGGCAAAAAAAACACCGCCAAGCGGCTTGGCATATTGCCTTCCAGCAATCATATTAGGACTTGTAGTGGTTTTTGGAACCCACAGTTTAACCTGATTGATTTCCGGGAATTTGATGTTAAAACAAAAAACGATATGAAAAGCGCATACGAATTGGCCATGGAAAGACTGAATGCGGATGATCCTGAAACAGCGAAACCGCTAACCGATGAACAACGGGAGCAACTGGCTGATGTTTCAAGCCGTTACCAAGCCAAGCTGGCGGAGAGGGAAATTTTTCTGAAAAAGCAGTTGGAGGAGGCAGAGCAAAGCGGAAATCCGGTAGAAGCCGAACAAATCCGTAGGCAAATGGCTCTGGAAAAAGAGCGTTTACAGGAGGAGATGGAGGAGAAAAAAGATAAAATTCGCAACGGATAGATGGGTATCTTCCGTTCGGGCCGTGTAATTTTATAGTTCAAAAACCGCTTTGAGGGGATGATGGTCCGAAGCCATGGTTTGGCAGACTTCCACGGATTTTAATTTCAGCCCGTGGTTGTAAAAAATATGATCAAGGATATAGGGCATTCTGCGCCAGGTAATAATCTCCTTCTGGGCAGTTTTGAAGCCTGCAGACTCAATTTGGGCAATTGTGTTTTCTCCGGGCGCAGAATTGAAATCACCTCCCAAGATCGTAGAGCAAGCGGAGGCTTTCAGTTGTTCAACGATGACATTACGCTGTCCGGGATGATCGTCACTACTGTGGTCAATGATAAAAAAGGCCTGCAGGTGAGTGTTGAAAATTTGCAAGTCCTTCCCCTTGATTTTTGTTTTGGCTCCAATTAAAAGCCGGTCTGTGGGATTGGTCTCCTGGCCATCGAATTCGAAGCTGATGGAAGGAGCTGGAAGGTTGATAGAGCGAGTATCGGTAAGGGGGGTTTTGGAAAAAATAGCCAGGCCGTAACCGAAGGGGAGTTCCCTCCTGTCGGAGGCGGGATAACTGAAAAAGCTATCGTATTGCGTTAATTCCTCTCGAATTCTTGAGTAATTTGGGGGAGGCTGGATTTGGCCGCTTCCCGGTTCCACCTTTTCCACCTCCTGAAGCATCACGATATCGACATCGTGTTTGAGGATTTCCTCGATGGTCATGTCGAGGCGCACCGGGGCGTTATCGGGCTGCTCCTCATCCCAAGTCTGCCCCCATTGCATATTGAGGGAGAGTGCTTTTAATGACGCCATACTATTCTCAATTATTTCTTTTTAATATGATTGGGGGGAAAGATTTTTTTAGTCTTCTTGCCTGTGGAACTCAAAATCGAATGCCGGAACCCCATGCGTGCCACCGAGGCATAGGCATACTTGTCAGCCATACCGGTTTTTTGGACCAATAACAGTTTTTTTAATCTTCGAGAGGATATTCCTTTTCCTCCTTTCGATAAAGGCATTTTGACAGGACCGGGGAAGAAGGAAGGGGTCAGTCTGCCGACAGCCCGATTTGTATTGCGCCATGTTTTTTTTGAGGCTCCATAGAGCATATTGGCTGGAGCCTTAACCGGGGCGATGGCCAGCGACCTGGAAAATCCCGTGAAGCCATTGGCGGCGCCAAAACTTGCCTTTTGTGATGCAGCTAAAAGCAAACCCATTACCATGCAGCAGGCGGCAACCCTCTTCAGGTCATAGAACATGCTTTATTTTATAGATTTCTGGTCAGGGAAAATCAAGCCAAAACCTTCCCTTCCCAGAAACCCAATTTGGCCGATAGGCAGGAAATTCATGGAACTCATCCACAAAACACCGGGGCAATGAAAAACCTTTTATCCAAAAGTTGACTTCATTGCAGTTTAAAACTTCCCTTCGGACTGTCCCGAAACTATCGTTTAACCGGCATAAAACGAAACTTCCTTCCTCAGATGAAAGAATACCACGACCTCCTCAAGCTCGTCCTGAAAAAAGGGAAAAAAAGGAAAGACCGGACTGGTGTGGGGACCATTTCGATGTTCGGGGCCCAGGCGCGGTTCGATTTGAGTGATAGTTTTCCCCTCCTGACCACCAAAAAAGTTCATCTCAAATCCATTACCTACGAATTGCTCTGGTTTTTGAGAGGCGACACCAACCTGAAATACCTGCACGACCATAAGGTTAGCATCTGGGATGAGTGGGCCGATGAAAAGGGCGATTTGGGCCGCATCTACGGGGCACAGTGGTGTCACTGGCAGAGACTGGACGGAACCACCGTCAACCAGATCGACAGGGTAATTGAGCAAATTAAAAGAGATCCTTTCAGCCGCCGCCATATTGTCACGGCCTGGAATCCGGGAGAAATCGAACAAATGGCCCTCACCCCCTGCCACGCCTTATTTCAATTCTACGTGGATGTGGATGAGGGCACACTCAGTTGCCAGCTATACCAGCGCAGTGCCGATCTCTTTCTCGGGGTGCCCTTTAACATCGCCTCCTATGCCCTTTTGACCTTGATGGTAGCCCAGGTCTGCAACCTGAAACCGGGGGAATTCGTGCACAGTTTTGGAGATTTGCATATTTACACCAATCACCTGGAGCAGGTGAACCTGCAGCTTTCACGCGATTTCAAGGCGTTACCGCAAATGAAACTGAATCCCGCGGTGAGGAATATTGATGACTTCACCTACGAAGATTTCAAGTTGACCGGCTATGATCCTCATCCCGTCATAAGAGCCCCGATTGCGGTGTGAAAATTTTTCCAGACTCGTCTTTATCTTCCTGTCAAATGTAAATAATCCGAGGGAGAAAGGATGGGAATTCCCATATATGGGTGCAGTGCGAGCAAATCGCAGTATCCGCTAATGATCAGGTCTGCTTCGCCATTGACGGCCAATTCAAGGATCTTGTCATCCTTCGGGTCCCGGCAGGCCTGGATACGGCGGACGATTTCCACGCGCTCGCTGATACGACCCAACAGGAGGATGAATGTTTCTCTATCCTCTCGCGTAACATAAGGATCGAATTTTTTCCGGCTGAGAACATCAGCGAGTTCCTCCAAGGTATCGTTTGAAACCAACACTACACCTTCATCGACCGCCTTATTTACCACCTGGCCCGTTTTTGAATCCGGCAACAACAGACGGCTCACCAGAGCGTTGGTATCGACCACAATACGCGGCCTATTTTTCGGCATTGATGATTTGTTTGAATTTGCGTTCCGTCAGGCCTTGTTTTTTTGCCTTGCCGGCCACACGGTCACAAAAGCGTTGAAATTCTTCCTTGTTGAGGGCAGTCAACTTTTCATATTCCTGGACCGAGAGCATAACCGCGGCAGCGCGATTGTACCGCTGAATCAGCACCGGCTCGCGTTGAACGATATCAATGACTTTACCCAGCGATTGTTTGGCTTCATTGGCGGTTACTTGTTTCATGCAATTCCTTTACAATTAAATTTGTTCTAATTTAGATGAATTAGATGAAAAAGCCAATATTTATTTCTGCCTTTGCAATTATTTTCAAGTATCATTGCCTTGTCTAGACCACTATTAATCCTAAGAATCGCAAATTTCATAAAAAACTGCCCAAATTTTAGAGTTCTGAAACTTGTGTGCCG
>JAJFLV010000137.1 GCA_021772535.1 Opitutales bacterium | reverse complement strand
CCTGCCTGGCCACGGCCAGATCATGAGTGTGGGCTGGAAGTGTTGAATTTGCGGTTTGACCCAATCTTTCCTCAAGTGATAACCTCTTGATACAGAAAGATTATTGGCATGGTTGTTTTCATAAGGAGAAAAGAGTCAACGAGAGGAGCCCTATGCGGAAAGGGCGCTGATGCCTGGCCTGATTCTTTTCCCTTTCCCTTTATTATATGAAGGACTGAAAATCCATTCCATGTGCCAATAGAAATCGACCATAGTCAAAAGCGCGAAAGAGAGGAAATTCGCACGGAAAACCCGTGGTGGATACCACGCTTTATTTTTGGAGCTATGCCCGCTCTGGAGTCCTCAAAGGTGACTCTTCTGGGTTGTGTGACGATCGCCATTTTTTACGAAAATTACGACTTGTCGCTTTTGCTCACCACATTGGAAAAATTTTCTGCGGACTTGAAGATCGATGAAACGCAATTGGGCTATTTTGTTTCCCTCATTCGGTTCGGGGGACTGTTTTCACTTTTGGTGATCCCTTTCGCGGACATTGCCGGGCGGCGCAAGCTTTTCCTCATGTCCATTATAGGTCTGAGCCTGGGCACCTTTGCCACCGCTTTCAGCCAGACTCCAGGACAATTCGTCTTTTTTCAGATAATCACGAGAACCTTCATGCTGAGCGCGGCGGCAATTGCCATTGTCCTCATAACGGAGGAAATTCCGGCCCTGCACAGGGGATGGGCTTTCGGAATTCTGGCGGCGGGGGCGGCTGTGGGCTATTTTTTCGGAGCGGTATTTTTTGCCTTCGTGGACTGGCTGCCCTATGGGTGGCGCGCTCTATATTTTATCGGCATCATTCCCCTGGTCAGGATGCCTATGTTTAGCGGAGGAATTTATGAAACGCAGCGATTTCGGGATTACAAGGGCACTCCCGGCATCTCAAATTTTCGACACACTTTGGCAAACTGGCTAGGGCCTTACTCCAGACTGGGAAGAACATACCCTTGGCGGGCGGTTGGGCTGGCGCTAATGGGGATGCTTTCGGCCGGGGGGTTCATTACTGTTATCAGTTTTATCGGTTATTATTTGCTGGCCTACAGGAATCTTGCCACCTGGCAATTATCCTTTGCCCTGATCTCTTGCGGCTCTTTTCTTATACCCGGAAATGTTCTGGCGGGGCGCCTCAGCGACAAGGTTGGCCGAAAAATGGCGGGCTTTCTTTTCTTAACCATCTTTCCTGCGGCCACCTGGCTTTTCTTTACTGGCACGGGCTTCTTGAGCTACCTGGCCTTGATCTTGATTTTTGCTTCCGTCATGGCGGGAACCCTTGTCATCCGGGCGCTTTCCACGGAACTCGTTCCAACTTCCTATCGCGGGACTTTCGCCGGGGTTATCACTATTATGGAAACCGTTGGAGCGGGCCTCGGTCTCCTGCTGATCGGTGCATTGACGCACCATAAGGGCGATCTGGTTGCGATGGTTCCCCTGGTATCCACCGTCACGCTTATCAGCGCTTTTATACTGCTCCTTTTACCGGAATCCGGAAGGCGCGAACTGGAGGATTTGAGCGCTCACAAATCGATGCTGCACGACCCAAAACTTGCCAATACCTCGGCCAGTTAGCGGTTGTTTCCGATTATTCCGACAAGCAATGCTTGAGGCCTCGAGGTGGCCGTTTTATTAAGGTTTATTTCCAATATCCTCCAGGGCACGGGAAATATCCTGTCCCAATTCCGCCAAATTATCGCTCAATCCTTGGGCCAGGGCTGCATAGTCCTTCCCGTCCCAGGGGCGGCGGGCTGAGGTGGTTCCGGAACCGGCAATTTCGCCGCTCTCCGAATCTATTATTTTCCACCGGGCTTCCAAAACAGCGGCGTTGGCGTTTTCACCTTCAAAACGAATAAGGTTAACGGTGACGGTGTAATCGTAGGATAAATTCTCATGGGCCGGAACGAGCGAAACCTGGCTTACCTGGGGATTCGCCAGGATGGACTCGGAAAGGATTTGTCCAATGGCTCTATCGAGGCCCTCGCCCCAACGGTTGAATTCGGAGTAAACGATTTCCTGGCCGCCCTGCCGGATCGCCATCTTCGGACTGGAAAGGTAGGCAGGCAATTGGATGGGGCTGACTCTGACCACCGCTCCTCCTTTGCTCAACGCGGGCAGATTGGATGGATTTCCCGTCAGCACGAAAATACGGGTAGGATCGTGCTGTGGCGCCAGGTCGATACACCCGCCCGCCACCAACAAAAGGATCGCCAGCGGGAAAAAGACCGGGGTTAATTTTCGGTTAGAGAATAGTTGGAAAAGGTTCATTTTTTCTTTTTCTTCTTTTTGGAGTCTGAATCGGGTAACTCTTTTCCGGTTAGGAAAGCCCTCGGGTTGCGTTCCAGGTATTCGACAAAAAGACGAAGCGATTCGGACAGTTCGGCCAGCTCGGAAAGCGTATTCTCCAACTCGTAGCGAATGGATGACTCCGGTGACAGAGTCCGCTCGATTTGGGTGGAAACGTCGCGAACTTTTTGTAGAGTAGTTTGAATTTCGATGTTGGTTTTGTCCGCTTCGGCCAATACCGGATCGATTTTCCCTCGCAGATCGGAGGCCAGTTTCTCATATTCCTTGAGCGCCTTGTTGAGGTTATCGAGGGTCGTCTTGATTTTCTCCGAACTAACCAACTCGGTAGCCGAATCGGCGGCCCGGATGACCGAATCGTTGATCCGGGAAAACTCAATTGCGCCCAGGGCTTTGTTGGCCTTCGAAAGAACCCCAACGAGTTCATTGTTTATGGTCTGGACATCAAGGGCGCCCAGCATGGCAAAAACCTCCTGAGCGGTGCTTCCAAGGGCGGCCGTGAGTGATTGTTTGGAGGGGAACTCCTTGTATATTGCTTCTTCCTGAACCATCACGGGACGACCGGCATCCAGGTCGATGTCAATTTCAATGTAGAGCAGACCCGTGATAAAGCTCTCCATCACCAACTGGGCTCGGTAGCCCTGGTTGATAACCTGGAAAAATACCTCCTCATCGCGAATATCGACATCTACCCCCAGGGAACTGTTGAGAAGAGTAATATCCAATTCGATGATGACGGGAATATGGTCCGACTCGTCACCCTGGTTAAAACGTATATATACTTCTTTCACGCTTCCGATGGGAACTCCGCGAAATTTAACCGGCGCGCCCACATCCAGACCGCTGACGGCTTCATCGAAATAAACGATAAAATCTTCGCTCTCCGAAAAAAATTTCATGGAGCCGAAAAAGGCAATTGAGACAACGGCCAGGACGATGGAGCCCAGGACAAAAAAACCGATAAGGGCGGGGTTAGCTTTTCTGCTCATTTTTCAGGAGAGAACTCGAATATTTATAGGACGCGGGATAACACATTTCCTTACGGCCAATTTATTTGAGGGCAGGATTGGGGCATGATGGCATAACAATGTCAAAATCAATCCGTTCCACTGTCCCGGGTTAAAAATCGTCGCACATTATCATTGGGAGGATCGCGCAGCATGTCGTTTGGATTGCCGTAGGCGGTCATGGTGCGTTTCTCGACATCGAGAAAGACTGCCTTGTCGGCAATATCGAATATACTCTGTAGCTCATGGGTCACCACTACCACTGTCGAACCCAGACTATCCCTCAATTGCAGGATGAGATCGTCCAATCGGCTCGAACTGATGGGATCCAGACCGGCCGACGGTTCATCGAAATAAAGTATTTCCGGGTCCAGTGCCATGGCTCGGGCCAATCCCGCCCTTTTACGCATTCCACCGCTGATTTCCGAAGGGTAAAATCCCTCGAATCCGGCCAGTCCGACCAGGGATAGCTTGTAGGAAACGACATCGGAAATCTCCGAGGGGGTCAGGTTGGTGTATTCCTCCAATGGGAGAATGATGTTTTCCGCCAAGGTCATGGAACTCCACAATGCGCCTCCCTGGTAAAGCACCCCGAAAGACCGCAGTTTTCTCAGTTTCTCCTCTTCCGAAGACTGCACGAAACTTTCATTGTCGTAGAGAATATCGCCTTTAGAGGGACTTCTCAACCCGATCAAATGACGCAACAATGTGCTTTTGCCGCAGCCGCTCCCCCCCATGATGACCACAACCTCACCATGCAGGACCTTGAAGTTGAGATCGCGCATAACCACAAAATCCCCATAGGCCATTTCCAGGCCGCGGACTTCGATGTGGACGTTTCCATTTTGGTTAGCGTTCATTGGCTTTCTCACTCACTGCATATAAAATCTTACATTCCGTAAATTGCGGCGACCCAGTCGATCATGGCGTTGGAAATGATGATAAAGGTAATTCCCGTAACAACTGCGGATGTGGCAGCCAGTCCCACCGCGTCCGCGCTGTCGCCGCAACGCATGCCCTTTAGACAGCCCGATACCGCCACGATGACCCCGAAAACCGTTCCCTTGAAGACCCCCAGAAAAAAATCGGGCAAGGCCACAGCCTCTTTCATGCCATTCAAAAAAATTGGGAAGGCGATATCCATCATAATGTTTGAAATCAACATGCCGCTGAACATTCCGATTATGGCGGCATAAATGGACAGAAGCGGCATCATCAGGAACAAGGCCAGCATGCGGGGCAGCACAATAAAATCGATCGGGGATATGCCCAGGGTCCGTAGCGCGTCGATCTCCTCGGTAACTTTCATGCTCCCGATCTGGGCGGCAAAAGCGGCTCCCGTCCGCCCGGCCATGATGATGCCCGTCATCAGCGCCCCCATCTCCCTCAGCATTCCATAGGCCACAAGATAGGAAACATAGACATCGGCCCCGAATCGCTGGAGAACCACGGCACCCAGAAATGAGATGATCAATCCCACCAAAAAGCTGATCAGGGCGACAATGGGCAGGGCATCGAAGCCAACTTCCTGCACCACAAGGTAAAAATCCCGCCAGCGAAAGGGCCGGCGGCCTTTCAGCAAACCGAGCACACTTTGGAAACATTCCCCCACGAAGGAAACGCTGGCCATCATCTCTTCATATTTCCCAATGCTGACTTTTCCCAACCGGTGAAAATAATTGCCCCGGCTGTCGGCCTCCCCCAGCCCCTCTTTTTCCGGTACCGCCTGGGATAAGCTGAGCAGACTGCTTAGATCCTGGGAAAGTGAAGCCTGATCGAATTGAATATCGTTAGTCTGACAAAAACGCAATACCTTTATCAGGAAGGTCATCAAACCGGAGTCCCAGCCAACGATACCCGATGTGTCAAAGGTGATACTTTTGTAGCCTTCCCCCTCCACAGGGAGATTTTCAATTTCCTTGATATCCGGGAGGCCGCAGCCCAGTTTCCAGACGCCTGAGAGTCGCAGGACGAGTTTTTCGCCTGCCCTTTCTACGGTAAAAACGGCTTTTTGCGCTTGTGCATCCATTGATCTTGCCTGTTATCTAGACTTGGCATTTGTAATCGGTCAAGCCCGTCTTGCCAAACGATACCATCTCCCTTGACCCAATCGTGACTACGCCCCTAACCATACGTCTTCACCACGGAGAAGAGGTCCTCAGCGGGGTCCTTGAGCGGATTCTTTTTTTCAACGAGGACAACCACTTTTGCATCGGAGAATTCCGCACCGGCGAAGAAAATCAAACGGTTACCATTGCCGGGGCACTGCCCGGAGTGCAATGCGGGGAGACACTCCGCCTGGCAGGCCAGTGGGTCGATCATCAGCGTTTTGGCCGGCAGTTTAAAATACGGGAATTCCGCTCCACCCTCCCCTCCACCGTATATGGGATACGCAAATACCTGGGCAGCGGCCTGGTGGAAGGAATCGGCAAAGTTTACGCGGACAAAATCGTCGATCATTTCGGGGTCGATACCCTCAGGATCATCTCCGAGGAATCGGCTCGCATGAGGGAAATTCCTGGCATCGGGCGGCAGCGGGCCAAGGCTATTAAAAAAGCCTGGGAGGAACAAAGTGCGGTGCGCGAGGTAATGATGTTCCTGCAAACTTATGGGGTCAGCGTGGCCCAATGTGTCAAAATAGTCGCCAAGTACGGAAATGATGCCGCCGCCGTTCTGCGGTCTGAGCCCTACCAGGTTATCCGTGAAATCCCCGGCATCGGATTCAAAACAGCCGATAAAATCGCCATCAATATCGGTTTTGCCAATGACAGCCCGCAAAGAATCGAAGCCGGTATCCTCCACGCCATGCACACACTGGAGGATGAGGGCCACACCGGCTTCCCCAGGGAGGATTTGCAATCTTATGCCACCGAATTGCTCCAATCGGCGGAGGCCAACATCGCCCGGGGAGTAGAAGTCCTGGTCTCGGAAGGAAGCCTTTGCCACCATATCAAGGAAGGTCTGCTGCAACTCCCTCTCTCCAATCAGGCGGAAACAAAGATCGCCCAAGGGGTTGCCAGGCTGCTCAGACACCCTTCGGGGCTGCCTCCCATAAAAATTGAACCCGCTGTTCGCTGGGTCCAGGAAAGAGCCGGAGACGGCATCGCCTTCGCTCCCGAGCAGTCCGAGGCCATCCGGGCCACTTTGTCGGAAAAAATTTCCATCATCACCGGCGGTCCCGGCACCGGCAAAACCACCATTCTTCGAGCCATCGTACAAATCCTGGGGGCCAAGAAAGTCAAAATCATGCTGGCTTCTCCCACCGGACGCGCCGCCCAGCGCATGAGCGAGGCGGCCGGCCTCAAGGCCCGCACCATCCACCGGCTCCTCAATTTCGATCCTGCCGAAGGCCGCTTTATGGTCAATGAGAGTAATCCATTGGTGGCCGGCATCGTTATTCTGGACGAGGCCAGCATGCTCGATAACCGCCTGGCCGCCGTGCTCTTCCGCGCCCTCCGTGCGCAGACCCACCTTGTCCTCGTCGGCGATGTCGATCAGCTGCCCTCGGTCGGGGCTGGCAATGTCCTTAAAGACCTTATCGAAAGCGGCTCCATCCGCGTCACCCGGCTGCAAACAATTTACCGACAGGAAGCTCGCAGCCCTATCGTCACGGCTGCCTACGAGGTATTGGGCGGCAATCCCGTGGCCCCCGCGAGGCTCCCCGCTGGCGACCTTCAAAAGATCGATCCAACTGAGGACCTGCGGTTCATTGTCGCCCCCGATCCTGAACAATGCCTGCAAACCGTGCTCGATCTTTGCGGGAAATTTCTGCCCCGGAGCCTGGGAATCGATCCCGTTTGGGATGTCCAGGTAATCGCCCCCATGCACAAAGGAGTGGTCGGGATTGCAAACCTCAACAAGCAATTGCAGAGCCTTTTAAATGTAAGTGTAAAATCGGGAAAATCCGGCATCCGGTTTGGCGAAAACCTCTTTTGCGTGGGCGACAAAATCATCCAGACGCGCAACAATTACGAAAAGCAGATTTTTAACGGGGACCAGGGGAAGATTAAAGTCGTCAATCTCGAATCGGGCACAATGGCGGCGGAATTCGATGGTAAAACGCTCGATTTCGACCGCTCGGAACTGGCCGACCTCCAACTGGCCTATGCCACCACCGTGCACAAAGCCCAGGGAAGTGAATTCCCGGTCGTCGTCCTGCCCTTGCTCAAGCAGCAATACATGCTCCTGCAGCGTAACCTCCTCTACACCGCCCTCACCCGCGGACGGAAAAAAGTATTCCTCGTCGGTGATCCCGCCGCCTACGCCATGGCTGTCAGAAATAAGGAAAGCGCCCACCGCTGCACCGCCCTTCGCCAAAAAATAAAATCCCTCCTCGCCTAGCCAGACACCAAAGAAGAAGCGCTGATGTGCAGATAAGGTAGGATATCGGGACCGTTGTCCAAAGGGATCAATATAACCGAACAGGATGTCGAAAATGACGAAATAACAAAATGCATAAAGGTTGAAAAGAATTCATTAGCATCCCATAGGAGATAGCGAAAAACGGCTGGAATTGCTCTTGTTCGCCTGTTTCGCTAGAAGCAGGTTGTAATGAAAAAACAAAAAGCAAATCCAGCCAAATGTAAAGTGTGCGTTCTGCGGCAGCTTTGCAAT
>JAJFLV010000136.1 GCA_021772535.1 Opitutales bacterium | reverse complement strand
AAGCTCCTCCCCGAATGTTCTCAGGTCCGCAACCAGTTCGGTCATCTTCTCAAATGCATTGAGACCTTTTTCGGGGGCGCTGGCGTGGGCAGCGTGTCCTTTCAGGTTAACCTCCAACCAAATTACCCCGTTATGGCCAACTCCGACCCGGTGACCACAGGCTCCTTCACCAACGATGGCAAAGTCAGCCTTGGTGAGTCCTTTTTTTACCAGATATTCGGCCCCTAATTTTCCGCCCGTCTCCTCGTCGCAAACGAAGGAGACTTCGACATTGAAGGCCGGTTTCAAACCGTTGCGATGAAATGCTTTTAGCGAATGAATGAATGCGGCAATGGCGCCTTTCATATCGGCAGTCCCGCGCCCATAAATTTTTCCTTCGTTGCAATAACCGGAAAAGGGCGGGTGGTCCCAGCCGGTGGAAACCGGCACAACGTCGTAATGCGCGTTAAAATGTACCGTTTGGGAAGCGCCTACGTCCAGTAATCCAAGGACGTTATAGCGAGGGTAATTCCCGGCTTCGGGCAGGACTTTAATTGTTTCCTGGGCGGGGATTTCGATCAGTTCGGATTGGAAACCAAGTTTTGTTAATGTGGAGTGAAGAAATGCAGCACACTGCTTATAATTTTGACCTGGCGGATTGACGGTCGGCAGGCTCACGAGCTGCCTGAGGAAGGAGACCATTTCTTCCTCAGTCTCCTTCAAAAAACGGTCGAGATTCGGATGCATGTCTTCTAGCCTGACAGTTGACCCCCATGTTTCAAACGGCTTCTTAAGGGCGTGTGGTAAATTTCAGGTAACGGAATAGTTATGGTGCAGAACCGGTCAAATTTGGTCCGCGCTGAATGTGAGGATGCGAATATGCCCTTGCAAGTGCGAATAGCGGCGTTTCAGCCCGCAAACCGCTTGGTTGAGTAGTGAACTACGCTCTCGCGTCGATTTACGGTCTGCGCCTTGCCCTTCATCACTTCTCGAATTTTTGAAATAATGGGGTTTACTGCGCCAGGGTTGCTTGCTGAATGAGGGTTCAGTCGACTTCATTTTTTTAGGTCTCTCATTTCTAATAGTCCCAACAAGGGGCCGTCACTTAAAGTTTCCTCGGAAAAATATTCTTTAAAATAATGGAATAAGTTCCAAAGAATTCTTTCTGATTCCTTGTTCACGTAAAATCCCAAATAGATGCAAAGTAATGACATTGTGTATGTGCTCAATAAATTATTTTTTATTAGCCCTCGTATTTCTTCTGTATAATCTTTTGTAGTTCTATTTATAACTTCAATTGCAATTTCAAGAAATACATCCTTTTGAGGTTTTTTCATTTCCTCCAAAATAATGGGAATGGTTGTTGCCTGATAGCGAATCAGTTTTTCTTTCAATTGTGATTTGTTTATTGAATCCGGTCCTTGAATTAATATGTTTACCAATTTGCATGGATTATCGGTATTACCAATAAGCATTGATTCTTTTTTCCCGCGGCTAATTAAATCATTGACGAAATTTGTTGCAAGATCTTCAATACCGGGAATTAGCATATTTGTATAAAAAAGTCTTTGTGCGGAGAATTCTTGAAAATCATTTGTTGCAAAAAAGTATTCATTCAATTTTGGAGCGCCATAATCGATAGTGCTATAATCAATTAATGGGTCTATTTCATCTATAAAAATGCCAGGTTTATCGGGAAATATTTTTCCCAAACAACATTTCTTATATTTCTTTCCACTGCCACAAGGACAAGGACCATTTCGCCTAATTATATTTTTATTCATCTCACTATTTCTGCGCCATCGTTCGTGAGAGTCTTTAACTCTACCGTTAATTTGGCAGAGTTATTTGACGTTTTACCAAAGCAGGGGAAGGGCGGTAGAAGGCGGCCATAGTGCCGACCATGCCAACCAAATTGCTTTCCGTCTTCTCGGCCGTTTGTTTGGCCAGGAGCTTTCTTTCGGCGGCCTTTCCGGGGACTTTTACTTTTATTAGTTCTTCCCTTTCGAGGGCCGCTCGCAATTCCTTGAGGCAATTATCGGTTAAGCCGTTTTTTCCGATTGCGACTCTCGGTTTCAGCTTCATGGCCAGACCCCGGAGGAATTTTTGCTGGGCACTGGTCAATGGATTCGCGGAGGGCATGTCAATCAGGTTTTGAGAAGGGATTGCAGGGCATCGTCGAGGGCGTTGATGTCGTTTCCGCCGCCCATGGCGAAGTCCGCTTTGCCGCCTCCTTTGCCGCCCAGTTTGCCGGACAGGTCGCGGATGATATCACCAGCTTTATGGCCCTCTTCGATCGCTTCTTTGGAGCAGAGGGCGAGGATCGTTACACGCTCGCCAATAACCGTTCCCAGCACGATTACTCCCGGACCGGTTTGTTTTGAGATTTCAACTGCCAGTTTTCGCAATTCGCCGGGGTTGGCCGCCTTGACCTTAGCTGCCACCCAGTTCAGATCACCGATTTTTCTGGCTATTTCAGTTAAATTGTCGGCCAGAGCAGTTGTGCTTTTGCGGCGAAGCTGGCGGAGTTCCTCTTCCTGGCTTTTTCGCTGATCGAGGAGGGAGGTGAGCCGTTCCCCAAGTTCCGCCGGTGGGCAGGAGAGCTGATTGGCCAGAGTGCTGAGAAGCAGGAAGTTATTTTCGACGAGGGAAAAGGCGCTTTCTCCCACCACCGCCTCGACGCGTCTCGTTCCGGCGGCGATGGCCGACTCCTGAACAATTTTGAGCAATCCGATTTCTCCGGTGGCCCGAACATGAGTGCCCCCGCAGAGTTCAAGGGACCATCCTCCGATATCCACCACACGGACGATTTCTCCATATTTTTCACCAAAAAAAGCGATGACCTGGTCGGGTTTTTCGGCGAATGGGATCTCATACCAATCGATGCCTGCATTTTCCAGAAGGCGTTGATTGGCGAGTAGCTCGATCTGCTTGAGTTGCTCCTTGCCCGGTGCTTCGAAATGGGCGAAATCGAATCTCAAGCGATCTTCAGCCACAAGGGAACCGGCCTGGCGGACATGGTTTCCAAGCACTTTCCTTAACGCCCAATGGAGAATATGGGTGGCGCTGTGGTGGCGCTGGATGGCTTTGCGGCGCGGAACATCAACCGACAATCGGGCCGGTTTTCCGTTTAAATCCAGATCCGGCAGGGCTTCCGTCTGATGAAGATAACGACCGGAATCGTCGCGGATAGTGTCGAGAATCCGGATTGATTGTCCTTCGATTTCGGCGGTCCCGGCATCACCGATTTGTCCGCCCATTTCAGCATAAAAGGGAGTTTGATGGAAAATCAGGAATGATTTGCCGCCAGTATCGACCCTCTCAAGAAGTTCGGTCTGGCAACCTTTCAGATTTTCTTCCTCGAACCCAACGAATTCCGTTTTAGCGGCCTCACGCTCACCCTCGGAAACTTGGATGGTTGTTTTTTTCTGAGCCGCCCGGCCGCGGGTGCGTTGTTTTTCCATTTCCTGGGAAAACCCTTCGAGATCGACCTTGAGGTGGCGCTCGCGGGCAATTATCTGGGTTAGGTCGATGGGAAAGCCATAGGTATCGTAGAGTTGAAAGGCTTCCTGACCGCTGATGACTCCCGAATTTTCCTCCGTAATCCGGTCAAGCAGTTGCAAACCCCGGTCGATGGTGCGTTCGAAGGCTTCCTCCTCTGAAGCGATAACCTTGCGGATCACCTCCTGGTGTTCGATCAGTTCCGGAAAGACGGAACCGAGTTTTTCCGCCACAGAATCGGCCAGCTTGACGAATGAACCCGAGGGCAGATCGACATGGCGGGCGAAAAGGACGGCCCGCCTGAGGATTCGCCGCAGGACGTAGTTGCGGCCTTCGTTGCCCGGCAGGATGCCATCGGCAATTGAGCAGGACAAGGTTCGGAGGTGGTCGGCCAGAACGCGAAAGGAACAGTCTTTCAGCTCCACTTCGCTCATGTTGGCAGGATCGGCAGGAACGGTGCAGCTATAACGGTGACCGGACATTTCGTGCAGACATTGAAAGATATCCGTAAACAGGTCGCAGTCGTAATTACTGGGTGGATTGGAAAAATCGGTGAAGTTTTTTGTCGTGGCCAAAATTCCGGCAACGCGCTCGAAGCCCATTCCGGTGTCCACATGCCGGGCGGAGAGGGGCTTGAAGGAACCATCCTCACCGGCGTTGAATTGAATGAAGACGAGGTTCCAGATTTCGATGCAGAGGGGGGATTCCTTGTTGACGAGGCTGCCTTGGGTGGCCCCGTTGGGGGTCAAGTCCATGTGAATTTCGCTGCACGGGCCGCAGGGTCCGGTATCGCCCATCATCCAGAAATTATCCTTTTTGTCCCAGGACTGAATATGGGTCGCGGGGTCCAAACCGCTTTTGGTCAAAACTTCAGCCCAATGATCCCAAGCCTCCTGGTCGAACTCGGCCGGATCGCCCTCGGCCGGTTTATAAACTGTGGCGTAAAGCCGCTCCTTGGGGAAACCCCATACTTCGGTGAGCAGTTCCCAGGCCCACTCAATGGCCTCTTTTTTAAAATAATCTCCGAAGGACCAGTTGCCCAGCATTTCGAAAAAAGTGTGGTGATAGGTATCCAGACCGACGTCTTCCAGGTCGTTGTGCTTACCGCCCGCACGGATGCACTTCTGGGTATCGGCAATTCGCTGGTGAGCAGCGGGCCGGTCTCCAAGGAAATGGGGCACGAACTGGTTCATACCCGCATTAGTGAATAACAGATTCGGAGCGGTAGGCAGGAGCGAGGCCGAGGGCACGATTTTGTGACCCTTTTCCTTGAAAAAATCGAAGAACGACTGCCTGATTTCGGTGGAGTTCATGCGGAAAGAAGATGCTGGAAGCTGGATACTAGATGCTAGATGCTGGATGCTGGATGCTGGATTGATGGATTGTACAATTAGTAATCGGATTCGGTTTCTACAACGTGGTAACTCGATGGTTCTTCTCTCACGGATCGATGCATTTTCTCAACACTTTGGATGAATTTGGTGATTTTACGCCCGAGTTTTTCCAGCCGGACGTTAAGTATTTTATGCAATTCTGTGTCATCGAATGATTTTGTTTCAAATAGTAAATTCAGATGATCGGCGGTCTCATCACAGGAAGCCTGAGCATAGGTGAGGAAACGAATAAAATCCTGCTTGTAACGTCGTCGGCCATAACCTTCTACAATGTTCGTCCGAATAGATTTACTGGAGCGACGAATTTGGGATCCTGTTTCATACATCTCGAATTTAGGCAATTTTTGCAGAGTCATCCTGTGGATATCGATACTCATATCCTTCGCTAATTGCCATATTTCAAGATCTCTGTAACTCATTTTATCTCCTCATCAAGCATCTAGCATCCAGTATAATTTATCTCAACTTATGTTGGAAAGAATGGCTTTCCCCATTTGTTGAGTGGATACGCTTTGGGTTTCAAAAGCAATATCGCTGGTGCGGATGCCGGAAGAAACGGCCCGATGGACGGCTCTTTCGATTTCATCGGCCGCCTCGGAGTGGCCGAAACTGTGGCGGAGCATGAGGGCGGCGCTGAGGATTTGGGCGCAGGGATTGGCGATTCCTTTCCCGGCGATATCGGGAGCGGTTCCCCCAGCCGGTTCATAGAGTCCGAAGGGCAGGCCGTGGCTGTTTTTACCGGTCCCAAGGCTGGCGGAAGCCAGCATACCCAATGATCCGCAGACGGAAGCCATAAGGTCGGAGAGAATATCACCGAACATGTTCCCGGTCAGAATAACGTCGAATCGGCCGGGGTCGCTGGCGATTTGCATGGCGGCATTGTCCACATAGAGGTAGCTTAGTTCGATATCCGGCGCGTTTTCTTTAACATAAGCGGTGACAGTTTCCCGCCAGAGGACAGAGTTGGCGAGAACATTGGCTTTATCCACGGAGCAGATTCTTTTATTTCTGCCTAGAGCGGTTCGAATGGCCACTTCGGCGATGCGTTCGATCTCTGATGTGCGGTAAACCATCGTATCGATTGCCTCTTTTTCGCCATTGTCGAGGCATCTGATCTCTCTTGGTTGGCCGAAATAAATACCGCCGGTCAGTTCGCGCACAACGACCATGTCGATACCCTGGGCAATACGCTCGGATTTAATGGGTGAAGCATCCACAAGCTCAGGGTAGAGGAGGCCCGGCCTGATGTTGGCGAATAGGGAAAAAGTTTTGCGAAGAGGCAAGAGGGCGGCTCGTTCGGGTTGCTCCGCCGGGGGCAGACTCTCCCACTTGGGTCCACCGATGGAACCAAACAGGATGGCCTCGCTCGATTGGCAGGCTTCCAGGGTTTGAGGAGGAAGAGCCGTACCCTGCCGGTCGATAGCGATACCTCCTACGTCAGACTCCTCGTATTGGAGGACGAAATTGTGTTTCCGGGCGACATGGCCTAGCACCTCCAGGGCCGTTTCCATGACCTCCGGACCGATACCGTCACCGGGCAAGACTGCGAATTTAAGACTATCCATTGGGCGATTTTATTTCTGAATGATAAAAAGAAAAATCCGATCTTACCGGAGTTGCCTGCTGTTTAAAGGCTTTCCTCTGGCAAAGAGAAGAAGAAAATGGCGAGGGCCAACGGCCGTTTCGATAAAAATCTCGTTGCCAGCGGTCCGCCGGGCGGCAATCTCACCCTGGCATGGAAATACAGGTTTACTCCCTACCTCCCATCGAAACCAATGCCTATTTGTTTCTCAACCGGCAAAGTGGGCAAGCTGTGTTATTCGATGCACCTTTGAATGCCTGGCAGGAAATCGAACCAAAGCTGAAAGAGGCTGGTTGCACGCTGGCGAGTGTTGTTCTGACCCATGGCCATTGGGATCATATTCTGGATGTTCCGGTATTCAACGAACTTGGAATTCCCGTTTATGCTCATCGGGAAGACCTCGATATGATTGAAAATCCCTCGAAAATGGCTGCATTTCTTGTACCGGGGCTATCTATGAAACCTGGTAAAGTGGACCACTTTTTGGAGGAAGGTCAGGATTTCACCCTTCTGGGCGAACCCGTCGAGGTGCGGCATGTGCCGGGGCATTGCCCTGGAAGCCTGCTATTCTATTTCTCCGGTTTAAAGGTAACTATATGTGGAGATGCCGTTTTTGCGGGGAGTATTGGGCGGACAGACTTTCCCGGTTGCAGCTCCGAGCAATTACTTTCATCTATTAAAGAGAAAATTCTTACCCTTCCGGATGACACAACGCTTTGTCCCGGCCATGGTCCCACCAGTTCTGTGGGCGTGGAAAGGAAAACCAATCCATTTTTGCGCAATCTGGCTTGATCCGGCGGATTTAGATGAATTCGACTGTCGATACCGAGTTTATGGAAAGGGCTGTTGAGGCGGCCCGAAAAGGATGGGGCAGGACTCATCCCAACCCCATGGTGGGCGCCGTGATCGTGGAAAATGGTGAAATCGTTGCAGAGGGATTCCATGCCGAAGCGGGAGAACCCCATGCCGAAATCGTTGCCATAAGAAATTTGAACTGTAGCCCTTCGGCTAATATGACCCTCTATTCAACCCTGGAGCCTTGCTGCACTCATGGCAAAACACCGCCTTGCACCGTGGCTATTATCGAATCGGGCATCCGGCGGGTAGTGGCGGGGGCAACCGATCCCAATCCAGAGCATTCGGGCAAGGGCTTCGAGCAGATGCGGCAAGCCGGAATTGAAGTGGTGGAAGGCGTTTTGCGGGATGACTGCGAGGATTTGAATCTGATCTTCAATCACTGGATTACATGTGGCGAACCCTTATTGGCAGGAAAAATTGCCACGACTATCGATGGCCGCATTGCTACGCGAACCGGTCATTCGAAGTGGATCACCGGGGAAGCTGCGCGAGCGGATGTCATGCGCTGGCGGCGGCTGTTTCCTGCCATAGCGGTAGGCGCAGGAACGGTATTGGCGGATAATCCCGGGCTGACCAGCCGGTTGGAGGCGGCAGTCTGGTGCCCCCTGCGATTTGTTTTCGACACCGGTTTGCGGACGGTTCGCCAGCCCATGCCAAACCTATACTGCGATGAGCACCGGGAGCGGACCATTGTTGTTTCCGGTGAAAATGCGGACCAAGCGCTTATACAGCAGTTAATTGAATCCGGTGTGCAAAGCTGGACCTTGCCGGAAGATGGCTTTGGCAAAGTGTCACTGAAGGCCTTTGGCAAAAAATGCCAGGAAATGGGCATAACCGGGGTTTTCTTCGAAGGAGGCGCCGCATTACTCAGCTCGTTACTGCGGGAAAAGATACTTGATTACCTGTTTTCATACCGCGCCCCAATCCTTTTGGCCGACAAGGAAGCTAAGGAAGCATTTCATGGGCAGAAAACACTAGCCATGAGCGACGGATTTAGTTTGAATAATATCCGGCATTCGATCTTGGGGAGGGATCAACTAATGCGCGGCTCTATGGTTTACCCAAAATCAGAAGACGAGAAATGAAGATTTATCTGGCTACCACAAACAAAAATAAAATCCGGGAAGTCTCCCATATTCTTTATTCGGAGACCAATGTCCTGGGGATTTTTTCGCCAGATGAAATTGGCGGTATGCCGGAAGTTGATGAGTCGGAGGACAGTTTTCTGGGAAATGCCCGATTGAAGGCCAGGGCTCTCCGGGCAATCGCCCCTGCGGGTGTTTGGATCGTGGCCGATGACAGCGGTCTGGAGGTGGATGTCCTCGGTGGAAAACCCGGAGTTCACTCCTCTCGTTATGCCGGTGAAAATTCTACCGATGAAGAAAACATAGCCAAGCTTCTGCGGGAAATGGAATCCGTTCCGGATGGCAAGCGATCCGCGCGCTTCGTATGTTTCGCCGTGGTGTTGGAACCAAGCGGTATGGAAAAGATTTTTCGGGATGCCTGCGAAGGTGTCATCACGAGAGCCCCGGCAGGCGATCAAGGATTTGGCTACGATCCTCTATTCATTCCAGAGGGCTTTGATAAAACCTTGGCCGAATTAGGGGCTGACATAAAAGACCGGCTTAGCCACCGTGCCCGTGCGATGAAAGAGTTGGCCTTTTGGTTGAAATATACCCAAACCGCCTTCGGGGCGGGAGTTTGAAGGTTTAAGTCCAAACCCTTTCCGGTTTCACGGCCAAGAATCAAGTAATTACCTTTTTCTTCTTCTGGTAAAGACGTGGCGAGGGTTTAACTTTTTATAGATTAACTGTTCTATATATTGAGGGAATCTCGGTTTGTTGATTCCTGTAAATTTAAATAGTTACTCTCCAAATCAAGGCGACTGCGCCGCAGATTAGTATCCCGAGAACAAGCGGTAAGAACGCGGCCAGTACTGTCCAACGGGCGCTACGGGTTTCTTTCCAGATGGTGAAAATAGTGGTTGAACACGGGTTATGACACAAGCTGAATAACATGAGGCAAACCGCGGTTAACACCGTCCATTCTCCAGCCGTCAGAATCTGAATCAGCGGTTGCCCTTGGGTTTCGAACATCACGCCAGCGCCTTGTTCCCCGACCCCGGAGACTCCGGTAGTCATCACGGTGAGCATCAGGATGGTGGGGATGACGATTTCATTGGCGGGAATGGCCACGATATAGGCCAACACGATGATGCCGTTCAACCCCAGCGCCCATCCGAGCGGATCGAGCCAATCGATCATGTGTTCAGCCAACGAATTATTGGCAATTTGCAGGTTGGCGATCAGCCAGATGACCGCTCCAGCCGGAAGGGCAAAGATGATGGCCCGCCACAGCACAAAGATGGTGCGGTCAATCAAAGAGGTGTAGAGGGTGCGGAGAATCTGAGGGGGGCGATAGGGCGGCAGCTCGAGGCTGAAGGTCGAGGCTTCACCTTTGAGGATCGTGCGGGACAATCCCCAGGAGGTCAGTAAAGTCAGGGCTACCCCAAGCAAGGCCATAGCCAATACGGAGGCCGAAGCGACCAGCCCGGCGAAAGCGGGAGGGGCCAGTGTTCCGAGGAAAACGGTGGCGATGAGAATCTGTGTGGGCCAACGCCCGTTGCACAAGGCGAAATTGTTGGTCAGAATGGCGATGAGCTTTTCGCGCGGGGAGTCGATGATGCGGGTGGCAATAACCCCGGCGGCGTTGCAGCCGAGGCCCATGCACATGGTCAATGCCTGTTTGCCATGCGCGCCCGCCCGTTGGAAGAGGTAGTCGAGGTTGAAAGCCACACGCGGCAGATACCCGAAATCCTCGAGCAGAGTGAAGAGGGGAAAGAAAATCGCCATGGGGGGCAGCATGACACTAACGACCCAAGCCGTGGTGAGGTACATCCCGTCTATAAGCACCCCGTCCAACCACCAGGGCATGCCGATGGAAGCGGCGAAGCTTTTCAGCGCCGGGTGCCCGATATCCATGAGCTGGTTGGCAAGAAAGGCGGAGGGCTTGTTGGCACCGACGATGGTGATCCACAAGACCACCGCAAGCACGAGAATCATGACCGGAAAACCGGTCAGGCGCGAGGTCAGGAGGCGGTCGAGCCTTTGTTCCCAGGCCACCCGCCGCGAATTGCCCGCTTTTTTTGTATTGCGCCCGGCCAGTCGCGCGGATTCGGCATAAATGTGTTCCACCCACTTGTCGCGGAAATTAGCCGGAATTTCCCAACGCAGGCTGTTGGACAGGTCCAGAATTTTTTCCCGGTTGGAGGTTGATTGGTCCATACGGTCAATCAGCCTTTTGCTGTTTCAAGAATTTCAGCGTTCCGGTCGAACCTCTGCGAACCGAGTTCTCCGGATCTCACCGCCTCCATGATCCGCCTGTCCCCCTCGAGCAAGCGCATAGCGATCCAGGGGGCATTGGTAATTTTCGGGAAGGTCCGTTGCAACAAGGCCACCAGACGAGAGACTGCGTCCTGCAAAACGGGAATGTCGTATTCGAGACGACGCGGTTGGCAGGTGGTCTGGCCGGAGGCCATGCGGGCGATTTCCTCGATGAGGAAAGGAATCCCTTCATTCTGCCGGGCGGCGCAGGGAACCACGGGAAGGCCGAGATCACGGGCCAGGCCAAGGTCGTCGATGCGCAAGCCGTGGGATCGAGCTTCGTCCATCAGGTTCAAGCAGACGATGGCCCGATCCGTTATCTGCGAGACCTGTAAAACGAGGTTCAAGTTGCGTTCCAGGCGGGTGGCGTCGACCACAATAACGGTCAAGTCGGGCTGGCCGAAGAGAATGAAATCGCGGGCCACTTCCTCATCCTGGGAAGCGGAAAGGAGCGAATAGGTTCCCGGCAAGTCAACGACTTTGTATCGTTTCCCTTGGAAGGAAAAACCGCCTTCGGCTCGGGCAATGGTTTTACCGGGCCAATTGCCGGTGTGCTGCCGAAGCCCGGTCAGAGCGTTGAAAATGGTGCTCTTGCCGGTGTTCGGATTACCGGCCAGGGCAATCACGTGGTCCCAGCGGTCCATGCGCAGGCCGAGCTTTTCCAACATCCCTTCGTGGGCGGCAGGGCATTGACCACAGGTGGACTTTTTCTTGAACATCAAAGGTGTTCTCCGACTGTTTTGCGAATCATCACCCGATCCGCCTGCTCGCGCCGCAAGGCAATCGCCGCGCCGCGAATCCGATAGGCAATGGGACTGCCAACCGGGCTGGACAAGACTATCTCGACGGAAGTGCCGGGAACCAGACCGAGGTCGAGCAATCGGTTGCGTTCGTGCCCCCGGCAAGCCGGCAACAGCCCAACGATCGAAGCGGTCTCACCGGACTGCAAATCGGACAGACGAGCTACCGATTGGTCGAACGATTCATCCGCCTCGAAGGCCATCACCACCAGGTTCCCGGCCACCGCCGGGCGCAGTTTGATAGCGCGACCTTCGACGTTCAAGCGAATGATTTTCGGTTCCATATCCAGAACCTGAATCCGCATTCCCGGGGCCAGCCCGGCGTTGACCAGATGGGTATAGAAGGCGTCGGGCTCATCCTCGATATGGACGATGCGTCCCTCCCAGCCGGGAGAGCATTCAATCAGCGGCATGCCCCGGACCGGCGGCAGTTCTCCGGCCGCGGTGGGGATGGGATCGCCGTGCGGATCGTAGCGCGGATAGCCGAGTTGTTCGGCCATCGATTTTACCTGTTCGCCAGACAGGGTGTGTTCCATTTTCTCCGCCTTGGGATGCCATTCGGTTTCATCCAAACCGGTTTCGTGAGCCAGATACGTTTCGTAGAGCCGGTGCGCCCGGACGACCTGACGGGCGTATTCGCGACCTTCCCTTGTCAGTTGGTAGGCTCCTTTATCCAGCGCGACGAGTTTCGACGCCTGCAGATTCGACAATAGCTCCGCCGACTCGGCCAGATCGCACCCCATCACCCCGGCGAGGCTCTCGGGCCCGACCGACTGCCCACGGTATTCGCACTCATGCAGGTGCTTCAAGGCGTCTTCGATCTGGATGCGTTCTTTCACGGGTGGGGGTCGATAAAATTATCCGCCTCTATGGATTTCAAGCGCATATACCTCTATTTACTACACATTGGCAACCGTTTCTTCTTTGTATCCGTCTGACAAACAGGCGGGAATTGCCATTCGCTGAGGACTTGGCCGTTGTTGAGCGAAAACCGGGGCAGGGGATTCTTTTCCCCGCCCCTGATTTTATTGTAGGCGTTGGATCGGGAATTATTCGATCTCAAGGCCTTGCAGGAGGGCCTTGCCGCGCTTTGTCAGTGAAATCCTGGCTGAAAGCTGCTTCTTACGTATAGCTTGCTCATAATCGCGTCCCTGTCCCTCCTCGACAAAATAGGATTCAATCCCGAATACGATCCTATTCCATCCAGAATATTTTCCCTCGATATATTTACCGTTTTCAGGACGATTAAAACTCACTTTATCACGCTTCCAATGCTTACCGTCTTCCTCGAGAATCAGTGATACATAAACCGGTTGACCACGCCTCTTTCGACCGAAACCTGACTGCGGATTTCCCTCTATTGTATTTCTCTGCAAACGGCTGAAATCGTAGCTCAAGATCACGTAGTCGCCCCGGAACAGATCCCTTGGGTCCACCGGCACAACCCGCAGCAAAATCGTTTCTCCGGTCAGGTGCGGCATTAGGTGCAGGCCGATCATCGCCAGCAGCACAAAAAACTGGAATCCTGCAAAGACCAACAGGAAATTACGTTCTCGCGCTCTCAACCAAACGATGCACCTGGTTATCCAGCTATTTCCGGTGATCGAAGGCTGGGAGTGGCTGATGCTGGTATCAGTCATGAAGTTTCTCCCTTCTACCGCGCCAAAAATAGGCCAAACCAAATAAAACTACTCCACAGAGGAAAAACATGAGAGCCCCTCCCAGCATCCCGCCAAAATCACCAAATAAATCTACATATCGCACCACCGCCCATGCCAAAAAATAGAGAACTCCGGCCGCAAATGTTTGACCCTTGTCTGTCACCAGACCGATTCGCATCATCCAGATGGCAAGAAGAACCATGCCAAAATTGGCTAAAATTGTCGGGAGCAATGGTTCCCCGACGCTTTGATTCCAAAGCAAAAGAACCACCATCAGAACGACCAAACCTCCCGGCAACCACTGGCGATGGACCACATCGCGTACACTTGAAACAAGAGCCTTCGATTCACTCGACCCGGCATTTCTAACCAGTGCGCAGATTAAAATTATCGCGACGGAGAAAACAGCAATAAGCAGTATCAGGCCAGAACCGGCAGGGTTTGACCAAGTCCGAAGCATATCTTCATTGTAATCGTAGAAACTGAGGATCAATAAAACACCGGCCGATAGGAGGACCCCATAAATACGATAGGGTTCGGCGTATCGGTTTCCGGCTCCATGGCTCTGTGCGACGATCAGCATCAAGCCGCCCACTGCGCCTATGAATAATACTGCGCTCTCGTCAAAATCCCAGGCAAATGGCTGTAATATTATCCACCATGTCATAAGCATAACATAAAGCCCCAATGTGCGTACCGAGTCTTTTCGATAAGCCCATAGAAAACCCGGAAGGGCCAATAACGGCAACGTGTATGCGCCGTTGGGAATTATATTCCACCGCCCAAAAAACCATGCCCCTAAGTTCCCGAATCCAAGGATTTCCGTCCCGCACCAAATAGCCAGCACGGCAACTAACAGCGTATGCAGCAATAGAGTATCGAGGCAAAGGGCGAACGGCAAAATGCCCAGCGCCCACCACCAGAAGGCGTCCGGGTAGTGAGCATTTAGATGAAAAATCTGGGCCACCAGAAATATGCCTGCACCGTAAAAAAGACAACCAAGGAAAAATGCCACCTCGGACAAAAGACGGTGTTTGCGGCCAAAGCGAAGGTAAATCGCGCTGGCATAAACTGCCAATAAAACTCCAAAGACAATTACCAGTTTCAAGGAAGGTGGCATCTCCTGCCAATTATAACCAATCAATAAAAGAGCCGCCAAACCGATCAATAAAGCCGCCAGGCTCAAAAGCGTCACAACGATTTTATTTCGTTTTCGATGGGAAATCTCGGCCTGTGATTCGTATTGGTCGAGTATGCGCGAGGCCAAATCCTCTTTCAGGATATCCTGATCACGCCAGGCGTTCACTTCTCCCGCCAGCCATGCGCGTTGTTTATCAGAAATAATACGCTTTGCCATGTGAGTTTATCAGGAAATCTGAGGTATCAATCTTAGTCAAGTACACCTCAGGTTAGGTTCCATCAAATTAGAGAGGGAGTCATTTTCAACCAAGTAGATCCGTAATTTCGATCCAATTTTCTGGTTTCATCATTATTTGATGAATTTTTAGGAAAATGGAGTATATCTAGCTAGGAAGAATCGGTAGTGCATAAAAAAAGAATGTTATTTTGTATTTTTTGCTGTACAAATAGCGTTAGGCAGTTTATTCTTAGTGCATGGTTACTAAAATTATTAATTGTCGGCACTGTGGAAGTGAAAATATCATTAAATTTGGCAAGACGCCCAACCATAAACAGCGCTACCGCTGCCATGATTGTGGTAAACAAAGCCGCGAAAACCCCACAGTGAAATACACCGAAGAGCAAAAAGAAATGATCCTTCGAGCCTATCAGGAACGCAGCAGTCTACGCGGTTTACAGCGCGCCTTCGGGGTGAGTCCCAACACCGTTTT
>JAJFLV010000135.1 GCA_021772535.1 Opitutales bacterium | reverse complement strand
GGGAAAAGCATGCGCCGGATCGGCTTCGAAATCATTCACCCATTTGCGCAGCAGGTTCGCGTGAACCCCGAGATCTCGAGACGCTTGCGCCGCCGAAACCCCGCGCTCAACGATCAGCTTCACGGCCTCATGCTTGAACTCCAGACTGTGTGTGCGCCGTCTTCCCATAATACCCTCCGGTTCCATCTAAACACCTTATCTCGGTGTCCTTCAAACCGGGGGCAGGCCACTCTCATGCCTAAATGCTCTTCGTTTAAGCAACAGCGATCGAGCGAATCGCTCAGTGGAGAGTTCTAGCGTTTCATTATTTTGAGCAAATGCCTTCAACTCGGCTTCGCGTTTATACTTTACCGCACCTATAAAACAAGTATCTTGCGGCATCAACGAATGTTGATCCACCAATCCTTGTAAGAGCTTTCTTGGTGTAGAACGGATGCGAAGATATCGTTCACTAGGATCATTCGCATAGATACCCCACATTGCTTCAGAATATCCGTCGCGTGTCCAACATTGTCCGACAAAGTCGTTCTTGAACCCGTATTCGAAACTCTCACCGCTGAGTATTCCACCAAGCTGTAGCTGAAAATTTTCAAATTTGTCTTTCCAATTTGACATTTGGCTCAGTACATTTTGTTCTTGATCGAATATCGCGAGAACGTATTCCTGCTTCATAATTCGATAGATGTATTGATCTAGTTTATTGTCAGACAAGTTCAAAAAGTTCATGTTTCTCACGATGTTTCTTGTGTTGACGTGCAGTACCTATGCCGCACCACGGTCCAATATGCACAAAATAACTAAGGGGCGTTCGAATTCTTCTTCTAGAAAAACTTGCTAAAACTTACCTTATAAGTGGGCAAACGCCGACATAGAAGACATTAATTCTACCAAAGCCTAACAATGCATGCGCACTGATCTGTGCTACAAATTAGTGCGCATATATGTCGATCAGCTCCTGATCCATTATTCGGAGCAATGTAAGGCTCTCTCCTTCGACGGTCGTCATGCTTTGGGCTCGGATGTCGAATTGTTCGATGTGACGACGCTCGAACCAGTAGCTTGCGGGCTCCTTTCGTGGCGGCACCAGTTTTCCTTCCGCCGAAAGCATACGAAAAGCAGTTGACCTAGGATCGACGTCGCTGCGAACGCTTAGGCCCATCGCTGTGACGCTCGGCCACTGCCAACGCTTTCCAAACAAATTATGTGCGACCAGAATGACCGGTTCCCTCGTCATCCGCACCGCTCGAATAGCAGTTGCTGTAACGCTGGCGGAAAAAGTCCCTGCGAGATCTATCAGCTCGTGAAATGAGAATTCATCAAGTGCTTCAAGTTTTGGCGTGATCATAAACCGGGGAAGTATGAGGTCCGCTGCATAAGCGTCCGCGATCCGTTCGACATTCTTGGAGGTTTGGTCGATCGGGCGTCCAATATCTTCCGGACGGCAGACAAATGATTGACCCCGGTGATGATGCCAGTGCCCAAGTTCATGGGCCGCGCTAAAGCGCCTACGCGTCTGTCTTGCATTTTTCTGCACATAGATAATCGCCTTGTCTTTTCGACCGATGATTTGCGCTTCACACCCAACCAATTTGCGGTAATCAACTTCCGCGCCGGCGCAATAGGCAATCGCATCGATATCAATATCGTCAGGAACCGATATACCGAGTTCGACGAGGAATTTTTCGGCAGGCCTCATACATTAATCTTTCAAATTTCCTTCTTCATCAATAAGGCCCAATCGTAAGCAGGCCTCGAGGAAGCTATCCAAATCTTCTTCCGACTCAATTTTTTGATTTCGCGCAGCCAACGTCATCTCGCCTGATTCCTGAATATGCTTTTTGATATCCTTAAGGAGAGATTGTTTTTTCGCCAGTTCGAACCCGGATATAATCGTAGCGCTCGGTATCTTTCTCGTTAGAATGCGCTCGCGGGCATTTTCGAATCGAACCATTTTTTGACGTCGAACAGCATCGTTTAGCGCCTTCGTACTTTGCTCCAAAAGGGTCGATGGCTCCTCGCCGATATCGATCAAGAATTCGTCTAGTGCATTGCCTTCAAGACAAGCTATCTCTTCGAAGATCTCCGTTATCAGCGATTCACGCAGTGAGCTGTTCTTGTCTTTGTCAGACATCATATCACTCCCTCGCTAAAGAGTTTCGCAACCCTGCGAATTTTGCGTTTACGCACAGTCTCGTATTTTTTCTCATCCCAACCCAATTCTAGGAGGGTTTCAGCCCTCGTCGCCTGTTGGCCCTGGCACATCAGTAGCAACTGCACGTCCGGATCATCTGTCACAAGATCAAATATTTGCTGAAGATAGATCGAATCATCTGGCGACGGCTGGCGCGCCGCAATTTCATACACTGGGTCTTCACTGTTCTCATCTTTAGCAAACTTGCGCTCGCCAATTGTTCGTTTGACCACTTTTTTATGGCGAAACGAATTCGTCCTCTGGCTGTTGATTGCGCCGATTAGAAATTTGTATGTGTCGTCAGTGTCGCCGACAGGGACATTTGACTTAAGCCAGCGAACGTATGCGCCTTGCAATAGATCTTCTCCGTCCACGTCCAAGCCATAACTACGGAAATTCGCGATCGCCATAAGGCTTTTCAAACGGTTATCGCCTAGGGCCTCGAGCGCGCGGGCGCGTTCGAGGCTAGCGGCGGCTGAATCATCGCACTCGTTCAATATCTCCACTCCCGATTGGTAAAGCTCCTGAGCCGGCATTAGACGGACAACGGGAATTATTTTTCTTGGCCTTTGTCCGAATCCCCCAAACTCACGAGCTTACTTGACCAATGGGCGCCTCATTATCGGCGCTTCTTAACCAATCCGAATCAGCGAGGCTCGCATGACGCGGCAACATATTGATCATAAAGACATTTTACGGTTCGCTCAGGAACGAGTGAACCTTCCGCAAGATACGGCCCGAAAATACAGAGAACAAGTGCGCGGTCTTCGAGAACGGCTCGAGAGCCACATCGACGACAACCCAGATTTCGCGCTTAAAAAAATGCTGCTGTCCGGCAGCCTTGCAAAGGGTACGGCGCTTAAATCCCTCAACGACATCGATGTCGGCGTCTATGTCGCCGGTTCCGACGCTCCGCGTGACATCACCGCGCTGCTGAATTTTATCGCAGAGCGCTTAGTGGCGGCCTATCCAAACGTCACCTCAGACCAAGTCACGACAAATACATATAGTGTCACCATATCTTTCAGGGGGACTGGCCTTGACGTCGACGTCGTGCCGATCCTTTATTATGGTGATCCCGATTGGCGCGGCGATCTTGTTAGTCAGGACGACGGTTCGTTTCTCGAGACGAGCATTCCTCTACATCTTGAATTTACGCGCAAACGCAAAAAGGCGCAGCCGGACCACTTCTCTCAAGTGATCCGTTTGGTCAAATTCTGGGCGCGGCTAAAAAAGGACGAAGATCCGAGCTTTCGGTTCAAATCCTTCATGATTGAAATGATCATGGCGCATCTTTCCGATGACGGCGTAAGTTTCTCGGACTACCCTGAAGCGCTGCAGGCGTTCTTCACCTATGTCGTGAAAAGCGATATTCGCGCATTGATTGCTTTCAGCGATTACTATGACCCAACGACTGCGGTGTGTTGTGATAGTGATGTGGTCAAAATTCTCGACCCGGTCAATAAAGACAACAATGTCGGGAAACTTTATACGTCGCTAAATGCGGATTTAATTGTTGCCGCGGCGTCTGAAGCCGGTGACGCTATAGACTACGCCCTTTCCGCCACCACCAAGCAGGAGACCGTCGCCGCCTGGCAGGACGTCTTCGGTCCGCAATTTTCAGGATAAGTTGATAATGTCGACATCATATGCAGAAACAGTTTCAGCCGCCTTTACAATCACGCACGCAAGGAGACTCGCATCGAAAGTGCGAACCGATTTAATGCGCATTCATCGTCTTTATGGCGGTAAACCTTCATTGACATGGATTGATGATTATGAGGACGAATTGACCAGTCTTCTTCGCGACGGGTACCTACACAGCGTTACCTATGGTTTTAAACGGGGCAATGATTGGATTGCCCCCAGCGTAACCTACAAGGCAGAAGATTTGCTCTATGGCGATGGGGTCGATGATCGACCGGGCGCGATAAAGCCGAATCATGACGTCTCAGACGCGCACTTTTATTCTTATCTTACTTATTCGGACGCGTGGCATCGTTTAAGCTGCGATGAAAAAAGGGCATATAAAGAAAAACTGCCGGTTCAGCGCAATGGCGCAAATGCGCCGGGCATCGCGGGATATTTCGTTAGCGACAAAAGTTACAACGCTGGCGGTCGCTCGTTGAATAGATCAAGCCTGAGGAGCGTATAATGCCGGGGCAACCACCTTTGGACGATCTTTTTGATCAGCGTCTCTCTTTCCCTGATGTCGATATGCATGAGCGCCTTTCAAGGCTGGTCGGACTCGATGACCAAATAGAGCGCCTATCAAAAATCCTTGGCGTTTTGATCAACGCACAGGGACTCAGAAGTTGGGCAAAACGCCATCACAAAGGCGCATCAGCGGGTGTTGAAGCAATTATTCGTCGTCCGCCGCTTGTCATACTTGGCGGGGATGTGGGCTCGGGAAAGACTGAACTTGCTGAGACGATCGGTGATGCCGTCGCGCGGCAGGAGAAGATCACAATCACGCTCTTCCCCTTGAGCCTTGCGACGCGCGGTCAAGGTCGCGTCGGGGAAATGACGCAGCTTCTGTCGGCCGCGTTCGCAGCGGTTGGCGAGTTTGCGAGTAAGTACAAAAATAACGGCGGTAAGGCCCGTGGCGCGGCAATCCTTCTTGTAGACGAGGCCGATGCGCTAGCTCAGTCCCGTGAGACAACACAAATGCATCACGAGGACCGCGCCGGCGTTAATGCGTTTATAAGAGGTGTTGATCGGTTGGCTTCGGCCGGTCTGCCAGCGGCCGTGATTATGTGCACAAATCGCCTTTCGTCTCTCGATCCGGCGGTCAAGCGCCGGGCCGCCGATATTCTGGCCTTCGCTAGACCGACCGCAGAACAACGCAGTGCGGTTCTTGCGCCTGCGCTGGCTGAGTTCGGCTTTCGCGCGAACGAAATTGCAGCATTGGTTCAAGCGACGGGCCCGGCGAATGGCAGCGACTATGGGTGTTCTTTTTCTGACCTAACGCAACGCATTCTGCCAGCAATTGTTCTTGACGCCTATCCAAATAAGCCGGTGACGGCGGCGCGTGCGATCGAGATGGTTCGCACCATCTCGCCGACACCGCCATTCAATGATCAAAAATGAATGGATTGGGATCAGAGCCGAAAGGTGCCTATTTCATATCCTATCGCCGCACAGATCAGCGCACGAAGGAAGCTGTTCTTGTTCGCAATGCGCTTCGCGATAGAGGTATTCCGACCTGGCGAGACTTGGATGAGCTTGTCGCAGAGCCAACGGAGCAGGAACTGATTGACACATTGGGTGATCCGTTAACTGCTGGCGCAGTAATGCTGATCACACCCGAAGTGGAAACATCAGATATGATCAGAAACGTTGAGGCGCCCCGCATATTCAATCGCCACCGCATTGGTAACGGATTTGTCGTGCATCCCGTGCTCATCGGCCTTGATTACGGTCAGGCCAATAGCGTCTTGAATGCGCCCGCCGGATTTCAAGACCTTGGTGATTGGAATTTGCAGAAAATCGACAATGACTTGTTGTCGGACGAAGATGCGCGAGCTATCGCCAGCACGGTGTTGAGGCGACGCCTTTCATCTATCAATGAACGGCGGCCGGATGACCCTGTTGACGTTGGCCTTTTCAGCAGGCGTTCACCACATAGCGAGACTTTATCTCTGCGCCATGATTTTACACCATATTTTAGTGGTCGGAACCCGGCGCCAGACGCCTTCGCGAATATAGAGTGTTCGTTGCTTGATACTGCGAGTGCCGTCTCTGAGATTCATGGAGAGGCGAATATTATTGGTCGTGGCAACGTCTCGTTGCCGCTTGGCGTGCTGTTTGGCGCGGTTTATTCACCGCTGGCGGGTTTTAATGTGTCGTGGTTGCAAAGCCTCGCCGGTCGCGAACGGGAGGCGTGGTCTCTTTCAGAGAACAGGGGCACCTTGAACGCGAATATTTCCCGCACACTTGGCGATCCGGGGTCTGAAGACTTGGTTCTAGCGATTGGAGTGTCGGCGAATATTCAGCCTGCAGTGACTGAATTTGTTCAAAGTATACATCTAAGGCCGCGAGCATCATTCTATTGTGCGCCGCCCAATGGGCCTGTCAAACAGGGAGAAGCAATGTCGCCTCAAAACGGACTGTCATTAGTTCTTGATACGATAGAAGCGGTTAGAAGCGCCAAAGATGATCTTATGCTCAAGCGCGCAAGACTGCATATATTTTTGGCGTGCCCGCTAGCCATGGCAGTGCTGCTGGGTCAGAAACTAAACACCTTTAAAGAATGCGTTTTGTACGAGCATATGCCAGATCGTTTTCCGGTTTACACTAAAGTGCATGCATTTAACCCTTCAGGGTACACATACCACAGTGCATAACGATCAGATTTTGAAATATGGTATCTCAAGTCTGTTACATCGCATCACGGGACATTAGATGCTCCGCAATTTTGGCTCCGCTACTTGCAAATAGTGCATTCAATAGACATTTCTCACCTTAAATATTTTGGAAAGAGATTTTTGCCATGCACGACGACCTTGCTACAGAAATTGACGCAGCGTCCGACGATGGAAACGAAGCAAAACTTAACGCACTCAGTGGAGAATGCTCGAATCGCCTCCGGGATGCCAAAGGCATAGAGCGCGTACATTTGCACTTTTACATCGCCAACTGTCACGCAGGCATCAGTGCGATCAATAGTCATAACCCAGAATTTGCATGGAGCTGGGAGCAACCGCATGGAATTGCGGAAGTCTTAGAGTCCGTTTGAGAATATGCTTTGAGAGTTGTCCGACATGTGATTCATCATTTTCATGTGGACACCAGCAAGCCGTGGCCGGATGGCCGAGATTGAGCGGAAGACGAAACGTTACCCGACTGATCTGACGAATGAAGAGTGGGCTCAGATAGAGCCCTTTTTACCGAAGCCCGCGCGCCGTGGGCGCAAACCGAAAGTGGCTTTGCGCGAAATTCTGAATGCCATTCGCTATCTGGCGCGCACGGGCTGTGGCTGGCGTATGCTGCCGAAAGATTTTCCGCCATGGCAAACGGTTTACTGGTGGTTTCGCCGTTTTGTACGGTCACTGCTTTTTCAGACTATCCACGACATCGCCTTGATGATGGATCGCGAAGCGCATGGCCGGTCGCCGCAACCGACCGGTGGTGTGATCGATAGCCAAAGCGTCAAAGCCCCGTCAGCAAAGGCGCGCGGCTATGATGCAGGTAAGAAAATTGTTGGCCGCAAGCGCCATATAACAGTTGATACGGATGGACGCCTTCTTATGATCAACCTGACGACGGCGGATATTTCCGACAGCGCCGGGGCGCAACAAATTCTTGATGCGATCCGCAAGCGCTGGCCCTGGCTCAAGCACCTGTTCGCAGACGGCGCCTATGATCGAACACAATTGATGGACAAGGCAGAATTTTTGAACTTCGTCATTGAAGTCATTCGCCGCAGCGACGACCAAAAGGGCTTTAAGGTATTGCCCCGGCGATGGGTCGTCGAGCGAACTTTCGGTTGGATGAGGCGATGGCGAAGATTGGTGCGTGATTATGAACAACGTATCGATGTGTCAGAGGCCATGATACAGGTCGCAATGGGGGCCAATTTGATCCGAAGAATTGCACATTGAGCTATTTTCAAACGGACTCTCAGATGGTAGACCCTATCATAAGGTGCGAGCTGATCGGATATTAGCCATGAACGGATTTGGGAAACGAAAGCCATCGACGGAAGCGCAGCAATCGGAAGGTGACAATCGCACTGTCGACCGCACCCCGGTTTATCGCAATGCTCGCGTGATGCTATCGGATGGAACTGTTATTAAGTGCGTCGCACGAAATATCAGCGCAAAGGGGTGCCTCATTGTGGGCGATGGCGTTGAAAATCTTCCACAGGCACTCGATATCACCATCGATACCACCGCCAGATATGAAGAAGCAAACGTCACTTGGCGCAAAAAAGGTCAAGCAGGAATCTCCTTTACGTAATTCTCCATTCAGTGTGAAACGCAGGAGCCATCCACACAAGACATTATCGAGTCATGGTATAGGGCTCCGGAATCAAGGGGGAAGCCTATGCTGCTGCGCCGCGTCATCGAACATGTCAAAGCCCAGAACTGGACAGCGGTTGGGTTGGATTTTCTTATTGTTGTCACCGGCGTCTTCATCGGCATTCAGGTCGCCAATTGGAACGCTGAGCGAGCCCGCGACACTCAGGAAGACGTTCTTATGGGCCGCCTCTTCGCCGACGTTGAACAAATGAAAGTAGCGGCTGGAACCGAAGACGAACGGCTGCGCGAACGCCTCGGAAATGTCGCGGTCGGGCTCAACGCATTACAATCATGCGCGTTGTCAAAGCTCGACAAAAGAGCCTTTGACAGCGCGCTCATTGTCCACCAGATCATGCCGAGATTACTCGTGATACGCGCGACCTATGACGAGTTGGTGACGAGCGGCGCGCTGGCGCGCATCGACGATCCTGAACTAAAAGAGCATATCGCAACGACATTTGCGACGGCGGAATCGATACAGGAGGTCATCGATTATTTTTCTTCTGATCTCGGTCGCGCGAGTGATATCATTTGGCGAAAGGTGTCATTCTCCATCGCGCTCGAAAACACCCAGCAGCTCGATGATATGGACGCCGATGACATAGAGAGCCTAAGCCAGAGCGTAGATTACGATTTCAATACCCTGTGTTCAGACATCGTCTTTCGCAATGCGATGCTCGAAGTGTTAGATTCCTTCTCCGACCGATTGGGCGCCAACGACTTTTTCATCGGACAGTTGACGGAGCTTCAACAAATGCTGCGCAGGCGATCCGGTGTCTCGACATGATCCTCCGCCGCGCCATTGAATGGCTGCTTTGGGCTGCGGGTTCAACCGGTCAACGCAACACTTCGTTGAATCCTTTTCTGTCGGGGGGCTCGAGCGCCTTCGTCTCGCTAACGCTGTTGAGCAGATCGTAAATACCTACCCATGGCCAACTTCCGTAATAACGCTCGCTTTCAGCGCTTCTAACGTAAGCGTCCGGCGATCGACGCCTTACGCGGAGGGGTGACCCTGTGGTTATTTATTAGGCGCTTCATTGATCGGCGGCGCGGCTTTGTTGGTGTTCCACTTCCTGGGAAAAGCGCAGAAAAAATCAGCGCCGTAGGGCGGGATGAAATCCCGCCGTCTTTTCTTGCCCCCGATGCAATCGCCGCGCTTCCCTTTATGCTGGCGGCATGGCGCGCGCGGTTCACATCCTCCTCCTTGGCCTAACGACCCTTGCGGCGATGCTGGCGCCGGCGTCGGGCAGTCACATTACCGGC
>JAJFLV010000134.1 GCA_021772535.1 Opitutales bacterium | reverse complement strand
TCGAGCCAGTTGGAGGGAGCGGCTACAACGCGTGAAGTTGCCAAGGAAATGCTTCGCTCCGGACGTAGACCAAAAGACAGAGGAGAGCAAATGATCCTCAACAATTACCTCACAATGCAAAAGATTGGTGAATGGAAGGATGAAGAACTCACTCCCGATCTCGTATTTAAAATGCACAGGACGGTGACGGAAAATGCCCTGGACAACTCCGAAGCATCAGGCCGATTCCGAACTTCCAATGAAAAAATAGCTGTGCAAGACGAGTTTACAGGAGAAATTTTCTACGAACCACCCCCTACAACGGAATTAGGTGGACGCATGGAAACGATGTGTTCCTTTGCCAATGGAAGAACTCCGAAGCTATTTATTCATCCTGTATTCAGGGCCATTATTCTCCACTTCTGGCTGGCCTACGATCATCCGTTTGTGGATGGTAATGGACGAACTGCCCGAGCGCTATTTTATTGGTCTATGCTAAGGCAGGGTTATTGGCTTTTTGAGTTCATCTCGATTTCCGAAATTCTTCTCAAGGCTCCAACAACATATGCGAGGTCCTTTCTTTATACCGAGACGGATGGGAATGACTTGACTTACTTTATCAATTATCAGGCGGAGGTTATCCAGCGGGCAATTCGGAGCCTGCACGATTACATCGAAACTAGATCCAAGGAACTTGAAGCCACAGAATACTTGCTCAGGTCAACGCTGAACTTCAACCATAGGCAGCAAGCGCTTATCAGCCATGCTCTCCGTCATCCCGGCCGCCGTTACAGGGTCGAGGAGCATAGACGTAGGCATCGAGTAGCTTACGATACTGCACGAAATGATTTAAATAAGTTAAAAGATTTGGGACTGTTTGATTCTGGAAAATCCGGGAACGCCATAGTGTTCATTGTTCCGAATGATATAGCAGACCGCCTAAAAAACCTTTAAAATGGAAAAAATCTGACCAGGCGGTTGGTGTTTATAAATTCAACAAAATGTTTAGACGCCCTCTTAGGGATTGTTTGGAAGCAGATATAGGAGTTTCGACAACTTTTTAATAGAAGAAAATTCTGATTTTGAATCATCACCGTCCAGGAGAAGGTGGTGCCACCCGGCGTTGGTAGCGCCTTCTATGTCGTGATGAGGGCTATCGCCGATGTGGAGGATTTGGTGAGGAGCTAAACCGAGCTTTTTTTCAACGTGCCGGAATATTCGTTGGTCGGGTTTTTCCCAGCCGATTTCGCTGGAGATGAAAACTTGCTCCACCAACTCGGTGATACCCATTTCCGAAAACACCTGCCGGAAACGGCTGTCGGCGTTGCTGAGAATAGACAGGCGGTAGCCCCTTTTTCTTAGCTCAATCAAAGTATAGAGCGCATCCTCTGCCAACCTCCAGCATTGGGAGGAAGCGAAGGTTTCGTATAGTTCCTTAAAAACGACGTCGAACTCCGCAGGCGGTATGTGGGGTCCGAGAACGGTTTCTACGATTCCACGCCAGAACGCCCGCTCCGAGTCGTCACTTACTGTCTTCCTGTCGACTCCTCGCATCTGCTTAAAGGTAATGCGGAAATCGCTCTCAACCTTTGGCGGGTCGATTTGTATGCCGAACCGGGATAACACCCGGGCATAAACTTCTCCAACGGAAGGGTAGGGCCAGATCAGCGTTCCCCCGGCGTCGAAAGTTATGGCTTCCACATCCAATTGTCGGTACCTGTTTTGAAAACAAACAATTCTGCTAAACGTCAGCTATTTCCTCTCAAAGGCGATCACATTGTGTTGATAGCCGACCATTCGGAAGCCTTCCTCAACAACCGCCTGAGCTGCCTTGGCGGAGGTTTCGATGCCGTAGAGCTGATGATGAAATTCCGCGATGACGACCCGTACTGAAGGAGGAAAACATGGCGGTAACTTCGTCCACACCTCTTCGGCGCCTTCGATGTCCATGACGACGGCGTTGGGTTCGAGCGAGCAGTCGTGGCAGACAGCCTCTGCCGTTTCCCAGGGAATATCGCGACCGCCCTTGGCGCTCGGTCCGGCACGTCCCAGCCGATTGTCGTCGGACGGGAAATAGACCTTCAAGGCGGTCAGGGAGGGCAATTCGTTTTCCCAGATGGGGCAGCAAAGGGCATTGATCCAGGTTGATTGGCAACCGTTCAGTTCCAGTTGCCGTTCAAAAAATCGTTTCAGGTCGACGTTCGGTTCCACACTGACGAGGCGTCCTCCGGGGTTGGTTTGCCGCCCGATAAAACAGGCCACCACGCCTAAGGATGCTCCCAGTTCCAGAACTTGGTCTCCCGGTTTGAGGAGTTTTTTAACCATTTCCCTTTCGGCATTTTCATAATCTCCCCGCCTCAGATGCCGACGGATTCTGCGGCTGGTGGGAAGATCGTTTACGCGCACTTTAATGCCGTCAACATCCACCAAATCCGGCTGTATGCCGGGAATAGACAATATGGCTTTTCCGGGGCTCATGTTTTCAAGGCAAATGAATGATTATGAAAGTCGGTTGTCATAGACACTTCTATAGAATGAACAACTCTTATGGAGTTGATCGTGCGTCCCACGGTCAATGATTTTCCCTTTATCGAAGACAAATATCATGTCTGCCATTTGAATGGTGCTGAATCGGTGGGCGATGATGATCACCGTTTTGCCTTGCACCAGCACCTCCAGCGCATCGTGAATTTGCCGTTCGCTTTCTCCATCCAGAGCGGAGGTAGCTTCGTCCAGAATAAGAATGGGGGCATTCTTCAAAAAAGCTCTCGCCAGGGTGATGCGCTGTTTTTGTCCCCCCGATAAACGCGCCCCGCGATCTCCCACCCGGGTGTCGTATCCATTTTCAAAGTCCATGATGAAGGAATGGGCATAGGCTTTGCGGGCGGCCTCATGGATTTCCTCCTCGCTCGCTCCAGGACGGCTCAGAAGTATATTGTTGTAAATAGAGGCGTTAAAGAGAATGGGGTCCTGGCTGACCAGCGATATCTGTTGGCGCAGACTCCTCAGTTTGATTTTTCGCAGATCGACTCCATCCAGTTGAATCGATCCGCCGGTAACTTCAAAAAACCGGGGCACAAGGTTGGCGAAGGTCGATTTGCCCGCTCCGCTCGGGCCTACCAGGGCGTAGACCTTGCCCGCTTCCAGAGCGGAGTTGATTTCTTTTAAAACCGGGCCTTCGCCATAGCTGAATTCGACATCGTCGAATTTGATTCGGCCTTCAACCTTCTCCAGTTCGATGGCATCGGGTTCGTCGGTTATGGTAATCGGTTCGTCCAGAACGGCCTCGAGGCGTTCCAGCGAAGCCAGCCCCTTCTTGAACTGCCCGTGCAGGACGCCGATCTTTTTAATCGGATCATAGGAAAAATAGAGCGCAACCACCAGCGGTACCACTTCCTCCAGAGTGATGTCTGTTTTTTTGGCGTAGAAAATGGCCAGGGCTAGACCGACGGAGGTGATGAATTCGATGCTTGGGGCGATGGCCTTGAAATACTTGGTCACTTTCAATTGGAGCCCGAAAAACTTTTGCAGGAGTTTTCGGAATCCCCTTTTTTGCTCCTCCTCCAGGTTGAATGCCCGCACTTCGCGAATGGCGGTCAGGTTTTCCCGCTCATACTCCGTCACCACCCCCATTTCTTTTTGCAGTTGTTTGGCCCGTTGAATCAATTTCCTCGCCAGGTGCCGGATGGGCATCACGCAAACCGGAACCATCAGCAAAAATAGCAGAACGAATCCCACCCCCGTGTTTTCAAGGGCTGTCCAGACCAGGAAAATGATCGCCGCCAGCAATGTGAACGGTTGCACCAGGAGATCGTTGGAACCCTGGATGATGGTCTGCTGGAGAATGGCGGTGTCGTTCATGCTCCGGCTGAGGAGGTCGCCGCTGTTGTGCTTTTGAAAAAACTCCAGTTGCAGGTATTGCAATTTGCTGAAAACCCGCATGCGGATCTCCTCCAGAATCTTGAGCCCGCAATAGGTAATCAGCACCGCATTGAGGTATCCGCCGATGGCCCGCAGGGCAAAGACCAGTGGCAGCTTGGCCACGATGAGGAGCAGGGCCCAGTTGGAATAAATCTTGTCTCCGTAAAGCTCTGGCAGGATGTCCTGCAAAATATAGGCCAAGCCGAAACCGCTCATTGCCGCATAGACCAACCCGGCCAGCAACGCCCCCATAAAGGCAAACTTTACCGGTTTCAGAAGATGAAAATATGGGAGCAGTTTATTCACGGTGCTTTTCTTGATCGGATTTCAGGCATCTTCATTATCGGTTTTTAATAGCCTCAGCACGGCCTCGGCAACTCTTTCCACGGCTGTTTCTACTATCGGTAGTCCTCCTTCGGGCGGACAGCCGGGCGGTTGCATAATGATTACCGGAGCCTCGAACACCGGTCTGGTGCGCAGCGGGTTGGTGGGGCCGTAAACCACTACCGTCGGCACACCCATGGCGTTGGCCAGGTGGATTCCGCCAGTGTCGTTGCCAACCAGGAGCCGGCACTCCCGCAATCGATCGAGAAAACACGTCAGATCGGTTTTGCCGGCCAGGTTTTCCACCAGTTCCCCGGGCAACCCCCGGGCCACCAATTCCGCAATGGGCCGGTCGTTGTCGGTTCCAAAGAGGACGAATTTCAAGTTCTTTTCATGCTCAAGCAATTGCTCGATCAGGTCCCGCCACCGCTCCACCGGCCAGCGCTTGTCCGGCTGGTTCTCTGTCCCGCAGATCAATCCGATTTTTATGGTGGCCGATTGAGTGGAATTCCGCCCTTTGAAAATCGGCTCCAGATTAAGCGGTTCCTGTAGGCCGAAATGCTTCAGGTACTGCTCCCAAACCCTGGTTTGATGCACCTTGGATTCATTGAGGTCCGGTGGCAGTTTCCAGCTATGGGTTAACAAAGGCCGCCATTTTCCCGGCCTGAGCATCCCGAAACGCTGTGGGCAGCCGGTTAAAAACGCTTCCAGGTCTCCCCGCAACGAATTGGTCAAGATCAGAAAAGTGTCCGGGTATTGGATTTTTAACTTCCGAAAAAACTGAAAATATTGCCAGCCTCCGGACTTTTCCGGAAGCGGTATAACACGATCCACGAATACCAGTTTCTCCAGCAGCGGAAGGAATCCCTTCCCAGCCAATACCGTTATTTCCGCTTCCGGCCGCCCGGCCCGGATCGCTTGTAAAAGCGGCAGGGCCATGACTACGTCTCCCAGCCAGTTCGGCATACGGATCCAGAAGCGTGTTCTTCGCGGATGCTCCGAAAGACCGTCTTTCTGGAGTTGCTCTTCCAGGTAGCTCTTCTTCTGCTCCAGGCGAAGCCTCCGCCTTGGGTTGTCCTGCGTTTTCCAGCGCTTGTGCAGCCAGAGCCAATCCGCGCAGGCCTCATCCGAGGATTTTAAGTGATCTTCCAACCACTCGTTGGCCGCCAGGGTGACGCCCTCCCGAGTATTCTCGGAATCAAGCAATTGCAGGTGCAGCTCGACCCTCCAGAATGCTTTTCTGCGGGTAAAGGCCACCGCTGCGGGCACATTGAATTTCCGGCACAATATCGCCGGCAGCTCCGTCGCTGAGGCCACCCGATTGAAAAAATGAATGAGGGCACCCCGATCTCCGGCATTCTGGTCGAATAATACGCCCACCCAACCGGCCTTGCGAATGATGGCCTGGGCTTCACGGAAACCTTTTTTACGCGAAAGCAAACGGAGTCCAAAGCGCTCCCTGGTCTGGCGCACCCAGCGGTCCAGATTTTTATTATCGAAAGGCCGGTAAATCGCCCCAAACGTGTATTCACCCTCACCCTCGATAAACAAAGGCGCTGCCGCCAGCGCTTCCATCGCAGTCAAATGAGGAACAAGAGCGATGCCCCCTTTATTCTCTCTTCTCAATTCTTCGATGAACTCCATCGTGGAATCGGGAAATTTTAGCACCCTCCGCCAGCGCTTCTCATCAAAATACGGCGAGGCCAGCACAAAAAGAGACGTCTCTACCAGCCGTCGGCAACTCTCCCTTCCGATACTCCGCCGCCAGCTTTCGGATTTTTCTGGAAAAGCATGATGAAGGTTCGACAAAAGCGCCGCTTGTCGCCGGGTCGGGATATAAAAAATCAAGTCGCCCGCCAATGAACAGACGCCCCTCACAACTGTCTCCGGCAGGATTGCCAGAACCCAGCCAAAAAACTTCAATAGAACTACAAGTATCACGAGATCAGGTATTAACGTTATCAGGGAAAAGATTATAAGCAATCATCAAGAAGACGCGCCTTCCACCGGAAAATCTTCGTTTTCGTTCTCCTCTTCCTCTTTCCCTCAAATCCGAATCCGGCGGGACGAAGTGGTCTGCACATTTCGGCATTACTTTTTTTTCAACTCTTACAATCTGATTCATACAAAGTTTCATAATCCATCCATTATATCATTTTTCACCAACCCCCGCAATGGTTACGTTGGCTCAAAAACCAAAAAAAAATGAAAAAAATTAGAAAAAACGTCCGAAAATGCTCATAAAATCCCCCAACCCTTCTTTTTTTGTAACTTCCCATCCAGCATCCACCCATCCACATCCAGCACCGAGCATCCAAAATCTAGAATCCAGCATGCAGTTCCAATTAAATCGTGAACTTCATCTCTTTTTGCTCGTTTTCAAGAAACACCTTGCGATCGTGTTGTTTATCAAGGAATTGCAAAAATTCTTGAAAAAATCGATCGTAAGATTAATGTACCTAATTGTCGCGGCGTATTTGCCGCCTACACATAGTTAGGCAGCCGATCAAACCACTCGACGTAGGGACATATGAACTTTAACAAGATTGACCGTTCGATCTCGATGTTTATGCGTCGCTGGGGAGTTCTCTGCATACGCATTTCGTTTGGAACTATTTTTATCTGGTTCGGCGCACTTAAGCCGTTTGGCTTGTCGCCAGCGGAGCCCTTCGTACTTGCGACTGTCCATTGGCTGCCGTTTTTCGACGGTGAGTTGTGGGTGATCATCATAGGCTGGTGGGAAGTTGCGATCGGAGTAACGTTCCTTTTTCCAAAGACGCTCCGAATCGCCATCGGTCTTCTTGCCTTACAGATGATTGGGACTTTTTTGCCTCTGATCATTCTTCCCGAAGTCGTCTTCCAAGCAGGGCGTGTTCCCTATGGCCCGACGATGGAGGGGCAGTACATCATAAAAAACCTGATGATCATATCAGCGGCTCTGGTTGTTGGCGGAACGGTCCGGAGGAGTGAAAATGCGGCCTAACAAGACGATTGGAGAGTGATTCCAAAAATCCGCGTTTTTTGAAACACCTCAATCGCAACGTTCGCTGCTTGAGAAAAGAGTGCTCGCGAATGAAGCTGCAGACCACAGTTAATCAATGCAGTAAGGCGACGCGGCTCGCCTTGACCCTTGTAACCTTGTCGGCTATCGCTTGCTCGGCACAGAACTCTGAGTCGAGCCGTCCAACGGGACGGGCGTTCACAGAAGCCGAGATGCTTTTTCACCGGGACTCACGCTGGCTCGGGGCCGATGGCGCGCTTTCGGTTCCACTCGCCAACGGTCGCACGGTCTGGCTCTTCGGCGACACGTTCATCGCCAAGTCGAATGCCCACGTGCGCTCGGAGTCCGAAATGGTGAGAAACACGGTCGCGATTCAGACGGGGGAGGACCCGCGCACTGCGTCCATTACCTTCCACTGGCGACAGGGCAGTGATGGTTCGCCGTCATCATTCTTTCCCGAGCGGGGGGAGCGCTGGTATTGGCCCGGACACGGGATTCGGCTCGCCGAAGGGCCGCTGATTATCTTCCTATACGCAATCGTGGCCACACCGGGCCAGGGTCTTGGTTTTGCGAGTGCGGGCTACGCCGTCGCTGTGATCAACGATCCAGATGCGCCCGCGGATATCTGGAACCCGCGCATTGTCGACATCGCTCCGAGCACCTTCGATGCCGTTCCTGCGACGGCTGTAGTCCAAGACGGCGAGTACATCGTTGCTGTTGCCATCCGACAAGAAGGAACGCACGCTGGCGCGCTCGTACGCTATCCAATGGACCTGTTGGCAGAGGGTGTTGTCGACGGCGCCGAGTGGTGGGAGGGTGGTGGGCGAGGGTGGGTCCCGGAATCCTCACTCGGCGCAGACTGTCCAGCGTTCGTTCTAAACGATGCGGGATGCGAGTGCTCGCTGCATTGGGACGAGCGCAAGGGATCGTTCATCCACATCGCGAGCTACGGCTTTGGCGCGTCGACGATCGGATTGCGTACCGCACCCGCGCTGATGGGCCCATGGAGTTCCCCAGTCGTCGTCTACCGTCCACCTGAGTCGGATGGTCCGCGACCATTCGTCTACGCGGCGAAGGGGCACCCGGAGCTGGTAGGGCCAGACGCCGCCGATCTCGTCCTCACCTACGCCACGAACAGTTTCGAATTTGGCGATCTGTTTACGAAACAGGGCGCACGTTCTCTATACTGGCCGCGATTTGTCCTTGTGCGGGTAGGCAAGTGAGGCTATACACTGTGTGGAAGCAGCTAACAAGCGCAAGCAGCGGACGCACTTGAGCGCGCCGCTGATGCCCAGGGTTGGCTGTATGGACAAACGCATGGAGAAGAAAAATGGATTCGCGTCATAGAACATTTCTGGCCCTTGAACACCTACCCGGTGACAGAATCCCGATAGATTTCTGGGCCACACCAGCAATCGTTCAGCGTTTGGAAACTGAGCGTGGCAAACCGTATGCGGAATTCCTGGACGACTACGATGTGGACCTTCGCTATATTGAGGGTCCGAACTATATCGGACCTCCGCTTGCGCCGGGGACGGACATCTGGGGCGTGGGGCGCACCGCCGTTGCCGCCGGATCGCTTGGGCAATCAGAATCCTACAGAGAGGTGATGAAAGCGCCGTTGAGCGACGCGGAAACTTCTGAAGATATTGAGGCCTATGACCATTGGCCGGATCCTGACATGTTTGACTATGACGTTATCGAACAGCAGTGTGACGCAATTCTGCAAAGGAACCGCGTTGTCGTGTTCATGGGCGACCGGCTCAACCGCGTTGCCCAGCTCAAGCCGGCCATGTACTTACGTGGTTCTGAGAATATCTTCGTCGATCTTGCGGCCAAGCAGGAAATAGCTGAGACCATATTCAGAAAAATCAGAGAATTCTATCTCGGTTACCTAGAAAGAATACTCAATGCGGCCGCAGGAAAAATTGACATTGTTCTGACTGGCGACGATTTCGGCGCACAGAATGGGCTTCTCATTAGTGCCGACATGTGGCGCAAGTTCCTCAAGCCTGGCTTTGCCGAATATATCGACCTTATCAAAC
>JAJFLV010000133.1 GCA_021772535.1 Opitutales bacterium | reverse complement strand
GGAACCAGCGACTTTCAGCCGGAGCAGACTCTCCTCTCTATCGGCGATTTCAGCAACGCCAATATTGTGCGGACCCAACTGGTGACGGAGCTTCAGGTTTCGGCCGGATTGAAACTCGTCAACCGGACTTTTGCCGAATTTATCAAGCGCCGCCGCCACCACGAGTTTTCCTACACCGAGTATGTTCGGCAATTCACCTTTGAGACGCGGACGGAGGCGCACAGTTCATTTCGGCTGTTCGGATTCAAACAGGAAGGGATTGCCGGAATGGCCCTTCGTTTTGAGGAGAGGGAGGCTTACATGAACTATTTCAACTACTACCCCTATGCCTATGACATTACCGCGGGCAATTCCTTTCGAGCAGAGGATTTGTTCGGGCTTTTCGGGCAGCCGGGACCGGGGGGGAAGCTTTTTTTCGGTTCCGAAGAGGGCATCCCCGAAACCACCCACTCAAAGGTCTGGAATCCGGCCCTTTTCTGGCAGCAGGAGATGGACCTGAACGACCGTTTGAGTCTCCTTTACGGTTTGCGGGTCAATGCCTATTTTGCGGACGTCACCGATCCGCTCCCGCCGCCCGGAGCCACCGCTGCCTGGAACGACAATCACGATTTTTACAGCTTCGATTTCAATACAAGCCTGATTTACCGGCCGTCCGAAAAATTTACTCTTTACGGCACCTTCAACCGCACTCATGCCCTCAATGGGAGCACCGGTGGCGGGGCCATCATGCTTTCGGGAGGAAAACTGGACGGGAAGGACTTTGACACTCGCAGCGACCTGTATGAGATCGGGGCCCGCTTAAGCTTGCTGGAAGACCACCTCTATATTTCGGCCACCGCATTCCGGCAGGCCCGCAATCGCTCCGAGTTGGGGGGAGGGCGCAGCGGCATACGAGTTCGCGGGGTGGAACTGGAGGGGGTATATCAGCCCAATGAGCAATTTCACCTTCTGGCCAATCTGGCCTATAGCCATGGAAATTACCGGAATGCCTCACCCTTTGCCCTGGGCGGGGCCGATCTAAATGGCCTGTTCGATATCGCTGTCGCCGATTTTGCCGATCCATCCCTCATTGGTGTCGATGGGCAGGTGGTTGCGGGAGATTATCGCCTGTCGGGATTTTCCCGGTGGATATTCAATGGGGGCGCCTCCTGGCGGTTGGAAAACGGGATCGGTTTTCGTCTCTGGAGCCGGGTGCAATCGCCCCAAAACGGCAATCTGCTGGCACAGTATGTTATCCCCACCCAATTTACCCTCAACGCGGGAATCTCGTTGAAAAAACCAGCCTGGGAAATTTCCCTCAGCTTGCTCAACCTGACCGATGAGCGTAACTGGTCACACAACGGAGACGAATTCGGCAGCAACGTCTTCATCGCCCACCAACTGCCCTTACGCATGGAAGGCCTCTTTACCATCCACTTTTGACCCTTGACCCAGCCTTTTCTTCCAACTACTTTGAAATAAGCCTTAATATTGAAAGAAAAATTAATGACTCGTGCGCAGAAACTGTGTCAAGAGGTAAACAACAATTAAAGTATTTTACAATTACCGCAAGAATAAAAACTTGACCCTTTCTCACTTAAGCGTGCCATGCCTCAACCTTTAATCATCGATTTGCATCTTGACCTCGCCTGGGACGCTCTGTTTTGGAACCGCGATCTGACTTTGACGGCTCACGAGGTCCGCCGGCAGGAAGAAAACGAAATTCCCCAGGTCGCGGATGATTCTGATAACGGACTCTGCACTGTGACTTTTCCGGAAATGCGTCGCGGAAGCGTCGGCATCATGCTCAGCACGATCATGTCTCGGATTGAACAGCGCCACCGGGACAGCCGGCGAGACGGCATGCGTACGCAGGAGCAAGCCATGGCAATGGGGCGTGGGCATTTGGCCTATTATCAGGCCATGGCGCGGCGTGGTGAAATCAAACCTGTTCGGGGATTGGACGACCTCAAGGAAGCGGTCGTGGCCTGGCAAAACCCGACCGATCGCACTCCCATTTATCATATCCTGTCAATGGAAAGTGCGGATCCGATCGCAAATCCTGACGATGTCGCCTTTTGGTGGGATGCGGGCTTAAGGGTGGTTGGTCCCGCCCATTTCGGCCACAACACCTATATTCACGGCACATTTACGGAAGGGGGATTGAAACCCGCGGCCAAGCCGCTCTACGAGGCGATGCACGAGGCTGGAATGATCCTCGATATCACCCACATGACCGACCAGGCCGTGTGGGAGTCGCTTGAGCTTTGGGATGGTCCCGTCCTCGCCTCTCATTGCACCTGTAGATCAATTGTCAAAGGCCAGCGACATCTGACGGATGATATGATTCGCGAGATTATTCGTCGAGATGGGATCATCGGGTTGGTGTTTTGTCAGTTCTTTATCGATCCAGACACTGTCTGGGGAAACCTTCCCGAGCGGAAGTCATGGGAATCCAGATACGGAATGGACGGTCTCATACCTCACATTGAGAATATCGCGAATCTTGCCGGTGGTTCATTTAACAATATCGCGATCGGGACTGACATGGATGGCGGATTCGGCGCCGAGGTGACGCCAACCGATGTAGACACCATTGCGGACCTGCAAGGCTTCCCAGCGGTTCTGCGTAAAGCTGGAATTCCCGAGGAAGACATCAACGGAATACTTCACTGCAATGCCCTGCGTTTCTTCCGGCGTGCCTGGTCTTAGAGGGCGTCTAAAAATTCGATTCCGATTATTTGATTCCCTTTGGGGTGACGAAGGTTAATGCGGAGGCGGGGTTTCGTACCAGAATCCGGTCCACATCATCTTCGCTATAGCCGCGGGCGAGCATTCTCGGGACAATATGCTTTAAGATGTAAAAGTATCCATGGCCGCCGTATTTGATTAATTTCGATTTCGCCGCCACATCGTGCGCGATCAGGACCTGATCCCCATATCCCTCTGAAATCGCCCAGGCAATGATGTCCATCCTTCCCGCATCGTTGGGCAACTCGACCTTTGGATTGTTTCCAAAATAAGAATGCTCATAACCAAAATGGTCCCACTCCAGATAGCATCCGGTCTGCGCTATTCGCTTCAGGGTACTGCGCTGAAATACGGTTCGTTCCAGGTGAGCCATGATCGTGCGTTTTGGGTCGGCGCCTACCGTGCTGAGCACCTCCAGAATCTCCTCAGGGGCATACTCGTCACGGCCGGGGTGAATCATCAGAGGCGCTCCCGTGATCTCTTGTGCTCGTCCCGAAGCACGTAAGACTTTACGCTCATTGCCGGTCAAGGGCCACGAGCAACCTACTTCACCAATAATACCTGCCCTTATGCCGGTGTCGCCTGGACCTTGCGTCACATCGCGCACGATTTCGCGACAAAGGTCGTCCTCACTGCGGTTATCCATTTCCGGCGGGTGGGTCGCGTCAACATAGAATGAGCAGCCCATTACGATATTCAGACCGGTTTCACGAGAGACTTTTGCCAAGCCGCTAGGGTCCCGCGAGAGGCCGACGCTGGATACCTCCACGATGGAATTCCCCCCATGTTGTTTGTAGAGGTTTAACTCCTCGATGGCAGCATCTATGTCCTGCAGTTTGAAATTGTCGGCATTGGGGAGAGAGTAATACCGGATATAGCCGAGGGTCTCCAGAGAGACCGGTTTGTAAAAGAGTTCTCTTGCTGCAGGTTCTTCCGGAGGTTCAATCGCCAGAATCAAATCGATGAGAATGTGCTCATGGGTGAGCGTCCTCCCCAAGTCTTTAGGATCAATGAGGCCCAGGACGGTCTGGACTTTGCCTGTTTGTTCAAGGGGCATCATGACAGTGCCCTAGGCAGTCATTTCGATTCGTATTATCAAATACTTCGTGCATACATTTTAAAGAGCGCCTATTTTCTAGAACCTATCTCAAATTCGCAGATGAATGGTGTTTGTAGCGCCACGGCGGCAGATGCCAGGCGGCTTTACGCCCGGATGGGCTGGACGCCCTTCGGGCACAAACCAACGCCGCAGGTGCTGCCGTGCCGCACAAATCCTTTGGACCGAGGCAGTTATGTGTTTGAGCGGCGTTCCGGCGGGGCAGCCGGGCTGCCAGCCCGGCAAGCCCCGTCGCGCCTTGCTCAAAATTCATAATTGCTCTCTGCATCAACATCATCGATTTTGAGATAGGTTCTAATCACTCATGACCGAAGAAATCGATATGAATAATGAAGAATGCATTAAAAAATTTCTTGAACTGGGGTCTCCGTTTATCGCTGACGGTATGCAAAAACTTGGCTTGGCGCGGCGCATTGCAGACCCCGCTTTACGTCCACTCATTCCCGGTAAACGAGTGGCGGGAACGGTTGTGACAATGTTATTGGACTTTTATCCAACGGAACAGCCGCCAATTGCTTATGCTTTTGACAAGGTATTCGAACATGCGAAAGAACTGGCATCGCCTGTTCTCGTATCGGAGTCTCGGTTGGGATTGCATTCACCCTTTGGTGGAGGCGCCTGCCGATCGTTTGTTCACGCAAGTCTCTCCGGAGTGATCATAGACGGAACCATTCGCGATACCGCCGATGTAAAAAATCAAGGGATGCAAATGTTTCATCGGCTGATCTCGGCGGAATCCTTCGTCATTTCCAAGTTCCCCGAGGGTTATATCGGCGCGGAGGCGGAAGTTGATGTTTGCGTTGGCGGTGCAGGAGCCGCAACGGGTGACCTGGTTATTGCGGATGAAGATGGCATTGTATTCTGTCGGACTGAAGATGCGCCTTCGGTGATCGAAGCCGCACGGGAAATTCTGGCCGAAGAAGAAGCTATTTTCGACAGATGGGATTCCGGCCAGAGCTATTTGGAAGGATTGGAAATCGAACGCCGAGAGTAGAAAAGGCAGCTTGAGCCGCCAAAGTAAGGATTCGGCGGGCTAATGCTTGGGCACGAAGTCTACGCGAACTTCCTGGAGCTGGGGTGATCGGCAGGCGTAGGGCGAAACAAACACAGCCCGGTACTGCAACCATGCGGCGCCGCGGGGGGAGCCCTTCAATTTCTGACCGGATCGTTCATAGAAGGATTCCGGACCCTGCGGACCCATCCATGGGTTCTGAGAAAGCTTCTCTTTTGTAGCGGCGAATCGCACCTGAAATTTTAACTCTGCCGGTGGCACTACGTCTGCCTTCCAGTGAAGCCGTTTGGCCGTCAAGTCCTTCATGTCAAATGGAGGGGAAAAGTAGGACTCGTCCGGCTCCCGGGTATAAGCATTGCCTCGATCACGGGCGGTCATGCCGTGGGGGCCCAGGCCCGGCAGTCGCGTTGCCGGAGCGGCCAGAAAGCCTTCCGGACCATTCCAGTATATTAAGGAGTCCACCTGATGCCCGATGTCATTGCGGTGGGAGGCCAGGACGAGATCAACCCAACCATCCCGGTTCAGGTCCACCTGGGTGGCATCGCCGGAACCTTCCGCTGGCAGATTGACCGGATTGTCCAAGTCAAGAGTTTGTCCGTTACCCCAGAATACCTGTGCAGGGATGACCCGGGAGGTGGCGGTCGAGTATGCGGTGGCGGCTACGTCAAGGTGTCCGTCACGGCTGAAATCTGCGATGGCGGTGAAAATCGGGGTGTATCCCGCCAGTAGTTTCTGTGAGTTTTCGCTTCGATAACCATTCTGGCTGCCGTAGAAGACATGCATGGTGTCTTGATGCAGATGGTAATGCGCAGCGCATGAGACAATCAAATCAAGCCATCCATCGGCATTCAGGTCAGCTGTGTTGGTGGCGATCGGATACGGTACCGGGACGTGCCAGGTG
>JAJFLV010000132.1 GCA_021772535.1 Opitutales bacterium | reverse complement strand
AATCCGCCAAACTGTCATTGGAGGAAGCCACAGCCAGTTTTTGTTTGGAAGGTTCGATCGTTGGGAAAGTGTATATCCACGCCAATAAACCTATTGGCTTCATTCTGGTTTCAGGATGTGATGCGCCACAAGCACGGCTCCGCCCACCTTTGTTTAAAAGGGAAAAAGCAGGAAACTCTGGATCAGCATCCGGTTCCGGTTCTCTGGCAGATTTGGGCTACGATCCACCGAAAATAAAGTCTGGAGGTAATAGGAGCTGCTACGAACAGGAGGGGTGGAATGGCTTTCGATTCGCAGTGTGCCTGGTTTGGGAAACTTCGCGAGAAGAAGAAAAACTATGGAGAGCGGCCTGGACGATTGCTACTTCGAATGATGATAAGAACCCTGCAACTTGGGCGCTGAATCAATTAAAATCGGCGCTTTCAACCGACCCGATTGATCTGTATAAGTCTCATAAAAGCTGGTGGAAAAAATACTGGTCACAATCTTCACTTCAGGTGCCCGATTTCGAAATTGAAAGGCAATGGTACCTGGACACTTATAAATTCGGAGCGGCCAGTCGCCGTGGTTCTCCTCCCATAAGTCTGCAGGGACCATGGACAGCTGATAACGACAGATTACCGCCCTGGAAAGGTGATTATCATCACGACCTAAATACACAACTTTGTTACTGGTCTTGTTATAGCGGCAACCATCTGGAGGAGGGCCTGAGTTTCCTCGATTGGCTGTGGGAGACCCGGGAAAACTGTGTTGACTGGACGAAACGATTTTTTGGCCTTCCCGGTATGAATATTCCCATGACCGCAGACCTTAATAACAGTCAAATTGGAGGTTGGCGGCAATATGCCCATTCGGCAACGACGGGCGCCTGGCTGGCACATCATTTTTATTTGCATTGGAAATTCAGCATGGACCACGAGTTTCTCCAAAAACGCGCCTATCCCTACCTTCACGAATGCGCTGTTTTTATTGAAGCAATAACAAAGGAAAGAGATGAAGAAGGATGGCGGAGTCTGCCATTAAGCTCTTCACCCGAAATAAACAGTAATAAACCCGAAGCCTGGTTTCCTTCCATCACAAATCATGATCTGGCTTTGATACGAAAACTTCTTACTTCGATTGCAGAGGCGGCGGATGAAGTTGGTAAAAGGAATGAAGCCAAATACTGGAGAGATATTCTCGGTGAATTTCCGATGTTTAGTCTCGGTCAAGAAGATCAACTGCTCGTTGCCAAGGGGTATTCCCTGACTGAATCACATCGGCATTTTTCTCATCTTATGGCCATCCATCCTCTCAATCTAATCAATTGGAAGGAAAGTAAAGAATCCAGAGAGGTGATTACCGCATCTCTGAACGCATTACAGCAACTCGGAACGGAAAACTGGTGCGGTTACAGTTTTGCCTGGCTAGCCAATCTGGCAGCTCGAGCATACGATGGTGAAATAGCGGCAAAAGCGCTAAAAATTTTTACCACTGCTTTTACTCTCAGGAACGGCTTTCACTGCAATGGAGACCAATCCGAGGAAAATTACAGTAAATATCATTACCGTCCCATGACTCTTGAGGGAAACTTCGCCGCTGCCGCTGGGTTACAGGAAATGCTGTTGCAAAGCCATACGGGGATCATTGAGATTTTACCGGCAATTCCGAGCAGTTGGAAGGATGTTTCTTTCAGAGATCTTCGTGCTCAAGGCGCATTTCTCGTATCTGCAGCAATGAAAGACGGCCAACTGGATTATTTCGAAATCAAGAGCGAGAAAGGAGGCAATTGCCGGTTTCGATTACCCTTTGCCAAAAAAACATATGAGTTTTCAACGAAGCCGGGGGAAATTATTACGAAGAAGGATTTGAATGTATAAACTGAATTTTCTATTCCTGCTACGGTTGCGAGGAATCGCCTAACAGCAATATCCTTCAACTTTTTTGTGAATACGATGATTTTGCGGTATATTGCCGCAAATTATTGCAATCAAGGTTCAGAAAAATTCGATACTTGAAGGGGAAAAGATATGTCATATCAACAACACAGGCGGTCCTGGGCCGAGCCATACAAAATCAAGATGGTCGAGCTGCTCAAGATGAGCACTTTGGAAGAACGCGAAGCTGCCATTGACAAAGCCGGCCATAATACGTTTCTGCTTAAATCGAGTGACGTTTATATCGATTTGCTGACGGACAGCGGCACCTCCGCCATGAGCGACCAGCAGTGGGCGGGGATGATGCGCGGAGATGAGTCCTACGCAGGCAGTGAAAACTTTTACCACCTGGAGAAGGCCGTTCAGGACTTCTATGGCTACAAATACGTTGTGCCGACACACCAGGGCCGAGGGGCCGAACACATCCTTTCGCGGATTCTGATCAAGCCCGGCGACATCATCCCGGGGAACATGTACTTCACAACCACGAAGCTGCACCAGGAACTAGCTGGAGGCCAGTTTGCCGACATTATAATTGATGAAGCCCACGATCCAGAATCCGAACACCCTTTTAAGGGCAACGTGGACTTGGGCAAATTGGAAGCCCTCATCAAGCGACATGGCGCAGATAAAATTCCTTACATTTGCATAGCGACTGCCGTGAACATGGCAGGCGGGCAACCGATATCCCTGCAAAACCTGAAGGAGTTGCGGGAGCTGACACAAAACCACGGCATTCCGATCATACATGACATGACGCGGGTGGCGGAGAATGCCTATTTCATAAGGGAAAGAGAACCCGGTTACGAAAATGTCTCTACCGCGGCTATCGTAAAAGAAATTTGTTCACTGACGGATGGGGCAACCATGAGCGCGAAAAAGGATGCGATGGTCAATATCGGCGGTTTCCTGGCACTCAACGACGAAGAAGTTTTCGACAAAGCCAGAAATATGGTGGTGATCTACGAAGGTCTCCACACCTACGGCGGAATGGCCGGGCGCGACATGGAAGCCCTTGCCATTGGAATTGCCGAGTCGGTTGATGAAAATCACATTCATGCCCGCGTCGGCCAGGTACAGTATTTGGGCGACAAGTTAATGGCAAAGGGAATCCCCGTGGTCAGGCCAATTGGAGGACACGGAGTATTTCTCGATGCAAAGAAATTTTTACCCCATCTTTCTCAGGATGTTTTTCCCTCGCAGACTCTGGCCGCTGAAATCTATCTCGATTCCGGTGTGCGGACGATGGAGCGCGGGGTGGTCTCAGCCGGGAGAAATCCTGATACCGGCGAACACAATTATCCGAATCTTGAGTTGGTGCGTCTGACGATTCCGCGCCGGGTCTATACACAGGCACACATGGATGTTGTGGCTGAGTCGGTGGAAGAGGTGTATTTGAAACGGGACAAAATTCACGGATTGCGGATGACTTATGAACCGAAATACCTACGCTTTTTTCAGGCGCGTTTTGAGCGAATTGCATAAATTAAATCTAGAACCTATCTCAAAATCGCAGATGAATGATGTTTGTAGCGCCACGGCGGCAGATGCCAGGCGGCTTTGCGCCCGGATGGGCTGGACGCCCCTCGGGCGCAAACCAACGCCGCAGGTGCTGCCGTGCCGCACAAATCCTTTGGACAGAGGCAGTTAT
>JAJFLV010000131.1 GCA_021772535.1 Opitutales bacterium | reverse complement strand
TTATGGGAAGCCCATATCCATCGGGCTTCCCCCAACGTTATGATCGGCAAATTATTCGCGTGCAGATCGCGAATTTGAACCATCATTAAACGGCGCTCCTCGGGATCAACCGTTGTTTTCACCTGATTGATCAGGGCCGTCATCTCGTGCAACCACTTTGGTCCCTCCCGCCGTGCATTGCGGTGCCAGAAAGGCTCGCTTGGCCCCATGATGGCGGAATACTCAGATGAAATCACAGGGTCCGTCGGCCCTCGGTAAACGGTTACCTCGAAATCACCGTTGATACGTCGCGGCACAATTATCTCCTGCAAGGCGATATTGAGATGGGTTTTGATACCGATATCGGCCCAATAATCGACCAGCAGTAGGCAGATATCCGGGAAATCGGAATTGGCAAAGACATCAATCGTAATCTCGAAGGGCGAGCCGTCCTTGAAGGCACGGATTCCATCCCCGTCCTCGTCCCGATAACCGGCTTCATCGAGCAAGGACCGGGCCTTTGCGGGGTCGTATTGAGAGTAGAGCGCAGCGACCTTTTCCGAATGCACGGGAGACGACCGGCTTAAGGAAATTCCCGTTGGCAGGAGCAACCCGTGGTAAACGGTTTCGCTGATTTCCTGGCGATTGATCCCATGGGAGAGCGCGATTCTCACCTGTCGGTTTCGGAAGGCTTCACGAAGCCCCGGGTTCCGCGCATCCCAATTCAAGTAAAAGCAGTAGGACGGAAACGGTTCCCCGAGATGGACGGCAAACCGGCCAAGCGATTCCTCGTGTCTTAGTGTCTGGTACATGCGGGAGAGGGAATATCGGCTTATGAGGTCGATCTCGCCATTGATAAATTTTAAAAGAATGACATTGAGGTTCGGAATGACGGTAAATTCCAGCTTGTCTGCGTAGGGCAACTGGTTCCCGGCCGTATCGACTTTCCAGTAATAGGGATTGCGCTCAAAGACGGCCCGTTGACCGCGGGTCCAAGAGACTGGAACCCAAGCCGACAGCCGAGGCGTACCCGGTTCGTAGGCGAGTTTGGCCAGAGTGGTGCGGTCACGCAATTCAGCGTAGGTAACGTTCGCGTTATACCGAGGATGATAACGAGCAAAGTAATGCTTCGGAAGTGCGATTTCGTCATAGCTAAGAGTATGCAGAATCGTGCCCAGAGGCCGATGTGAGGAGATCGTGAGGGTATAAGGGTCTTGTTTTTCCAGTATCAGCGGCTTCGCGTCGTTGAGCCACCAGCTTGGGAAAATGGGTAGGTTGCGGGCCTCTTCATCAAGAGCGAAATCCTCATACCAGAAGAGAATGTCGTCGACTGTAAACGGCTCTCCGTCGGACCATTTTATTCCTTTTCGAATTTTGAAAATCGCGGATTTCCCATTATTCTCGAACCAGTGATCTTCCGCCAGGTTGAGTTGAATACGATTCGGAGGGGATCTCTCGTAACCCATTAAATTCTCATTTAGGGTTTTCGTAATCGCATACTGATCGATGACATCGGCGATCAAAGCCCGGCGGATGGTGCCTCCGTATATTCCCGGTCTTTCCACCGGTGTTATGATGAGCGGTTTTTCGGGTAGCCGCTCGTTCACCGGAGGGAGCTTCCCCGCTTGCACAAGGCGTTCCAACATGGGCGCTTCCTGAAAATTGCCACCGGCATTAACCGACCTGCCATCGACATATTGAGGTCCCCGATCTGTGGAAACCTCCCCGGCCGACTCTACTTCGGAGTCGGCTTCCTTGCCTGCATGATCATTCGTTTCACTTTTGGAGGGAAGACACCCCGAAAGGAGGAGAAAAACGTACGGGAGAACAAAGAGCGCAAACCGTCTTTCGCCATTTCCATCGCAATCGGTATGGGAAAGAAAAGGATGTCGCTTTTCTTTCTCGTCCGGGAGCGAATCTGTCGGATTGACTGGGGACATGCTGGATTGAGGTATAAACACAAAGATGCAATCGAATGAGAATAATGGACGTTCTACTCGAATGGCAACTTTAGACGCCCGCCGCCCTTCAACCAACTTCCTCATCCAGCAACCAGTATCATTCTTCTCCCATCCAACATCACTATCTTCCGGCTTCTGGCTCATGCCTCCTACTTAATTCCTCCCCCATTCCCCCATCCCATCATCTGCGTTCATCTGCGTAATCTGCGGATTTCTCAATAGATAAAGTTTCCCCGGAAATGCAGACAGATGGTTGCGAAATTCTGATAAAACTTTATGGTACCCAATTACGCCCCTGCGTGGACAGCTGCCTGCAAAATGTAAGTTAGCCACGAGTAGACAACTGGGAGACACCTAATGAGACGCTTCAGATCGCACTGTATCACGTTCGCCGCGGCCTTCGGGGTGTGACTCCTCCCAACACCGGCCGCAGAGACGACCATAATATCCTTCACCGAGGATTTCGGAAATGTTGGGAGCCTGCCAGGACCGTTTCTTGAGCAATCGGCCGGCGGAACGGCGGCTATCTTCGACGGCTTCAACGCTTCCTTCTCTGGGGCGCAAGTCACAGGCCGCAGCTATCTGCTGACCATCGCCGATGATTACATTACCGTCTCTTTTGTCGCCGAGATCACGGTCACCATTTCCAACGGGAATCTCTCCGGTGGAGGCGACGGGGTCGTATTCTTCGGCATGGACATCGGTGAGCCGCTCACCAGCTTCTTCCACGAGCCACGCACTGGACCGCATCTCTACGTTCGACCCGGGCCCGACAATTTTCTTTCGGGAGCTGTCAACGTAACAGACCAAGGCGTGGATTTTGGTTTTGGTGGCGATTTGTCCGGCACGGGCACGCATCGTTTGCGGATGTCATGGGATGCCGCGCTGGAAGAGATGACCTTCACCATCCATCAGGATTTTGCGGGCGGTCCCTTCAATGCCAGCAGCGCTTTCGGGCCCTTTGACGGTTCCGATAATGGATTCAACGCCACCAATTCGAGTATTTTCTTCGGAGGCATGAGCGGCGCGACATTCGATGACCTGGCTGTTACGGTTGTGCCTGAGCCGTCTTCCCTTCTTCTCTTGTGCGGTGGAGTGTGATGTCCACTTTTTCCAGTGCACATCACATTTCCTGGGTATGCCCAAGGAGTGGAATAAGGTCACAGTTCAAAAATAAAAATTTAACTGAACCCAGATCGCAATCCTTCATCTTTACCCCAATTGTTTCAAAAATTCGAGAACTGAGGAAGGGCAAGGCGCAGTTTGTTACCGAGAAACCGTTTGACGCATTGGGTTCAGTGTCCAAGATCAAACTTTGGTAGCTCATCAAATTCCTTCATAGTGCTCTTGCTCTTGGAGGGAATTTGAAAATTCTCGAAATTCAGGATACCGAGGTTATAAAAGCCGAACAAGATACCAGCTATGAGGTAATGTTCAGAAACAAGAAAAATCAGAAAACCCAAGAGAAGCCCGGTTTCCATCAAAATCCGTTCATTGTTACTTGGTTTCATTTGTATTCCCGCGGTTTGAATTGTTTTGGCGATATTGATTAAAAAGTCTTTCCGAGAACGACTTCGTAATTATCGGCGATAGTGTTTTCCGGGGCGGCGTCGGCGGTGAAAACTCCGAAGATCAATCCGACCAGATTGGATTCGGTCACTTGCTCCGGGTCGCTCTTGGGATTATTGATGCCTTTGGCGATCCATCCGTTTGTGTCTTCAGTCATCAGGGAGTGGGCAACGAGATCACCGGAGGTATCCCGGTAAACTACGATCATTCCCGCTTGAAGTTCTTCATAATTGGCATTCTCAACGATCAGAACTGAATTTGAGCTGTAAAGAGGGGCCATGGAATTTCCGGAGCCGACCATTACCTGCCAGTTTGTTTTCATGGCCGCGATTTTTTCGGCGGCCTGGAGGGCCTTGGTAAAAGGGACGTTGGTGACGGAGGCGGTGGCGAAATTGGCGAGGAGAATCAGAGTGGCAAGGAGGATGAGGGCTTTCTGCTGCATGCCCGAAGTGTCGCTCGGGCAGCCGCAAAAAATTATCCGTGCAAAAGTGTAAAACCACCGATTCTTCTACTGAAATGAATCCGTATTATTGCGTAGAAGGATAAAAAAAATGACTACACGAATTCATATCCTTATGATATTAAGCATATTATGGATTTTTTGTCCTTGTTTTACTGGATATAAAATTCCTTCTGGTTATAGAATAAAAAAACCAGGAATTACATGTTGCTCGCAGAGTCGGTCAGGGTTAAAATCCGCGTTTGTTTCAAATCTCAATGCAACGAGAAGAACGGATATGCCTGAGGAGCAAAACATACAAAATCCATCACCGGGCGACTTTCGCGATTATTACCTTCAGCAATTGGGTAATTACCCTCTCCTCGGTGCGGAAGAAGAGCTGCTACTGGCTCGAGAGATCAAAAATGGCGATGAGATCGCCAGGCAAAAAATGATTCAGTCAAATTTGCGATTGGTTGTGAAAATTGTCCAAAAATACCGGGATTTGGGCGTTCCTGCAGCCGATCTCATAAGCGAGGGCAATATTGGCCTCATTCGGGCGATTGATCGCTTTGATCCGGAAAAAGGCTTTCGGCTCAGCACTTATGCTTCCTGGTGGATCAAACAAAGCGTGATGGACGCCCTTTCCCGCCAGGGAAGAACTATTCGATTACCATCTCAAATTCTTGACCAATTGAGAGAGATGCGAAAAATTGGAATGGAGCTTACAGAGGAATTGGGCCGCGAACCGAGTGACGAGGAAATCGCTGGAATATGGGGTCAATCGAGTGAAAAGGTTAGGTCCCTAAAAAAGGCCTCTTTGGGAGTGGTTTCACTTGAAACCACGGTTGGCGGTGACGAGAACACTTCCTTGGGTGAGATGGTGCGTGACAAAAATACTGCTGGCCCTGAGGAAAAATTACGGAGCAAAGCTGTTAAAGAAGACCTCGGGATTATGCTCCAGCAGCTTGACGCCCGAGAGTTAGAAGTCCTTCGCCTGCGTTTCGGATTAGATGGAGAGGAGCCCAAAACCCTGGAGGAGATAGGAGAAATATTGAATATCAGCGATGTTCGTGCTCGCCAGTTTCAGTTACGAGCTCTTTCCAAGATACGGAAAAGTCTCAAAGGAACCAAGGAAAGCGCCATCACTGAAGAATTAAAGAAAGATCAATTTGATACCCAAAGCTTTAAAGATCTTCAAGAGTTCATTATATCGAAGAAAAAGAAAAAAAGAAGGCAAAAACGATCAAGTGAAACCCCAATAGAATTGGAGAATTATCCAGATATCTGACAACCCAATCACATAGCCAGGATCTTTACATCTTTCCAGTTCTGTGTTAGATTTACCCAATTGTTTCAAAGATTCGAGAAGTGATGAAGGGCAAGGCGCAGTTTGATACCGAGTGAAACGACATCCTTCAAACCGGCGCGGGAGCGTAGTACCCTACGTGACCAAGCGGTTTGCGGGCTGCAACGCCGCTATTCGCGCTTGTCGAATTTAGGCTTCTTAAGGGCATTTTCGTATCCTCACATTCAATGGCGGCCAGATTTGACCGGTTCTGCATCAAAACTCTTCCATTATAAAATATTGTTCACCCGCCCATCAGAAGCCGTTTGAAACATTGGGGTTTATACTTGCAATATGAACGTTAGACGAAATCTGGTTTTATTCCTTGGCCTTGGGCTGATATTTTTCCCTGGTTCAGTTGATGGTAAAAAGACGGATACCGACCCCGTTCCGTCCTCCTCCACGAGCGTAAAATCAACTGCTGCTGTTGCGCGGATAGTGCGCTGGGAAGTTCCTGGAGGATCAGTTATGCAAGGAAGTGGCCTCTCAATGGCCCCGATATATGGGGAAAACACTCAGGTGGTAACGATGCCAATTGATTTTGAGGATCTTAAAGCTGAAATGATAGTAGCTTACCGGAATCGTAAAGGTGAGCTTGTTGTCCATCAGATTGTGAATAAAATAGGGAAAAAATGGCTTGCCCGCGGAATTAACAATCGAACTTGGGATCCTGATCGGGTTACAGAAAAAAACCTGGTTGGTGTGGTCTACGCGGTTTTCAATTCTAAAGGTTCGGAAAACTTAATCCAAACGAACGAGAAAATAGACAAAAAGAGTTCGAAAAAAAAACGGAAGTAACTCTCACAAGCGGAAACATACTTTGAATTTTTCTTTTCGGGTAAAATTGGAAGATGGAATTATGAGCCTTCGGAGTATTTAGGCTATTTCTTTAAATAACGCTCTAGGACAGCGAAAAGATCTGCTGATTGTATCGGTTTAGCTAGATATCCCGTGCAACCCGCTTTTATGCATTTTTCTTTCGCATTAGAACCGACCGAGGCTGTTAATGCGATAATTGGCATCTCTGCGAACTCTGGGTTTGCTCGCAACAGCCGGGTGGCTTCCAGCCCGTCCATAACCGGCATGCGGATGTCCATAAGTATCATGTCCGGTTTATGGGAGGTGGCTAAATCAACAGCCTCCTCCCCGTTTGGGGCAACATAAACAATATGGCCGTGGATGCTCAGCATATCGAGAATCAGGGCCAGGTTATTTTCATTGTCTTCGGCAACCAGAATACGGTGTTTCCCCTGTGTTTTTTTACTGTCTTCCAGTTCTTTCCTTCCGGGTTCGGGGCCGAATTTGGGTTTTGCCTGTGGTTTCAATTTTTGCGGCAAGGTAAACCAGAAGAGACTTCCGGGACCTTTTTCACCTTTTCGAAGGATTGGAGAGGGGCTTTCCACCCCGACCTCGCCGCCATGCAATTCGATCAAACGCCGTGTTAGGGCGAGGCCAATACCGGTTCCTCCCAGAGTTTCGTCACGCACACGATCGACCTGGTAAAACTCGGAAAAGATATCAACTTTCTCATCGGTTGGAACGCCACTGCCGGTATCATTGACCGAAATCCGGATCGCAGAGGCGCCCTCCCGTTCAGCGCGCACCTCTATACGGCCTTTTTCCGGAGTGTATTTGATGGCATTGGACAGGAGATTGAGCAAAGCCTGTTTGCATTTGCGAAGATCGCCGCTAATAACGTCGATCGATTGATCGATTGATGAACCCACCTGAATCTTTTTCTTTCTGAACTGTGCGCCCAAAAGTACCATCATTGCATCAATCAGGTCTATGGGAGAAAATTCCTCCAGTTCCAAAACCATTTTCCCGGCGTCGATCTTGGCAACATCAAGGAGGTCGTTTATCAGGTCCAGGAGATGCTTGCCGCTATTTTTAATTCGTCTTGCGTAATCCAGTTGTTTTTCGTTCATTGAACCGAAGAATTGATTTTCCAACAGGTCCGTGAATCCTAAAATAGAGTTAAGCGGGGTACGCAGTTCGTGGCTCATGTGGGAGAGGAACCTGCTCTTGGCCTTACTTGCCTTGTCTGCGGCATCTCTGGCTTGGGTAAGCTCATGTTCCACCTCCTTTTGCGGAGTTATATCCCAGGTCAATCCAGTTGCTCGAACAGGTTTATTCTCGGAGTTGAGAAAGAACACACCCTGCGTATTAAGATACCGGATCTCCCCGTCAGGTCTTATTATTCGGTACTCCTCGAAATACGCCTCGCCGATTTCCATCACTGCCTGAACGTTTGTGGTCACTCGCTCAACATCCTCGGGATGAATGAAGTCGAACCACGCTTCAATCGTACCAGCAAAACTACCCGGTTCGATACCAAAGAGGTTCTCTTTTGCCTCGTCGAAGCTAAGTATTCCTTCTTGAATTAGGAAAATCCAACTGCCCATATTCGCGGATCTCATGGCAAGATCGAGATGGCTCTTGGCTTCCACCAATGCTTTTTCGTCTCTTTTGCGATCTGTGATATCCTGCGTTACGACCACCGCATGGCTCGGTTGAGTTCCCTCGCTGTAATAGGGATATAGGGTGATTTTGCAGACTCGAACACCCGATGCCGGATACTCCAGGGAGATTTCATAGACGACCGTTTCCCCCGCGAAGCATCGGTCGAATCGGGGCTTGATCTCCTTCTCAAACAGCTCGTCCCCCCACACCTCCGCAATCGTTTTGGTGATAATATCCTCCCGCTCGATTTCGAGGGTTTGGCATAACGTGTCGTTAACCGCCTGATACACGTAATCCCTCGTGATGACACTCATCATGTCCCGCACGGAGTTAACGATGAATTCATAGCGCGCCATCTGCTCCTCGCCCCGTTTGCGCTCAGTTATGTCTTCCATTGCTGCTACAAAATGCGTTATCTCGCCGCTATCGTTTCGAATCGACGATATAGAGGCGTTTTCCCAGAAAAGCTCGCCATTCTTCTTCTTATTGAGAAACTCCCCGTGCCATACCCCACCGGCAAGGATGGTTTTCCAAAGGCCTTCGTAGAATTCTGGCGGCTGATGACCTGATTTTACGATTCGAGGATTCTGCCCAACGACCTCTTTGCCGGAGTAGCCTGTGACCTCTTCAAACTTCGGATTCACATATTCGATAGTGCCTTGGAGATCAGTAATCATTACCGTCGAAGGGCTTTCTTCAACGACTCTTGAGAGCTTGAGCAATTCCTCATTTAACCGTTCGAGATCAGCCGTCCGTTGCCGAATACGCAGTTCAAGTTTTTCGTTTAGTTCATGTATCTGTGTTTCCGCCAGATCCTGTTCCATCTCACGGCGTTCGATAACTTCGCAGAGGTGATTGAACCGCTCGTATAGTATTCCAATCTCATCGGTTCCTCTCTTTTTCACACGAATTGAGTAGTTCTCTTTATGGGCAAGTTCCTGAGTCACATCGGCAAGCTCTCGAATGGGTCCTGAAATCGATCGCTGCACCTTGAAGGCACCCAAGCAGGAAATAATCAAAAGCACCATCATGACAGGTAGCAAGAAGGACAATTCACTAATTACCTGATCCCTGATGGACGATGTTGAAATCTGCAAATAAATGTGTCCGTACTCTTTATTCCTGTATGTAATGAGTTGAAACACATGCAGAAGACCTTTATCAAAAAACTCGTCGGAATCCCGCTGTTGTAGATCTGGCCAGGCAACACTCTCCGTTTCATCCCTGCTGAATGAGGCAAACACATCGCCGTTTCTGTCATAGACGCACGCGTTTACGATAGTGGGAACAGCTTCCAGTTTACTTAAAACATCATTCGCCTCCTGAGTATACTCGAAGGACAACGGGGCAACACAATACTGGCCTACAAGTCTGGCATTGAGGACAGAGCCATTCCTCAGATTATCTTTCAAGCTCCTGATAAAGTCATTAAACCCAACCAGCAGTACAACCATGACAACGGAAAAGCTGAACCCAACGATTATTATGACCAGCTTTATTTTTACAGAGGCGTTCTCGAAAATTTTCATCCTTTATTTTTGATGGGATTCACAATCTTGGCCACTCTTAACAGAATCGGATCGATTCTTAACCCAGATTCACGAAAGCTCTTCTCGTTGATTTCGAACCGCAGTTTATCTTGTTTAATGTTGAGATTTAAAAGAACACCTTCTTCGGCAAATCCTGGAGAGTCGGCTGCGGTCAGAACAGGCTTGCCAGCGGTGATTGCGACAACTTCTGACAGGTCGTCCTTTTCTGAATACGCGATGTAAATCAGGTGACAGTCTATCACATCATCCAACTTCGAAATATATCTGATCTCAACAATCTTGTTTTTGATCTTATGCTGGGTATAAAGTTCTCGGACACGACTGACGACTTTGTTATCGCCCATAACGCCAAAGACAAATTGTGTCGAAGCTTCGGTTTTGCGTGATTCGGCTGGCCACTCAACAAATTGTGAAATCTTTTCGAAGGCGATAGCTTTCATTGTATTCTCGTCTACTTGGCCGAAAGCCATGCAGGGAAGACAAGGCAGCAAGAGCCTTGTGAAAAAAAACGATATTTGCAACAACCTGATCAGCATGATTTCACGGTGAAAAATCTCGATCTAAAAAGTCACTTTAACTCCAGCCGTTATCTGACGGCCTGTCTTTTGCAGAACATTCGGTCCTGATCTCCGGATATTAGCTTCATAATTCATTCGATCCGTCAGGTTGTCGATCGTTATGAATCCATCCCACACTCTTCCTGCAAAAGGCACTTTCACGATTCCAAGGGTCAGTTTCATGTTGTGATAGGTGTTTATCTTAATGGGCTCCTCAATAACGCTGTTACCACTTAATGCATCATATGCCCCGATATGACTTGAGATAAGGCTGAGAGAGAACTGGTTGGTGAACTGATAGCTGACGCCAATATTGATCTTTTCTGTCGGTAATCCCATTAATTCCCGGCTGAAAGTAGTCGTAGTTACGGGATCAATGAGATCCTGCTCGGCATTGAAAACATAGGCCCCGTTAATGAATGCCGCCATTGCACCCTTTTGAATGTCAGCCTGCCATTCGACACCCTGTACGATCTGGCTCTTAACCGCGCCAACGCCAGCCCCAATCAATGATCCAACCGAACCGAGAAAATTATCTACGATGCTATGGTAACCGGTCAGTCTGATGCGTGCCATATTACCAAAACCATGCGCGATTACGATCTCGTAAGATTTGAGGACGGCAGGTTTAAGACCGGAATCGCTGCTCAATTCGAAAATATTCGGCTCTCGAAATGCCTCACCATAAAGCAGCTTGATCGTATTTCTTTCAGTAGGCTGCCATACAAGACCGAGCCGTTGACTAAGCTGCTCTCCGTAATGCTCCTGATTATCGTAACGCGCACCGACTGTCAGCCAAGCCTTGTCATCGAGAAAAGCATACTGGAACTGGCCGAAAAGACCATATTTCGCACTTTCGTAGACGTCTATTACCCTCGATGCATCAAGGGACACATGGGTCGTGGCCCCCAAACCCACACCGGCATCGGTCACTGCGAGTCCTGCTATGTCTATATAGTCAAAGCTGAAACCAGTGTCGATGGACAATCCGCCGCTAAACTCCCGAGAAAAAAGGACGTCAAACCGGTGCCGCCGGTTTCCTTTCCCTTCTCTATTCGAGTAGATGTGTTGAAAATAGTTTTCAATGTCGTTTTGAGTGATGCTGTTCTCGTCTATAATTCCCTGGTCTATAAGATAGTGCGCAAAGGTGTCGTAGAAACCCTTTATCGCACTGTCGCCGGCCAGCACCTGTCCTGTAGATGCCGTCACCACATCGGGAAAGCGATAGATCGGCGTGTCTTCAGGCGCCTGAAGACGGGCAACCGGCCAGAGGGCGGAATCATAACTGCCCCATAAATAGGATCGAACAGCCTGATACTCAATTTTCAGATGGGTCATCTCATTCAAGTCGCTTTCATATCCAGCGAAAAAAAGAGAAAACCTTCTCTCGTCTTCTCCGTCTGTATAATCCCATCTCAGCTTCTCAAGTCCGTGCGATTGCCTGTTCTTGTAATAAGTCAATCCTGCATAGAAACCCTTGAAATCCAGTTGCAGGTTGACCGTCGTTGCCTCCGATTCATTTTTGTACCCAGTGATAAAGGGACGGGCGCGGTTCTGGTCTAACCATCCTCTCGAAAAACTTGAGTCCGTGACAAAATCCAGAAAATCCTCCTCATCACTCCGATGATACCGAATACTACCCTTGAGGCTTAAGTTTCCCATGGATTTGCCGAACAGGATATTCGCAACGGTTGTTTTGTTACTGCCTGTTTCAAGGGATAACTCCATTCCCTCAAATTGAGGATCGGCATCTCTGGTGATCACATTGATCACCCCGGCAAGCGCATTGGCGCCGTATAATGCTGAAGCGGGTGACGCAACCACTTCAATTCTCCTTACGGCCTGAGTACCGAACTGGTGGCTAATGAAACCTTCTCCGGCGATCAAGTTGTTTACTTCGCGACCGTTGACGAGGAGCAGGGTCTGCGAAAAATTCGATACAAATCCCCTCTGCCCTCCCCATACCCAGCTCTGTGGATCGTAGAGGTAAACGCTGGGCACATACCTCAGCGCATCCTGAAGGGTCCGAAAGCCATAACGATCGATCATCTCTTTTGTGACAACATAGACCGTTCCCGGTGCGGTGAAGGATTTTTCGGACTTTTTGGAAACTGATACAATATCCACATTGAGGAATTCTTCCAAGGTCAGCTCAAAAAGCTTCTCCACCGACTCTCCTTCAGTGTCAGCGCTGGCGACAGGCGAAACGCTTGCACAAAATACGAGGTTAAACGCTACTAGGAAAAGAAAGTGCTTATTTATACTGAAATTTTCCATTTATACCCAGATCCTGGTTTTCCGACGGAACTCCTCGTTATACAATAAACACGATTCAACGAATCAAATATGTCCCTAATAAAGGGTTAATTAATCACTACTTGGTAGCTGCACAATAAAATCTACGCCCGGGGAGTCTTTCTCGAACACTTTGGAAGGACTCTCCACCCAAATCGTTCCTCCTTGGGCCTCCACCGCCATTTTGCAAAAGGCAAGACCGAGACCCACTCCTGATTTTCGCATTACCCCGGATTCTGTTTCGATCTGAAAAAACTTACCGAAAATCCGGTCTTTATATTCATCCTCAATTACCATGCCATCATCTGACACTGTAAAAATTACTTTGTTATCTCCCCGTTTTGCAAGAATATGCACTTCAGAACCCTTGCCCGCAAATTTTATGGCGTTGGCTACCAGATTTTGCAGGATTCGTATCAACAGCTCCCTATCTGCATAAACCGCAATTTCTTCATCTTCGACCGAACAGGTGATTTTTAACTCTTCTTTTTCCGCGCGGAATCGATAACTATCGGCGACATCGCGGACGAGTGGAGCCACATTTAATTTCTCCTTGAAAACAAATAATTCCCCAGCTTCCAGTTTGGACACATCCAAAATCCCTCTTATCATCCTCCCCATATCCTCACTGGTGGTTTGGATGCTTTTAAGACCTTTTAGGAGGTCCTCCTTTCCCATTGAATCGTTCTGCAGTTTTAGAAACATTATATAGGCAAAGCCGTTAATACCCGCTAACGGGTTCGATAAATCATGCACTATCATGTGGCTCAAAGCATCCCGATGAGCTTCGGCTTCCTTCAGCGCCACAAAACTGGCTTTCAAGTCCTCTTTTAGTTTCCTTTCCCTATCCCGATATTCCTTTTTCTCCAAAGATGCCTCAACCCTCGCCTTGAGAAGAACTGGATCGAATGGTTTGGTTAGGAAGTCCTGCGCCCCCAAGCGAATACATTCGATTACACTGTCCCGTTCCTCCAATGCCGAAATTACTATAACTGGAAGATTCACGAGTTTTCCCGATGTTCGCAAATGTTCCAGCACTTCAAGGCCGTTCATCTCCGGCATCATGATATCGAGGAGAACCATATCGGGTTGAACTTCATCGATTTGGCGCAACGCCTTCATGCCATTTTCGGCCATTATCGATTCATAGCCGAGGGTGGTTAAGAAATCTTGCAGGAGCGTCCGATTGTTCTCCAAATCATCCACCACAAGGATTCTCTTGGAATCCTCTACTGAACCTGGATTGTTTTTCATCATCCCATCCTTAATTTATATTTGTAGCGGCCATTCGGGCTATGCTTATTTTTCATCGGGCACCTCTATCAAACCATGTGAAATGGCGTAACGGGTCATCCCAGCGATGTCGTTGAGATTCAGCTTTTTCAAGATGTTGACACGGTGGGTATCTACTGTCCGCGGGCTGATATATAACCGGTCCGCAATTTCCTTTGAAGTGTAACTTTCGGCAATGAGTTTGAGAATTTCACGTTCTCTGGAAGAGAGGGTTTCCAGGGAATCGTCCTCACCAGAGGTAAGCATTAATTCCCTCATTTTTTCAACGATCATTGGCCCGAAGTATCTTTGGCCGTCAGCAACTTTTACGATCGCTTTCTCTAACTCTTCGACTCCGGCGTTTTTTTCGATATAGCCGTCCACACCCAATTCAACGACTCTCTTTACCATGGCAGAAGAGTGATGCGAGGAAAAAAGGAGTACCTTCAGGTGTGAGTTATGTTTTTTTAATCGATCGAGAATTTCTAACCCGTGCAACCCGGGTAGCATAATGTCCAATACAACAAAATCCGGATTGTTTTTGAGGCAAATATCAAGGCCTGCTTTTCCATCTCCGGTCGCCGCTACCAGTTCAAACATCAGATGATTCTCCAAAAGACGGCAAATCAAATCCCTTAGAATAGTCTGATCCTCAATAACCACGACTTTTTTCATAGGTTGATTATTCAATAAAAGAGGCTATTGGCAGATTATTTTGGGTGGGGATTTCTTAATTGATGGAATGGAGTGGGGTTTGGGAAGGTCGAAATTAGGGGGTCGGTCTATTTATTTGTTCCTCCACAGCCGGAGGGGCTGGTCGGTTTTTTATTGCATATTAAGTTGTACAACAGTGAGTTGTGAATGGTTTACGGGTTTTAATAGACTGCTGGTCGATATGCCGGAAGGGGTTAATGGTGAATGGTCAATCTTTTACGCTGCTGCCCTTGCCATGATCTTTCATTGAGGAAAATTCGATATGTTCCCACAATGATTCACGAAGAACCATAAAAGAAAAAAGCTGCTCAGACAAGTAAATTCATGGGATTCGATTTTCCGTCTTTTGAGCAAATAAGGAGCCAGTATGGGGAAAATAGATGGAATTATTTAGAACCTATCTCAAATTCGCAGATGAATGATGTTTGTAGTGCCACGGTGGCACCTGCGGCGTTCCGCCGGGGTGGCAGGGCTTCCAGCCCGGCAAGCCCCGTCGCGCCTTGCTCCAAGGACATAATTGCTCCCTGCATCATTCATCTGCGAATTTGAGATAGGTTCTAATTTAAGAGACTTCGAATCTCTGCCAGGCTGACTTTCGATGTCGCTGCGGCGCTCTCATCCAATAGCTCGCGTAAAAGCGCCGATTTGGATCTCTGCATTTCCAGCACTTTCTCTTCAATGGACTGCGCCGCGATCAGTTTAATGCTGGTGACCACTTTTTTCTGTCCAATGCGGTGAGCACGGTCGGTTGCCTGGAATTCCACCGCCGGGTTCCACCACGGATCAAAGTGCACGACGGTGTCCGCACCTGTCAGGTTGAGTCCCGTGCCACCCGCTTTGAGGGAAATGAGAAAAACCGGAATGCTTTCATCATTGTTAAACTGGTCGCAAACATCTTGGCGGTTGCGCGTCTGACCATCGAGGTAGCAATAGGCGTGACCGAGTTCCACCAGCTCCTTGCGGATGAAATTCAAGACTGTCACAAATTGAGAAAATAAGAGGATTCGATGCTGGTCATCCAGCGCTTCATCGAGGATCTCGAGAAAAGCGCCCAGTTTGGCCGAGTCATCGCTATTAATTTCCTTATTGACCAGGCGTGGTTCTGCACAAATCTGCCTAAGTCGAAGGAGATGCGTCAATGCCGTCATCCGCAATTTTCCCTCTCCCGCGCCTGACATCTCCATATTAAAAATTTCCTCCCGCGCCCTTGTCGTAAAATCATCATACAATCTGCGCTGGGCCGTTTCCATGCGGCAATAAACCACCTGTTCGATCTTCTCCGGCAACTCGGGCGCCACCTGAGCTTTTGTCCGTCTCAGGATATAAGGCAGTGCCTGTTGCCGATGCCTTTCGCGGTACCAGACACGTTCATCGAGGCTTGCTTGCGGAGGGAGCTTGGCAAGATAGCCGGGCATTATGAAATCGATCAAAGACCGCAGGTCGTCGAGACTGTTTTCAATCGGTGTGCCGGTCAGGACAAAACGAACCTCCGCCCGCAGACTTCTCAGAGAGCGAGCACTACGCGTGCGCCGATTCTTGATATGCTGAGCTTCGTCCACAACTACACCTTGAAACTCGACTGTCTGAAATAATTCCAGATCTCTTACCAGTGTGCCATAGGAGGTGATCACAAGGTCATGAGGATCGAACGCCAAGGCATCCTTCAACCGGTCGCTCCCATGATGCACGGACACTTTAAGCAACGGAGTGAACCGTACCGCCTCTCGTCGCCAGTTCTCCAACAGGCTGGCCGGACACACCACCAGGGAAGTCTTTTTATCGGCATTAGCTTTTTGCAGACCGGCAAGCAAAGCCAACGCCTGGATTGTCTTACCCAGGCCCATTTCATCAGCCAATATTCCCCCCAGGCCGCTTTTAAAAAGATGGTGCATCCAGGCAGCGCCTATGCGTTGGTAGCCGCGCAATTGGTCGTCCAGATTCTTGTCTAACGGCGCAGGCTCTAATTGAGCTACGCTTTTCAGGGCGGCGCTGCGTTTCTTCCATGTTTCGGGCGTTGTCATTGAATCCGCCACGGGTTCGAACAGTTCTTCCGCGTCCCGCAAGGCGGTGGAATTCAGCCTCTGGCCATAACGTGTCGAAAAAGTGCGCCGGGAGTCGCCGCTCAAGGAACGCTGAGCTTGCCCGAAACGTTCCAGTTTCGAGGGTTCGAGCAGGTAGGTTTCCTCACCATCCGACACGTAGGACTGCCCCTTTTCAACCGCCTGCCTCAATGACTCCTCGCTGGTGCTTCCAGCCTCAAGCCTGGCTTCCAGGACAAACCCATCATCAATCTCTTTCGCTTCCGCAATAATTTTTCCAAACCGGAGATTGGCGGTTCTCGAATTGAAATTGTCCGTGAAGTTCGCCTGAAAATTATTTTTCAAATCCTCCAGGTATTTGGCCAGAAAACAAAGGGTCTTGTGTCTATCTCGCAGCCACCATTTTCGATTGGAAGGTTCCAGCACAAAACCGTTTGTTTTTAAGAGGTCGAGCACATCCCGGTATCCCTCGCTTTCACGGGAAGGCAGCGTAATGGCAAGATACTGTGTCGAACCATCCACGACCATTGGCGTGAGATCTCGGGCACGCGACGGGGGAAACGGCCTCTCTTTCACCTTTTCGGGCTCCTGCTCGGGTTCCTTTGCGCTCTCTTCCGCAACGGTGAGAAATTCGTGAACTCCCGGCAACGCCTCGCCATCCCAACTCAATGCAGTCTGCGGCTTATTAATCCAAAAAACCACCGGCAAACCAACCAGGTGATTTAAAAGATCCCGCAGTTGAGCACGTGTGAGCTGCAACAGCCCATAGAGGCGTCCTCCGCACCAGTTTTCAACCAGGGCCACGGCTTCGTAAAAACCCTTTTCGAGACGATAGGCACGCCCCCGGTCCAGCTTCTCGGGAGCGATTTGCTTGTGCTCAAAAACCGCCTCAAGCTTGATCATGATGGCATCCCGCCCGGCCACCACAGGCAGATTGGGCGGCAGGTAGAGGTTGAAACGCAAGTCCGCGCCTTTGCCTTCAGAAAGCACAAGTGAACGCACTACCAAGTCCGCCTCGGCAACCTCTTCTACCTCGCTCACGGGAACTTCTTCAACTGTTTCTGCTGCCACGACTTTATGGATGCAGAGGGCAAGGGCATGGGCGCAAACCATCCCCTGCTGACCTTTGCGGCAATTACATCGATTTTCGGCGAAAGTAACCGTTCTCAGATTGAATCGAGGAAAGTATTTTACGCCGCCAATCTGAATCATCCCTTTTAGGATTGGTGCTTCCCAAACACATTCCCTTATCACATTGGCCTCCACCAGTCCGCGGGCTTCCTTCAGAACGGACCAACCGCCCAGGTCAACCAAATCACCCTTTTCAAGTTTGGGGAAAAACTGTTCAGCTTCCACTGTCATGATGATCGCAAGGTGCAAAGAGGCTGGCATTTTGTCCAGCTTACTCCAAAATAACTATGGTGTGGATTGGAGTCTTCCGAGCTCGTATGTTTCAATCAATTCATCAATGAGTGCCCTTGGTGCACCCATCGGCATAAACCCTCCCCAGAAAGTCCCAAAGCGCCAGGTTGACCGCCTCCGGCTGCTCCAGGTTCGCAAAATGACCCGCCCGCGGTATCCTCGTTAATGTCGCATCGGCCATCACCTCCAACATCGGCAGCGTCCATTCCGTCAGATAAGCCATTTCCTCTTCCCCTTGCACAATCAGCGTCGGCGTCCGGATGTCTCCCACCCTATCCGACAAATCCTCTTTATATATCCACGTCATCCCCTGATGATAAACTGTCCGGGCCCGCGCCTCCGTCCAACGGTTTGTCCACAAATCGATCAGCGCACGATTTGTCTTAAACGTCGTTTCCCCGAACACCACATGGGCCGTCTTCTCCGCCCATTCGAGCGGCACTTTGCCTTCGATATCCAGCTCCGAAAAACTCTTCCCCGTAATTTCCTGTATCTCCTGCGGAAAGGCCGCCGCCCCCGCGCCGGTCACTACCAACCCATCCAGCCGTTCCTGATATTTCAGCGCGAAAGGAATCGCCATATGGCCCCCCATCGACATCCCCGCAAGCACACACCGTTCAATATTCAAGCCGTCCAGAAAAATCCGGCAATCTTCAACCAGATCATCCAGGCTGAGCGGCGTATCCGGCTCGGCCCACGTGCGGTTGTTGTAGGCGACGACCCGGTATTTCCGTGCCAGATATGCCATCTGCGGCGCAAACATCGAATAATCCATCATCGACCCGTGACAAAACACCACCACCGGCCCCATACCCCTTTCGATATATATAGAATCTCTCGACATTGTTCTTGGATAGGCCTGAAGTGCAAACCTGACAAGTCCAATGCCAGCCCCTCCATAGTTCTTGTCAAAAAGACATTCCATTTACTTGATTAGGTGATTCCCTCCAATAATAATCCGCGAATACCCAATCACTAAACGATTTACTATCACATGAATTTGAATCAAGTAACGTTGCCCGTTAAGAACATGGATGAGGCCACCGGCTTTTACCGTAAGTTGGGATTCTTACAAATTGTAGATACACCACACTACGCAAGATTTGAATGTCCCGTTGGTGGATCCACATTTTCCCTGTCATTGAATGATGGTGATTTTAATAATGGCGCCATCATATATTTTGAAAACGAAAAACTGGATGACCTTGTGGACAAGCTGATAGCAAAGGGCATAGTATTTCAGCAAATGCCAACCGATATGCGATACTTATGGCGTGAAGCCGTATTGCATGACCCCTCAGGCAACAAAATAAAGCTCTACTGGGCTGGAGATAATCGCTTGAATCCTCCATGGAAAGTTGAGAAGCGTGCCTGACAAAGAGAAAAGGGGGTCATCTCGAATTAGAATATTTTTCCTGAATTACCACCGACTAATAACCGGAGCAGCCATTATGAACACCGGAATTGAAAAAAAATTTGTCTCAGAATCCATCAAACCGGTGGTCGCAACCGCCGATGCCAAGGCCATGGCGGTGGGCGGACCGGGCTTGCCCAGTGAGTTTGTCTGGCGTGGCGACACCCTGGCCATCGCCTATGTTTTACGCAACTGGCGTGAGACCGGGCCCTGCAAACACGGCAGTTCCGAATCCTATGTGCGAAAGCATTGGTTCGAGGTGGAGACCACATCGAAACAGAGAGCCAGAATTTACTTTGAGAGGCAGGCTCGTGGCCGCAACCGGATAAAACGTTGGTGGCTGTTCAGTATTGAAAGCAAACCAAACCAGATCCTGCCATGAGTTAATTGATTACGGTTACTTCCACCGCCAGGAATCAATTTCAATCCACATTTATACTCCCCGCGCCTATTACAAATTACCGGCATCCATCTTCCTAAATGCACTTATTTCAATCCGGTCAATTCCTTGAGAGCCCCTTCGATCTCCGGGAAGTTGAAACTGAAGCCTTCT
>JAJFLV010000014.1 GCA_021772535.1 Opitutales bacterium | reverse complement strand
CATTGCATCGCCGAGCGTTTGCAAATGAACAGCCGGGATTTCACCCTTGGCCCCACTTCCCCGGCCAGTTCTTACGGGTTGGTTGTCAATCTGCTTCCCTCACTTCATCGCTGTGGAACTGTCGGCCTGATGACCTCATGGGATGCGCCCACCGCATGGTCTTTCATGCAGGATAATGGCGTTACCTTGCTCCCGGCCAACCCCCTCATCTTTGATGATTTCCTCCGGACTTGCCGAAAAAAAAGAGGTAAACCGGCCTCCTTGCGGGCCGCCCCTTCGGGTGGCGCGCCTGTTCCTCCGGATTTGAAAAAAGCATTTCGGGATGAGCTTGGGGTTCACCTTGTTGAAAGTTACGGCCAAAGCGAAATCGGCGGATTCGTAGCCCTCGGTTATCCCCGCGCGGAACCCGCCGAAAGGGAATACGCCATTGGTCCCGCCCTGCCGGACAAGGAAGTTCGCGTCATGGACGAAAACGGAAATGAAGTCCTCATCGGCCAACCGGGGGAACTCTGCCTGCGGGGCGGATTCATGCTCGGCTACTGGGAAATGCCGGAAAAGACGAATGAGGCCATCCGCGACGGCTGGCTCCACACCGGCGACATGGGGGTCATGGACTCGGAGGGCTATATCTCGATGCTGGGCCGGTGGAGCGAGCGCATCGTGAGCAACGGAAAGGTTCTCTTTCCACGCCCCATGGAGGAGTCCCTGTTACGGCACCCTGCGGTGCGTTATGCCGCCGTCATCGGCAAGCCGGACCCGCAAGAGGGCGAAATTCCCAAAGCTATTGTTGTCCTCCACCAAGGCCAAAAAACCAATTGTAGCGATTTATTGGCCCATTGCAGAAATGACCCTTCACTGTCCGAATATCCGCAAGTTGTGGAGATCATTTCCGAAATGCCGATGACTCCAACGGGAAAAATCGGCCGGGCTGCTCTGCAGCAACGCGAAAAAGTCAGATAAGCGGATCGGCATCGTCCCTTGCGATGGTGATCCAGGGGGCAATGAACATGAGGGCGGCCAGTATAAGGTAGCCCCAGGTCCATTTTGGCAGGGAAAAGCCCAGTTTTCCCACTACATCCGTGGGCATGAATTCATAAGTGTGCATGAACCCGACTGATGACAAAAAAGCGCCCACCAGAAACCACACCGAGGCATGGCGAAATTTTCTCTCGATGATACAAATGGTGGCGGCTGAGAGAACTATCGACGTGTAAACCCATCCTTGCTCCAGGGCAAAAGCGCCATCCGAGTAAAATTGCCGATAGTGGACGAACGCATCATTGATTTCGGGAAGAAAGAGTTTTTCACCGGTTTTGGCTCCAGCCACGAACAAGGTGTGTTTGAGGCCCAGAGCCATATAAGCCGCAAGCACGGGCACAATACCAATCACTACCGCTGGCACATGGTGCCGGGGGACTGCCTGGAAAGCCTGCGTCCCCATCATCAGCCCGATCCAGATGAGGATGGCCATGCCCGCCTCGATGGGAATGAAATAAACGATGAAACTGAGCGTGCCGGAAAAACAGACCAGGGACCATACGATGGCATTCAGGGTCGAATACCCGGCCCTCGCCCCGATTGCTTTCCAGCCCGGATGACCGATGTAGATGGAGGTGGGAAAAGGCGCCCCGCAGAGTGCTGCTCCGATGGTCCCCAGGCCATTGAAGGCCAGGGCGGGTTTGCTCTCGAAAGAATCCCCTGCGGCCGCTGCGGATTCAATATTCTGTAAAGAGAGAACCAGGTTGATAAAGCCCATGGGAACGACAATGGGCAAGTATTCGACCATGTAATTGAAAGAATCGAGCAGGTCTCGAACGGGAGGGATCGGTGCGCGAAGTCCAATTTGTTCGAAATTAAGCGCTCCCACGGCGACAACGCTGGAACCTCCCGTGAAATGCAGGAGCCAGGCCAGAATAGTGCCCGTAGCCAGAACAACGAAACCGCCCGGAAGCCCGAATTTGAATTTTACCTTGCCGAAATATATCAGAAGGGTCAGCCCCAGCGTGGTAAACCCGATTAGCGGGTAGGCATAAGTGCGAAACACGTAATCCATCCCGATAAAAGCAATCCCAATTCCCGCCAGGGCGGCCAGCAGCGCAGCGCGCGGCGTTACCTTGCGGATCCATTCAACCACGAAGGCGCCGAAAAATTCGATCAGACCGGAACCCAGGCAGGCGATAAGCCCCGCATGCCAGGAAACGATGTCGGCTTCTTCCTTACTCAATCCCCCGGCCAGAGCTTTCTGCTGCGCCGGATACATAACGAGAAAAGTGTAAACAATGACTGTAACCAGGTTCGTCCCGTAGGGGATGGCGCACACATCGTCCCGGTTTTCCTTCTTTGCCAATTGCAGCGCCTGCCTGGCATAAAACAGGTTTCCGATCACCAGTCCCACTGCCATGGCCGGCAAAATGCGGCCATAAAACAGATCGGTGGAAAACCCAAGGAAACCCAGACACAGGTTGCTCATGAGCAGGAACATAATCATATTGTCCAGCCCCAGGGCAAAAAAGCCGTCCAGGTCTCCTTTGACAAATCGTTTCATA
>JAJFLV010000130.1 GCA_021772535.1 Opitutales bacterium | reverse complement strand
AGGAGAGCGGTTGGGCCTGATTACCGAAACCCGTATGAAAGAGCAGATGGATGACCTGATGACCGCCGGAATAATCGACAATTCAATCCCGCTGGAATCCTTCTTCTCTACCAATTTCCTGCCCCTGGACCTACAAGATGCAGCTAAAGAAGCAAACGCGCAGAAAATTCAACTGACCAATGCCAGGCAGTCGCCAGACGATCTTTGCGTCATCGGCCCAATTGGAGGATTCGAACCCTACGAGTCCCTTTACATTGCCTATGAAGATCTCTTGAACCTTCCGACTGAAACCGCTGTTACCGATATAGTCTGGCTTGGAGAGGAGCGGGAAGTAACTGTTCTCGACCTTGACGTATTAAGAAACGCCCTGGGTTTGATGGAAACTACGGATTTTGTGGTGGCGGATTGTCTGGATGGCTACCAGTCCAATTTTGACGCCAAAGTATTAAAAGAAAACAAACCGTTCCTGGTTCTGAAAATCAACGGATCCCCGCTTAAATCCTGGGGATTCCAGGCCGACGAATCGAAATTCTCACATTATTTGAATCTGAGAACCGAAGCTGGAATCCTCAACCCCGAACATAAAAAACCATTCGGTGTAAATCGCCTCGAATTCACACTCAAAGATTCCAAACTGGAAGAGATATACGAGGGAGCTTTCGCCAACCTGTCCCCAGAGGCCGCCCTCGGGAGGGAAATCTACGTGGGAAGTTGTTCCAGTTGCCACCGGCCTCTATCGGGCAGTTTCGGAGGAACTATGAGCAATCGAAACCTCGAGGTTATCGCCATACATGCCAAATACAACCAGCAGTATTTCTTGAATTGGGTGAGAGATCCCCAAAGCCAGCTAAAAGGAGTTAAAATGGGTCCGCACCCCTACCCTGTGGAACAGATGAATCAACTGATTTCATTTTTGGGAAATGTTCCTTGAGGAGAATCCCGAGCCTTTGAAGATTCTTGGCAGTCAGAAAATGATAGCAAGACCTGGAAAACCAGAAAAAATTTTTTTTTTATTTTTTCTCTTGGCAAAATTATTTAATGAACTAGCGTTAATGGTTGAAGCCAACAGCTTCTATTTTCTGATTTAAATGAAATTACCCTAATTCGAGCCTTTGACCTGGCTCAGGGCCGCGACAAAAATTGCGGCACCCAGGCTAAATAGAGTGTATCCTTTACCCTTTTTAGCTAATGCCCCACTCCGAAAAAACAAGAACCCCCTTAGGTAAAGCTCAGGGGAGGCGAAACTCATAACTGGGCTACAAGTCAATTAACCTGAATTTATTAATAGTAAACCAAACAAAAATCAAACCCATCACCTCGAAAATACGATTGATTATGAAAAGCGAAAAACAAAACCCCATCTACCACAAGGTAATCGCTTTGATCTCCTTGTCGTTGTTGCTCGGCCTCAGCAACAACTTTGCCCAATCCGATGAAGAGTTGACTGAATTGGAGGAATTCATTGCTGAAGAATCCGGAGTGGAAGCCTCCAATACACTGGATCCAACTTCCAGACCGATCGACTCGGTTTTCGGCAGCATGAACATCATGGATATCCCCCGTTCTGTAACCGTTCTTACTCCTGAAGCCATGAAGCAGTTCAACATCAATGACTATCATGACCTCGACAAAATCGGAGCAGGCATGCAGCGGGTAAACTACTATGGTCTGCCCGGAACCCCCTTTATGCGCGGCGACCTCTCGGGCACTTTTTTCAATGGAATGCTCCGCGCCTACAACAGAAACGATATGCCTGTTTCCTTTGGTTCCATGGAATCCCTCGATGTGGTAAAAGGCCCCGCGCCCGCCCATTTCAGCCCAACCCAGGCGGGTGGTTACGTTAATCAGGTTCCCAAATCCCCTTATTTTGATAAGTTTCGCGGTAGCGTGAAGGCGGAAGTGGGCTTTTATGAACACTTCAAATTCCAGACAGATATCGGCGGCCCAGTCCTTATAGGCAATAAACCCGCCGCCTATCGAATCTCCCTCACAGCGCAACAGAGCGGTAGCTATTACAATAATTTGAATAACGACTTCATCTCCATCTACGCTTCCATGAAAGTGAAGCTAAAGGACGGCGTAAAGGTCTTCTTCGGCGGTGAGTATTTCAACTTTAACAGCAATGAAAACCCCGGCTGGAACCGCATCACCCAGGACCTGATCAACAACGGAAACTACATTATCGGGGAACCGGCCGATCAAACCAGCCCTCTCTGGGATAATACTTTCCCGAAAACGGACACGGCCTTCATCCCCATCGAGTTCGATGTTACCGATCACTCTAATAACCTGACTATTTTCGGCGCTAATCCCGCCTTGGTCGTTCCCAGGAGTGTCGTTGAAGCATCCGGCCAAAGCGCAGGAGCCATCGCCCTGCTGGAAGATCTGGGTGACGAAGGCTACCGCTATACTCAGGAATACCTCAATGCTGGTGGTAATGTCTTTACCAAGAAAATTGACGGATCGACTGTTTTGACTGATTCCAGCGACATTGCCGATTCGGAGGATTTATTGATCTTTTTCGATTATGAAAATACAACGAATCCGGACCGGACAATCAAAAATAAGTTTCTTCTCGAGTACCTCACTACCTTCAAGATTTCCAGCTACGGTTACGCCTTCGCTATCGATCAATTGATAATAGAAGATAAATTTACCGTTGAGTTCGGATTTGGAGATAACACAGATGTCGTCTTGGGAACCTCTTTTCGGTATATTAATGCGCAGCAACTACAAGATTTCGATGCCGAACCGTTTGCCCGTCGAGATATCACGAGAAATACCATCTCTGCCAATTCAGTCCTCCGTATCGGCCCTCAACGCGTTCCCCTGACGGGCGACAACAGAAACCTTTGGGCTACTAACCTCTCCGCCAACGCGGACTCCAAAATGATTCAGTCTGGCGTATTTGGTTACATGACCAACCGAATCGGCGATAATTTCACTCTAATCAGCTCGCTTCGCGGGGAATTCGCCAGTTGGGAATCAGGGGTGCCGGATGAAGTTGAAAGAAGCGATGATAGAGGCACAGTCACCAATGATGACAGCTCTTTCTATTGGATGGGCAGCATCAGCCCCGTCCTCCGGGTGGCAAAAGGGGTCAATCTTTACGCCAGCGCTCAACTTGGCACCGCCTTCAATCCCACCCAGGGTGGAGCCGTCAGCACCGCCGGCGGTGCGAACAGCGACAAAAATTTCAATGAATCCGAGCTTTATGAAGCCGGCTTGAAAATCAGTGGGCTCAATAACACTCTTTTCATGACCTTCGCTGGTTATCACTGGGATAAAACAACGATCGACGCCATTACTGGCGAGACCGCTGCCACACGTTCAAAGGGTTTTGAGGCTGAAATGACATGGAGCCCCAATGATGTCTTTTCATTGATTGCTTCGGCTACAGCTTCCCGCACCCATCGCCGGGACACAGCCGGTTTCCGTTTTGCCGATACCGATGACGGATTTTGGCTACCCCTTGTTGCGGGTGGTCTCTTTGTCCATTTCGGTGGTGACGGTGTCGGTGGCAGACCCGAAAATAACCCAGACCTTATCCTGAATGGGTTTCCTGAAGTGTCGGCCAGCATTTATGGCAGCTTCAAGTTTAAGAACGGATTCGGGTTCGGTCTTGGCACCCAATGGCGTGACTCCTATTTCCATAATTTCGACAGAAATTTGGTTCTTCCCTCGACCACCACTCTAAGGGCAAACTTCTCTTATAGCAGGGAAAGATGGGATGTCATTGTAACCATTGAAAATCTAACTGACGAAGATGTTTTCTCAGGTGCGGACCCAATATTCGGAGCAAACTCCTTGCTCCTCAAATCGCCTGGAACCAACGGAAAAGTTGCCTTCACCTATAGGTTCTAATCTTTAAAAATAATCTCACAAACAGGCGGGCTCCATGCCCGCCTGTTTTATTTCCGGCGCCGGATTTTCATGAAAATAAAAGCAATATGTTCTCGACCGGTTAAAACACTGGTTTTCATGATGTTGCCGGTTTCTCTCTCAGGCGCCCATTTCATTGATGTAACCAACTCTGCCGGGATCGATTATGAACACCGCGTCCCGGAAGATCCCATCCCTCAGGAGCCCTTCATGACAGCCGGAGCAGCCGCCGGGGATTACAATGACGATGGTTGGTTGGACCTCTACGTAACTCTCCTGCATGCGCCGGATTTGTTGTTTAAAAATAATGGAGATGGAACTTTTACCGATGTCGCTTCAATTGTTGGACTTGACCAGAATTTTCCTTCCAGCGGCGTCGCCTGGGGCGACCTCGACAACGATGGCGACCAGGACCTTTTTGTAAGTACTATTGGCGACAGCCGTTATTACCTCTACATCAACAATGGATCGGGTCAATTTACCGAAGAAGCCATTGAACGAGGAGCAGCTTTACAGAGCGAGATAGATCATTCCGGTTTTAGCGTCACTTTTGGTGATTACGACCGTGATGGCTGGCTCGATATTCACACCACGGAGTGGGATATTCAGCCAGCCACATCCACAATTGCCCAACACTCCGTTCTTCTTCGCAACAAAGGTCCCGCCACACCGGGATATTTCGTTAACGTAACCACTGAATCCGGAGTTTTGAAAAATTTTGGCCAGGCACAATTTGGTTTCTCATCAAGTTTTTCCGACATGGACCAGGATGGCTGGCCCGATCTGGTCATCGCCGCGGATTTCGAAACAAGCCAGATCTTTTGGAATAATGGGGATGGAAACTTCACCGAAGGTACCGCTGCAGCCGGAGTCGGTACCGATGAAAACGGCATGGGGTCGGCCATTGGAGATTATGACGGCGATGGGCTGCTGGACTGGTTTGTCTCCTCCATCTACAGCTCCAATCCAACTGTCAACAGTGGCAACCGGCTTTTCCGCAACCTCGGCAATCGAACCTTTTCCGATCAAACGGATGCCGCCGGTGTAAGAGACGCCGATTGGGGCTGGGGTTCCGTTTTCTTTGATTTCGACAACGATGGCGACCTTGACCTGGCCGTCACCAATGGGGTGGTATTTCCCCGTCAATTCAATTCCCCCTATGATACGGATCGCACAAGATTGTGGGAAAACGAGGGAGGGGTTTTCGCGGAAGTCGGTCTGGAGCATGGGATCACCGACACGAGATCGGGAAAAGGCATTGTCACTTTTGATTATGACAACGATGGCGACCTCGATCTGTTTATCGCCAACAACGGCGGACACCCTGTCCTCTATAATAACAGGGAAGCCAATTCCAATGCTTGGCTCAGGGTAAAAGTCGTTGGCCGGTATTCGAACCGGGATGGTCTTGGAGCATTCCTCACACTGGAGCCCCGGCCTGGTGGTCAAAAACAGGTCCGGGAAATCACCGGTGGCAGTAACTTTCTAGGACAAAATGAATTTACCGCTCATTTTGGGCTGAGTGCTCAAACCGAACCCGTATTTCGATTGACGGTACGCTGGCCCAGCGGTCTTCAGCAGGTTTTTCAGGACATCGCAGTGAATACAACGCTGATTGCGGTGGAAGAAGATCCTTTTCAAGGAACGGCCATCAATGGGGCCAGCCACTGGAGGACCTCCAACTGGTTCGGAATTTACCAGGTTGCTTATTGGCCTTGGGTCTACCACCAGGAAAATGGATGGCAATATGTCTCCCAAGGAGACTCAGATGCTAACATCTATGTTTGGGATGCCGGTCTGACAGCCTGGTGTTTTATTGGGGAATCCAGTTACCGGTGGATATATCTTTACGGTGAAAGAGAAGGCTGGGTGTGGGTCTTTTCGGATAACACCCCGGAACGAAGGTTTTTCCAACGCCTTGACGACGGCAGCTTGATACGTGTTTTAGGTGACCCCTTGTAAAATTCAGTCCGCTGTGAAAACTGATAAGGACAACCCATCGGACATCGACCAGAGTTTTTTCTACAACAGTGATCTGGCGCCGGTTCCAAAAGAGGAGCGCACCTGGACGTATTGGAACATAGCCGCCCTCTGGGCCGGCATGGCTATCGGGATACCCACCTACACCATTGCCAGCAGCATGATTTTACAGGGCATGAACTGGAAACAGGCCGTGGTAACCCTATTTATAGGCAATGCAATTATGGTTATACCATTGGCCCTTAATGCCTGCCCCGGCACAAAATACGGAATCCCCTTCCCCATTCTGCTGAGGTCCTCCTTCGGGGTCGTCGGAGCCAACATACCGGCCATGATGCGCGGTCTGGTGGCCTGCTGCTGGTTTGGAATTCAAACCTGGATCGGGGGCTCCGTCATCTATGCCGTTGCTGTCATGCTTATGGGTTTCGATCCTCAAACAAAAACCGACCTGCCTATACTCGGCATATCAGCCGGACAATTTGCCTGTTTCCTTATTTTTTGGGCAATGAACATTGCTGTCATTTTGAAGGGCATTAATTGCGTTAAATGGCTGGAGAACCTGAGTGCTCCCTATCTCATTCTCCTCGGCCTGGGTCTTCTCATATGGGCCTACGGTGCTTCAGATGGGTTTGCTTCTGTTTGGAATCAGGAAAGTAAATTCGAATCCTTTGGAGAGCTTTTCAATGTCTCCCTCATCGGAGTTACCGCCATGATCGGCTTCTGGTCCACCTTGGCCCTCAACATCCCGGACTTTTCCCGTTACGCACGCTCCCAGACCGACCAGATTGTCGGCCAATCTCTGGGTTTGCCCCCCGCTTTCTCGTTTTACGCATTTTTGGGGGTCATGGTGACCAGTGCTACTGCCTCCATTTTCGGGCGCGAGATTTCAGACCCGATCGAACTAATGACGCAACTGGACCGCCCGGTGCTGGTCGTTTTCGCCTTGGTTTCTTTATGTATCGCCACCTTGTCCACCAACATCGCCGCCAATGTGGTCTCGCCATCGAACGATTTTTCCAATCTCTGGCCAAAACACATAAGCTTCAAAATGGGCGGGGTGATTACCGGAATTTTCGGGATATTGATTTTTCCATGGAAAATTTACTCCGACCCGACGGGAAGCTTTATTCTCTTTCTGATCGGCTATAGCGCGTTGCTTGGGCCAATAGGCGGAATCATGGTGGCCGATTATTTCATTTGGCGCCGGATGCATTTGAACATCGCCGATCTGTATCGAAAAGATGGAGAGTATTCCTATACAAAAGGCTTCAGTTACATCGGCTTTACCGCCCTTTTGATCGGGATCATTCCCAACATTCCCGGTTTTATGGCGGAAATGGATTGGGTTTCCGCGGACAGGGTTCCTCAAATATTTAGAAATATTTTCCGCTTCGCCTGGATGTCGGGATTCGCCATTTCCTTTTTCACTTACATCACGGCAAGAAAGATAAATCAATGGCATTGCCGACGGCAACTTTCACCCGCGGGAACGAGATGAATTAAGCGAGCGAGCGATAACGGGAACGCCCGGGCTTTGTTTTTGTTAATTACAAAAGCCGTTTGGAAAGCGCCGCGTGTTCGACCGCTTCCATGTATTTCTGGATCCTGTCTTCAGCCTGGATTTCGAGAGCGTCTTTCAGAAGGGGAACGGCATCTTCGTATTCCTCCTGGCGCACATGCATTTGCGCTTGTTCGAGCAAAGCCCGACGCTTGAAAGAATCGATTTCGCGGGCAGATTCGTAGTTCAGAATGGCTTCCTCGATCTCTCCCTTATTCGCCTGAAAGCCAGCCAAAAGGAGAAGCGCTTCACCGGCCAGCGGATTACGCTTTATGATCGCTTTCAACGATTCGCTCGCTTTTTCATCATCCCCGGTAGCCAGAGCGATACGGGATTCCAGTGTCAAAATCTCCAACTCCTCGTCATCGGTCAGACGTCCATTAAAGGTATTTCGCATGGAGGAAAGATAGAGGCTGGCGTCTTTCCACACACCTCTATCGGTAAGTATTTTTGCCACCATCAATGGTCGGCGTACGTTTTGCTTGGGATCGGCCTGTAGAGCTTCCACATAAACCGGATAGGCCAGGTCGGCAAGTCCGTCATTCATGTAGATGTCGCCCAATTGGAAAAGGCTGTCTGGCCGGGCTTTCTTCATTCGTCGAAGGACTTCATAGTTGGCCGCCGATTGGGCCGTATCTCGAATGCCCAGGTAGGCATTGGCCTGGAGTAGCCAGTACTCGGCCTTGTCGGGGAATTTTGCGATAAGTTCCTCGAATATCCCAATGGACTCCCGCCATTTCTGCAAAATGAGAAGGGCCTGTGCCTTGCCCAGCTTCCAATCCGTGTTATTGGGATCGTAGAGAAGCCCCTGTTCATAGGCTGATAAAGCCGAATCAAATTTTTCCTGGTTAAGATAACAATAGCCGAGTAGGCCATAAATATCACTGTCGGCTCCACCGAGTTCGATCGTTTTGACTAAATAGGGAACCGCCTTGTCCATTTCTCCAATGCGCACATGAACCTTGCCTAAAAGGCTGTAGGCACGTTCGAAATTGGGCAGTTTTTGAATCGATGTGAGGTATTGCCGGATCGCGCCCTGGAAATCTCCGGTCTCAAAATAGAGGTTGCCCAAGGTGAAATCCAGGGCGGGGCTTGATTCCGGTAATATACTGGCGCGAAGCGTGTTGATGGCCGCATTGACATCGGAACGGATCAAAGGAACAAGGATTTCAAAAAGCTCCTTCTCCTCCGTCGTAATGCTGGGCTCGGTAGTTGTTTTGGGCGTGTATCCGTACGTGAATTTTTTGATGAAAACTTCATCAGACCAATAATCGGGGCGCAACGGGACGATTTCATTTTGCCCAAAACCCTGGGACATGGATAGGATCAGGGCGGTGGCCAGAATGGTTAACGATTTCAATAAGTTCTTCATCACCAGCATTTTATTATTATTGATATTTAAAATCTCCGATTTAATTAAAAGGGGAATTAGTTTAGTTTAAAACTCAAAGGCTGAATACGGCGCACTTTCACCGCTTTGCCGTTTTTGGTGCCCGGCTCGAATTTCCATTGCAGGACTGCCTCAATCGAGGGTTTTTCAAATTCCCGGTGGCTGGACTCTTTCACCGTGGCTCTGATTACCTTGCCCCGTTCGTCAATGATAACGATTAGCTTTGTCCAGCCTTCGATCCCCTCTCTCTTGAATTGAAAAGGATAGACCGGTGGTATTGCCACTAGGCGCCGTGGATTGTTGTCGAGGTCTTTAAGCTCAAAAATATCCATCATTTGGATGGTATCGGGGGTCACTCCGAATTGTGCAATGGCTCCTCCCACATTGAGGGCATCGCCCACTCCTGGGTTGAGGGCCACCTCTAGCTGGCTTAGGTCCAATGGTTGCATTACTTCCTGCAACTCAGGCTTTTCTTCCTCTGCTTCCTCTTCCTCTTCCGGTGGAGGCTCCGGCGGAGGCGCCGGCGGGGGGGGTATACTGGTTTCGGGAACAATTTCGTGAGTGGCTGGCTTGTTCAGACTTGACAGTAACTGGGTCAACGGAAGAGCCAGAAATATTAGGGCGGAAAGGATTAAGGCTCCTCCAAAGGAAAGAAACGGGCCCTTGCTCAGGCCGGGCGGGTTGTATACTTTTTTCTCACTCATTCGTAATAACTTTTAAGTCGGGTTTTGAAGGTATTATCAGGTAATCGAGATTATTTAGGGTTTTATTGTTTTTTGATAATTAAAGTTGAAGGGCTCCATCGAAACAGTGGTTACAGTGCTCGCTGCTCTATGTATTACGATTTAAAATCCAATTTATTAGAAAATTTATGAAAATATATTCTATCGGTTGACTGCATTGATGCTTATGGCGACATCTGGTCTGGCAAATTTCGCCTCATCCATTACTCTCACCATGATTCCGGAGGGGGCTTCCGGTTCGACTTCGAGTATAAGCGGGAGTATTTCACGCTGCATTTTATTGCGAATTGTGGCCCGCACACCGCTCAGGCCGATCTCCTTGCCGCCATACAAGATAGATCCGCTTTTGGTGATATGGAGAACCACGGTTTCGTTGTCGAGGTTGTTTTGACCGCCGGGCGAAGGCTTGTTCACATCGAGTCCCTCCTCTTCAACGAAGACCGTCGTAACAATAAAAAAAATCAAGAGAATAAAGACCATATCGATCATCGGAGAAATATTGATGTCGATATTTTCGTCGCCCCCGGAAATATTTCTTCGATTACTCATGGTTTGAGTGCCTCCTGCTGGCTTTTAGGCAAGTTTACTGCGAAATGCTGCAAGGTCAGGCTTTCCACATGTTCGAGAAAAGCCGCCTGCTCCTGGCGTCGGCGGGTCAGCATATAGACTAGAATGTAGCCCGGTATAGCGATTATCAGCCCGGTCTGGGTTGTAATCAGCGCCTCCGATATTCCCTTGGCCACGACGTCGATTACCTGGCCCGAACTGTGCGCCAATCCCTTAAAAGTGGTCAACATGCCCATCACTGTGCCCAGCAGCCCCATGAGCGGTGAAACGGTTACCAATATGCTTAAAAATATGATCTTACGCTGTATTCGTGGAAGGTGAGCCGTTTTAATTTCCTCGAAACGACTCTCCACATCGCGCAAAGTTTTTACGCCGGTTTGGCTGTAGCGAATGATCTCACCGATGGTTCCCTTGCCTTTTGTAGGACTTTTTATCCAACCGGCCCAGGTCAGTTCGTCTATGGAATGGTATTCTTCCCGCCGGAAGTAGATCAACATTTCAAGGGCATAAAAATAAATGACGAAGGCCAGCAAGGCCAAGGGGTACATCAATGGGCCCCCATCCATCCAAATAGCTTCCGCATCTTGAAGAAAACTCACTAATGACTGTTCTTCCATGCCCGATTAAATTTTTGTTTCAAGACCATTTTTGAAAGCCACGGCCGTTTGTTCCATGCTGGCCAAAACCCCCTTTGTTTTCCTCAAAAGCAAAGCGTGAATAATAAGAGAGGGGATCGCCACGAACAAACCGAACTCGGTTGTGATGAGCGCCTCGGAAATACCGCTGGAAAGAGAGCGGGCATCCCCCGTGCCAAATACGGTTATCAGTTTAAAGGTCTTGATCATCCCGGTGACGGTGCCGAGTAGCCCGAGCAAGGGTGCAGTTGCCGCCACCACCGCAATAAAGGGGATCAGCCGTTCGAGTTTCGGCTGCGTCTGCAAGAGCCTCTCATAGAGAACCTCCTCCAGTAAATCCTTACTTTCCTCGGCGTTGTTGACCGCATCGGTCAGGAGCAGTCCAACCGGCCCCTTGATCTTTTTGGCTCTGTCCAAGGCCTTCTGCTTTTCATTGCTTCGCAGCAGGTTCAGAATGTCGTGCAAATCTTCCGGGCGGGCCCGGCGCACTCCGGATATTTCAATCCATTTAATCAAGGCGATAATCAGGGCCAGGCCCGCTAGCCCAAGGATAAAGTAGATCACCACGCCTCCCTTTTGTACATGCTCTAAAAAGCTTTCCTTGGTTTGCTCCACCAGGCGCGCACTGCCCAAGGTGGGGTCCACCGGGATGAACCCGGTCCGGTTTTCCGATACTAGGCGGATAGCCGCGGCGGCTTCCTCGTTGATGGCATAGACCGAGGGCTCGGGAGAATCGGTTTTGAGGACAATTTCACCGGCCGAGAGGGAGTTCTTTCCGGAGAATAAAGCGATCGGCCCGACGAGAGTGAATGTTCCCTCCTCCAATACTCTTTCCGTAGAGAGCGCCTTGCCTTCAAAAATATGGCCGCCCGCCAATAGGTTGATACGATCAAGAGAGGTATTGACCACGGAAACCTGCCGCAGCAATTTATCCTCCTCACTCAAAGAGGTTTCATCCGAGATGGATTTTGCGGAGTTGATAACATCTTTGTAAATCTGGACTTCGCTGATATGAATTTGGGTCTCGAAACGCTGGATATAATCCCCCATAAGGCTCTTCAGGTAGGAGACTTCATCTTCACGTTTTTTGATTTCCTGTTCGAGACCTTGCAAATCCACCGATTTGTTGTCCCGTAAACGGGAGGCCTGCTCCATTTCCCGGCGCAAACTCATTACTCGTCCCATCAATTCGCTTCTTTCATTTGAAAGAGGTATGCGCCCGTCGGCGATTTTCTTGCGGGCCTGGTCGAGCCGATCGTTGGCATCGCTCAGATCTCTTTGCGCCGAGGAGGCGGCTCCTTGAAAATCCTGACCAAGCAATGATACCGAAAGGGCCAGAAAAAGATATATCGTGCTAAGAGCTTTTTTCATAAATTCGGTCTTTTCCTTTATTATCTGATGGTTACAGGCAAATTAATGTAGCTTGCTTTTTGCGGGTCTTCATAAACTTGCACAGCACTGGCAATGACCTGGCTCATGCTCGAATCGGAAACCCAGTTCCAACCCTCCGCTTCGGGAACGCCGTAACCGGCGTATTCTCCCGTGGAATCGATGAAATAAGCATAGGCAATTCCCAGATAGAGAGTTTTTATCTCCACCTGTCTCCCGTCATCCAGTTGGCGCAAGCCGGCATCCAGAATGATGCTGCTGTTAAATTTGTCCACCTGGGAAAGAATTCCGATCACGTTCTGCATGCGGGCGGAAAGGGATTGCTTGCCATCCGCGTCCTTCTCCGATTTCGGCATCCGTGAATACAAGGGGGCGATGGTCGTTTTCAAAGGGTTTGGTAAAAGTGGGTAGAGAGCGTGAATTTTTTGTTCCAGCTCCACAATCCTGGCTTGAATGATGCCGGATGCTTTTTTCAAATTCTCCCGCTTGGCAAGTAATTCGCCTCGTTTGGCATCAGCCTTGGAGACTTCAGCCCTGCTTTTATCGATTTTCTTTTCGAGAGTCGAAATCTCGCTGTTCATGACCTCGATTATACCCTTCAGGGTATCCTCCTCCCGAGCCCACTTCGAATTCTCCTGGGCCAGTTTTTTTTCCGTTTCAATCCACGCTTTTAGGGTGGTCCTGGCTGTATCCATCTTGCTCTGTGCGATAATTGGAGAGATGCCGGCAAAACAAATGAAGATCAGCAGCAGAACCGTTTTTTTAAAGCAATTTCCGGGCATAATTGATTTTCTATGTTGAAGAATTTTTAGGACCAATTTCCTTGGACCGGTTGAGTCGAGTTAATACCGAATTTTCAAGTAAAAAGGGGTTTACTTTAGGGGTCTTGAAAAATCGGTCAAGAATTTAGATCGGCTAGAATTTCAAAAATCAATGTTGTCTCGGATTGGCCCTGTCAACCTTTCATTCGGCAATTTTTTTAACCTCTCTCAATTTTGCGGATCGATCCTACGCGATACAATTCCCTCTATGCTTACACTGTAGGCATTCAGTTAACCATTGGCCCAAAGTCGGCCCTCTGGCCTCTATTTTTATTTACTATGGGTTATTTCTCCTCTGGATGGCCACGCCTTCTGCTTATACCTGGTAACACCCATAAAACCACTGCCCCCAGAGTTAAACCGGCCACCGGCGGCAAACCCAGGCCGCTCCCTGCAAAACCCGCCAGTAGGGCTATGGCCGCTGTAATGAGAGCATACGGCATCTGGGTGCGCACATGGTCATGGGGCTCAACTCCACAGGCTATCGAAGACACGATTGTCGTGTCGCTTATGGGTGAGCAATGGTCCCCGAAAACCGCTCCGCTGAATACCGCCCCCACTATCGCCGGCATTAGTGTAGCACTCTCAGCCGGAGAGCTGATCGCAAATACAATCGGAATGGCCAGGGGCATCAGCAGAATCATCGTGCCCCAGGCCGAACCAGTGGAAAACGATATCAAAGCGCCTGTCAGAAACACAGCAGCGGGAAACAGCGCTGCCGGAATATGCCCTGCCAGCAGGCCGGAAAGAGCCTCGGCCGCTTCCAGTTCCGTCAAAATGCTGCTTAACACCCAGGCCCCCACCAATATTAATATGGGGACGAAGAGAGTTTGCACTCCCTCCTGAAAAACTTTCCCCGGCGGGTCCCGGCCTTCTTTCCTCGGATACAATAGGTAAGCCAGGATAGAAGCCAGAGCACTCGAACAAACCAGAACCGTAATAACATGGTCGCCCCCGAAGGCAGACACCAGCTTTTCCCCCGTTACGGGCCAGGCCTCTTTTGTTCCCAACAGGTAGGTCCCGCCAAAAAAGCTCCCTATTAATCCCCCCAGCGGGATGACTGCTAAAAGCCAATGTCCGCCATCATCCTCAAAATCGCCATCAGCATGATGATTCCCGGCCTTTTCCTGGGCCGATTTTTCAAATCCCTTCATGGGACCCGGAAGAAAATTCCGATGAATGGCAACAGCCAACATTATGAGGGTGAACCAGCAATAAAAATTATAGGGAATCGATTTGAAAAACAAGGCATAGGGGGCTGCTTCCTCGATTCGCCCGGCGAGTGCGTAACCCTCCCGAATCATCGAAAGCTGGACTGCGATCCAGGTCGAAAGAAAGGCCACACAGGCAACTGCCGAACTGGTCGAATCCGCCAGATAAGCCATTTTGGAGGCCGATACACCACAGCGGCGGGCGGGCGTTCGCATCATTCGACCGACCATCATACTGTTGGCCAGCCCGTCAAAAAAAAGCAGGATTCCCATCGCCAGGGCGCACCATTGCAGCCGAAGAGCAGGCGTGTCGGAGCGGGTCAGAAATCTTCTCACAATGGCCTGCAAACCGCCGCCCTTTTCCACCAGGGCTGAGAACCCGCCTAGCAAAAAGGTGAACAGGATGGCCCCGATTTTCCAGGGGCTTTGCAGCGCAGGAATCAAATGATCGCGGAAAAAAGAAACGAAAGCCTCAAAAACATTACCCTCCGCCAGGATAACCACACCGGCCAGACTTCCGGCCATTAGCCCCAGAAGCACCCGGCGCAGCAATAAGGCAACTGCCAGCGTTACCACACTCGGCCAAATGGCTCTCAACGGACCCTCCCAGACTACCCAAATATAGGCCGATGCCACCAACCCCCAGGCAATAGTTGAACGTAATCTGGAGTCGGGGGTTTTCAATGGGGTTCAGGATGAAAAATTAGAAAACCTCGATATTGATGCCCGGTCAACAACCCAACGACAAAAAAGGGCGCCCCGTGAAACCGGGACACCCTTTTTTGGTAAATGTTTATTAAGTGGAGGCTTACATCATGCCGCCCATGCCGCCCATGCCGCCCATTCCGCCCATGCCGCCCATGTCTGGAGCGCCGCCTGCGGGAGCTTCATCCTTTTCGGGCAGTTCGGTGATGATGGCTTCAGTGGTCAACAAAAGACCGGCCACAGATGAGGAATACTGCAAGGCCATCCGCACAACCTTGGTCGGATCGACCACACCGGCCGCAACGAGGTCTTCGTATTGTTCCGTGGCCACATTGTAGCCGTTGTTGCCTTCCTCCTTGAGAACATGTTGGACAACCAGAGATCCCTCAACGCCTGCATTGGCGCAGAGTTGACGCAGGGGATATTCAACCGCCTTGCGCACGATCTGGGCGCCGATGGCCTCATCGTCTTCAAGTTCAACGCTCTCGATCGCCTTCGAGATTCGCAACAGAGGCACTCCGCCACCGGCCACGATTCCTTCTTCCACCGCCGCGCGGGTTGCGTGTAATGCGTCTTCCACTCGGGCCTTCTTCTCTTTCATCTCCGGCTCGGTGGCGGCGCCGACATTGATCACGGCCACACCGCCGGCCAGTTTGGCCAAACGCTCTTGCAGCTTTTCGCGATCATAGTCGCTCGTCGTTTCATCAATCTGACGACGAATTTGTTTTACACGTCCCTGGATTTCGGATGCCTTTCCGCCGCCTTCCACAATGGTTGTGTTTTCCTTGTCGATGGTCACCCGCTTGGCCTGGCCAAGATCGCTCAACTGAACGTTTTCCAGCTTGATTCCAAGATCCTCGGTGATGCAGCGTCCACCTGTCAGAATGGCGATGTCTTCCAGCATGGCCTTGCGGCGATCGCCAAACCCGGGAGCCTTTACGGCACATACGTTCAAGGTTCCCCGCAGCTTGTTCACTACCAGGGTGGCCAGGGCTTCACCCTCGACGTCCTCGGCGATGATCAAAAACGGTTTGCCGGACTTGGCCACGGTTTGCAGTAGTGGCAGCATATCCTGAAGACTGCTGATCTTCTTTTCATGGATAAGGATCGTGGCATCTTCCAAAATCGCCTCCATTGCTTCCATGTTGGTTGCGAAGTAAGGACTCAAATAGCCCTTGTCGAACTGCATTCCCTCGACCACTTCGAGGCTCGTATCGATGCTTTTGGCTTCTTCCACCGTGATGGTGCCGTCCTTGCCTACTTTATCCATCGCATCGGCTATGATGTCGCCGATCTCAGTGTCCCAGTTGGCAGATACGGTGGCCACATTGCGCACCTCGTCGCGATTACTCACTTTTTTGGAGAGACCGCCCAGAGCTTTCACTCCGGCTGCCACCGCCTTGTCAATACCACGCTTCAGGTAAACCGGATTGGCCCCTGCGGCGACATTCTTGAGTCCTTCGCGGTAAATCGCCTCGGCCAGGATTGTCGCTGTGGTGGTACCGTCACCGGCGTTGTCGGAAGTCTTTGAGGCAACTTCCTTTACCATTTGCGCTCCGATATTTTCATAAGGATCCTTGAGATCGATCTCTTTTGCAACCGTGACGCCATCTTTGGTCACGGTGGGAGAACCGAATTTCTTGTCGATCACAACATTGCGTCCCTTGGGACCTAGCGTGACCTTGACGGCTCCTGACAGTTGTTCCACACCCTGGAGAATTTTCCTCCGGGCTGCTTCGCTGAATAGAATTTGTTTAGCCATAATGATTTTTCTATCTAAATTAAATTTTTAGGGGTTATTCTACGATTCCGAGAATGTCGTCTTCGCGTACCAGGGTAAAGGTCACGTCGTCAAGTTTGACTTCCGTTCCCCCATATTTGCTCACGATCACGCGGTCGCCCACCTTCACGGAAAACTCGATCACGTTACCGTCATCATCCTTTTTACCGGTGCCCAGAGCAATCACCTCGGCCTCCTGCGGTTTTTCCTTGGCGGTATCGGGGATGATGATGCCGCCCTTGACTTGTTCGTCTTCTTCGACCGCCTTGATTAGCACGCGATCTCCGAGAGGTTTTATTTTAGGTTTCATAATAGGTCTCTTATTTTTTTTTGAGATGTTTATTTAAGGTTGTTAGCTATATTTACGTTAGAAAAATTGCTGGCCCGCGGTGGAAATGCTATTCCTTGCCCTTGTCCTCATCCACCATTTCGAAATCGGCGTCGACCACATCGTCGTCCGCCTTGGCGCCCCCGGATGAGGACTCCTGCCCAGTATCGCCTCCCGCCGCGCTACCGCCGCCGGGTTGGCTTTCAGTCTGCGCCTGGGCATACATTTCCGAAACTGCAGCCTGCATGTTGGGGTCGTTTTGCAGCTTTTCCAAGGCCGCCTTCATTTGATCGACATCATTGGATTCGAGCGCTTTTTTCGCCTCTGCCACCACAGCTTCAATTGGCTCCTTTTTGTCTGCCGGAATCTTGTCGCCGCTTTCCTTCAGCAGCTTTTCGGTTTGGTAAATGACGCTGTCCAGCTTATTACGGGTTTCCACCGCTTCTTTGTTCTTGCGGTCCTCATCGGCGTGCGCCTCGGCTTCCTGCTGCATGCGGTCGATTTCCTCCTGGCTCAAACCGGAGGATCCGCTGATGGTGATCTTCTGGTCCCGCCCAGTCCCCAAATCTTTCGCCGTAACATGCAAAATGCCGTTCGCGTCGATGTCGAAAGTGACCTCGATTTGCGGCACCCCGCGTTGTGCTGGGGGAATGCCGTCGAGCTTGAAATTGCCCAGCATTTTATTGTCCCTAGCCATGGGCCGTTCACCCTGCAAAATCCGGATGTCCACACTCGGCTGATTGTCGGCGGCGGTGGAAAATGGCTGGGATTTCTTTGTCGGTATGGTGGTATTGCGTTCGATCATTGCGGTCGAAATACCACCTTCGGTCTCGATGCTCAAAGTCAGCGGCGTAACATCGAGCAGCAGCACTGAATCTACCTCGCCACTCAAGACCGCACCTTGAATGGCGGCTCCAATGGCCACCACCTCGTCGGGATTGACTCCTTTATGCGGTTCCCTCCCGGCCAGTTCATGAGCCACTTCGAGAATCCTCGGGCTGCGCGTCATGCCGCCTACCAGAACGATGTTGCTGATATCCCCGATATTGAGTCCCGCGTCTTTCAGGCAAGCCTTGAACGGCCCTACTGTGCGCTGGTAAAGGGGATCGCAAAGCTGCTCCAGCTTGGCCCGGGTAAAAGTCACATTCAAATGCTTCGGCCCGGTCGCATCCGCTGTTATAAAAGGCAAATTAATTTCGGTTTGCTGCGCTGAAGAAAGAGCGACTTTTGCTTTCTCCGCCTCTTCCTTGAGCCTTTGCAAGGCCATTGGGTCCTGTTTCAGGTCGATCCCGTTTTCCTTTTTAAAATCATCCACCAGCCAATCGATAATGGCGCCATCCCAGTTGTCTCCTCCCAGGTGGGTATCGCCATTGGTCGCACGCACTTCAAAAACGCTGTCCGCGATCTCCAGAATCGAGATATCGTAAGTGCCGCCCCCCAAATCATAAACGGCGATCGTCTCATCGGACTTCTTTTCCAGCCCATAAGCCAGAGAAGCTGCTGTCGGTTCGTTGATGATGCGCTTGACATTGAAACCGGCGATGGCGCCGGCATCCTTCGTCGCTTGCCGCTGGGCGTCATTGAAATAAGCTGGCACGGTAATCACTGCATCGGTAATTTTTTCACCCAGATAAGCCTCTGCATCGGCCTTCATCTTGCTCAAAACCATGGAAGCAATCTGTTCCGGAGCGAACTTCTCGGTTTTTCCGCCGGATTGGCATTCAATCCAGGCGTCGCCATTTTTCCCCACTACCATATTATACGGTATATGCTTTGATTCCTCCCCTACTTCGCTGAACTTCCGGCCAATAAGTCTTTTGGCCGAAAAAATCGTGTTTTGCGGGTTGGTTACGGCCTGCCTCTTGGCCGCCTGTCCAACAAGCCTCTCCCCGGTCTTGGTAAAAGCAACCACGGAGGGAGTTGTTCTTGCGCCCTCGGAATTGGGCACTACAACCGGTTCGCCACCTTCCATGATGGCCATACAGGAATTGGTCGTTCCTAAATCGATACCTAAAACTTTGCTCACACGCCCCTCCTAGCACTTCGTATGCCAAAGGCTTGAATTCAACTTTAAGTACCTGCTATTTAATAATTTAAAATTATTGACCGGTCATTCCGAAATTATCTGCTTCCCTCAATTAAGGTCAAATTGTCACACTTCACTGTCCCAATTCCTCTTCCCGCACATTCAACATGTCACACCTGCCCACCCCTTGAACTCTTCACATGGATAAAATAATCCGTGCTTATCCGCATCATCCATGCTTTAAAAATGACCGCTGATTATTTAAATGAAATCGTCCCCCAAAAAGTCAAAAAAAGTCGACTACCAAGCCCTCAATTCCGGCTTGATGCGGATTCCCCGCATCCAGGTGGCGGTCGTGCGCGACTTGATTGACATCGGTTTTCACGAGGTGGAAGAACTGAAAGGCCGAGCCCCCGAAGCCCTCCTCGAAGACCTCCGAAAAAAGAAACCCGACACCCCCCAGGATCGTCTTTACGCCTTCCGCATGGCCATCTACTACGCCGAGACCCCCGATCCCGACCCCAAACGCCTCCACCCCTGGGCCTGGCAAGACTAAGCTTGAACCATGTTAAAAACTACTGCATCGCCGGTTAAATTGACTCCAATCTTCCATCCGCTCCAATCTGCCGGTAATAACAGCTCTTCCGCGCTCGTCCATCCGCTCCTTTGGTGTGGCAAGCGCCCTCCCCCACAGGTCGCACCCGGTAAAGAATCGAGTTCTGCTCGCAATTGACCAGCACCTGCACGATTTCCAAAAAATCCCCGCTGGTGGCCCCTTTAATCCATAGTTCATTGCGCGAAGTGCTCCAAAAAGTCGCCTTGCCCTCTTTTAAAGTAGTTTCCAGGGCCAACCGGTTGGCATAGCCCACCACCAGCACTTCCCCTGAATCGGCATCCTGGGCCACAACCGGCAAGATATCTTCCCCGCAAGCCGCCGCCCTGGCCAATTTCTTGAAATCGAGCCATAGCTCCGATCCTTCCTCCAATTCCTCATGAGTCATAACGGCTGAGAACAGAAACCAATTCGGTCAAGCTGGCAAGACTTCAGGGTATGGAATTAGATTGGCCCAGTCACAGCGGCCAATGGCTTCGGGTAATCTCCCACCGGTTGCGATTGGCTAATGCCTGAAACACCAAACTCATATAGGTAACCTTTAAGAGGGCGTCTAAGTTTCATATTATTCGCGATAGTCACCCTTTTTTGTTTGAACAATGGAGTACATTTTTCTCCATTGCCTTGCCGGAATTCGGGAATTAGTCTGTCTCGCTTCTCCTCAAAAGATAAACCACACACACTATTATTGAATTTATGAATACTGAGATTCTACAAAAAGCGGCCACAGAAGCGCGAGGCCTGGCCATTGATGCCGTTCA
>JAJFLV010000129.1 GCA_021772535.1 Opitutales bacterium | reverse complement strand
TTCGATCCCGTTCTCCGGCAGGTCGATTTGCCCCTGGCTGACCGGGATTTGCTCAACGCTCCAGAGTTTTTCAACGGTAGGTTGACCGAAGATATGCTGCCAGCCGGGTTCTTTGATACCGTTAAAAGCGCCTGTTTTGGGGATAGCGGAGGACCACTGCTGGTGCGGGCGACCTCAAAATCCAACCCGCTGGAAGAAGAGTGGGTGCAAGTTGGCATTACCAGTTGGGGTAGGGCCTGTGGAACCGGAATACCTGATAACATTTATGCTCGCGTATCTTTTTTTAATAACTGGATTGCAAATATAGTCGGTCAAGATGAGACAGCTTTTTCTCCTGCCATACACAACATCGCCTCGCTGGACACTGCCAGCGGTTATCTTTTCAGCCAAAGTTCCTCCGACCCAATTCGATCGGAAGCGACTTATTATAGCCAGGATTATGTTTTAACTGATCACCCGGCGGGACAAACGCTAACAATAGCCCTTGAGTCGGGAGATTTTAGGGGAAGGCTTTCTATCCATAACCGCGCTACGGGAGAAATGCTGGCCCTTGATAGCGGGGATTCCGGCCGCTTTGACGCTTCCATTACTCTTATTCCGCAAAGTAACATTGATTACCTCATTCGTGTTTCTACCGAAGGATCTAACGAATCCGGAAAATTTGTCCTCCATACTTTTCCCCACCTGTCGAAAGAGGAGGTTACCACTTTTGAAACAGTATCCGGAGACCTCAGCGCATCCGATCAAGTTTTTCCCAAGACCGGGTATGTAACCGATGCCTATAAGCTGACCAACGTGCCTGGCGGTAGAAATATCCGGGTAAGCGTTCTATCAGATGATTTTGATGCACTTCTTTGGCTTTTCGATGGAGCTTCAGGAGAAAAAATCGAGGTAATGGATGAATATGGAAAAGGAGAGGAGGAGATTTTTCTTTTTCGCACGGAAGGTAATAAGAATTACGAAATTCGAGTATCCCATTTCCGCACCGGTGAATTTGGAGACTATTCTCTCTCGATTGAAGCCTTCACTTCGAAGTCTTCCATTTCTATTAACGAGCGTTTGCAGGACTTTCTTTCCCGCGATGAGGACGAAATAATAGATGACGGTGAAGATGAGCCAATTATTATAGACAGCTTCGATTTTCAAACTTCTGAATCCACTAGTCGAACCGTAGATATAACCCTTTTTGGTTTGAACGGTTTATTCGCTTCACTGGTGGTTATTGATATTGACGATTTTGCCATGTTTGAATTTGACACACCAAATTATAGAGGTGTTTCCAAAATCACTTTCTCTCCCGTCAGGAACCACCTATATACCATCGACGTTCTGGGATTCCTTGAGGACGACGGCAAAAACTTTCTTCTTGATGTCGAGCTGCCCCCCCGCGTTGTTAATATTCCCGATACCGCATTAGAGTCGGCAATCCGGCGGGAATTGGAAATAATTAGCGACGGTATCACCGAAAATGATTTGACTCAATTGACGACACTGAATGCCTCGGGCTCGAATATCAGCGATTTAACCGGTCTGGAAACAGCCCAAAACCTGATCTCCCTCGATCTATCCCATAACCAAATCAGCGACCTTAGCGCCTTGAGCAACTTATTCAGCTTAGGGACCTTGAGTCTTAATGGAAACCAGGTCAGCGATATTGGTCCTTTGCGTAGGTTGGTAGCCTTGGAATCTTTGCTACTCAATGGCAATTCAATCAGTAACTTAAGCTCCTTGAGTGGATTGACGAACTTGATTACCCTCGAATTGGATCATAATCAGATCACAAACTTGAGTCTCCTCAGCGGATTGACGAACTTATCCTTTCTCGACTTGAGGGATAACCAAATCAGCGACCTGAGCCCCTTGAGCGGGTTGGGTAATTTGGAAACGCTCGATGTAAGTGACAATCTTTTCCCTCTCAGCGAAAACTCCCCAGCGCTGGCATTTATTGAAAGCCTTCAAAATGGCGGCACTTCCGTTACTTTCGAGCCGCAAAAAGGGGATATTTTCCAGGGGCAGCCAATCGACGGTTTCCCCGGATGGCGGGCATCCCCCTGGTATCGCAATTACAACATCGATTTCTGGCCCTGGATTTTTCACGATGAGCACGGTTGGCAGTTTGTTGGCTCGGGCAGCGCTTTCGGGGAAATTTATGTTTGGGATTCAGGTTTTGAGGAGTGGCTTTTCTTTAACGAAAATTCTTACCGATGGATTTTTCTCTTTGGTCCCAATGGAGGCTGGATATTTTCCTTCGAAGATAATACTCTTGGCAGGCGGTTTTTCCAGAGATTAGGTGATGGCAGCCTGTTCAGCATCCCGCCGAATTTGCCTGTTGATTGATTAGGAGGGCGTCTAAGGTCCGGGTCACTGACTTTTTTGGCGATTTTTGCCCAAAAACGGCCCTTTTCGATATGTCCCGGATTGGAGTTTTCGGACAATATTGCCCTAAGGACTTAATTGACATGAGAAGTTTGCCCGTTTATATATTCAGTCACCGTAAAATTACCAAACCAGAATAAATGGGGGTAACCTGATGAATGTGGGATATTTGAAGCGTGGATTTTTTTTGCTGACTGCCGTTTTTCTGTGCTTGGCGAGCACCCTTCCGGTCTTTTCCGTGGATGTTCCTGACCCTGGCCTCGATACGGCTATACGAGGCGCTCTTAATAAACCGTCTGGGGAATTAACGACGGATGAATTAAACACCCTTACCGCGCTCATAATCGAACCAAGAAACATTGTCGATCTAACAGGCCTGGAGGCTGCTCAAAATTTAACCAGCCTCAGCCTCAGAGGCAACAAGGTCGTCAATCTAAGCCCGCTGAGCGGATTAACGGCTCTTATTACTCTTGACCTTGGCCACAACAACATCACCGACCCAAGCCCATTAAGCGGTTTAACCGCCTTGACGACCCTCTCTCTCGACAACAACCAGATCAGCGCAATTGGCAGTCTGAGCGGCTTGACCAATTTGCAGAATCTGGACTTGGGAGGAAACCAGATTCCCAATCTGGACCCATTAAGCGGATTGACCTCCCTCACCAGCCTTGGCCTGGAGTCCAACCAAATCAGCGATCTTGGCCCCCTTGGTAGTTTGACCGGATTGACCGGCCTTGCTCTCTCATCCAACCAGATCAGCAACCTCGACCCATTGAGTGCCTTGACCGTTTTATCCAGCCTTGATCTCAGTAACAATCAAATCAGCGATCTTGGCCCATTGAGTGGATTGACTGCTTTGACTTCCCTCAATCTGAATCAAAACCAGGTTTCCAATCTTTTACCCATCAATGGTCTGACCGCACTGGCGGAACTGCGGCTTGAGCAAAACCAAGTCAGTGACCTGAGTCCTTTGACCGGTTTGACCTCACTGACAACTCTGGTATTGCACAGCAACCGGATTAGCAACCTGAGCCCCGTGAGTAATTTGACGACATTGACGACGTTGTTTTTGAACCGGAACAAAATCAGCGACCTGGAATCTCTGGACGGTTTGACAGCGTTGCAAAACCTGGGCCTGAATGAAAACCAGATACGCAATCTGAATCCATTAAGCGGTTTGTCGAGCTTATCTCAATTGAACCTCAATGGCAACCAGATAACCGATATTGGCGCCTTAACGGGCTTATCATCCAGTCTTTTTATTTTGGAAATCGAACGCAACTTCCTCGATGTCAGTGAAGGATCGGCTGCCTTGAATATAATCGAGGGTTCCCTCTTCCTTATCCCGGTCTTGGCTTATGAAGTGCAGAATTTGGGATTTTTCCAGGGAACCCCCATAGAGGGTTTTGCGGGTTGGTGGTCCTCTCCCTGGTATCGCAACTACAACGTGGATTTTTGGCCCTGGATCTACCACGATGAGCACGGTTGGCAATTTATCCATGAGAGTAGCGCCGGCGATATCATCTTCCTGTGGGATTTGGGCTTGGAAGGCTGGGTCTTTCTCAACCAAGATACCTACCGCTGGATGTACATCTTCGGTCCCAACGAAGGCTGGGTCTTTACTTTCGACGACAATGCTCCTGGCAGACGCTTTTTCCAACGGCTCGATAACGGCAACCTATTTAGTGTGCCGGAAGGCTTGTCGGCAAACTGAGCCTGACCTGATTTGATTGTCGGGCTGTTCCCAGTCTCGATCAATTCAATCGAAGACCACTGTTTTGTTGTTGTAAACCAATATTCGGTTTTCCAGGTGCCAGCGAACTGCCTGGGCCAGCACCGCCTTTTCGAGATCTCTGCCCTTGCGCATTAAATCGGAAACTCCATGGCGATGATTCACCTGGGTCACCTCCTGCTGGATAATTGGCCCGGCATCAAGTTCCGCGCTCACATAATGAGCAGTCACTCCGATGATCTTTACTCCATGACGAAAAGCTTGGTGATAGGGTCGGGCCCCGGCAAACGCAGGCAGAAATGAATGATGAATATTGATCGACGGACAACCCATTTTGTCCAACATTTCCTCTGAGAGAATTTGCATGTAACGCGCCAGAATCACCAGATCCACACCATTCCCTTTGAGGATTTCTCTCTGCTTTTCCTCGGCTTGAGCTTTGTTACCCGGATTGACCGGCACATGATAAAACGGCAATCCATATCCTGCGGAAGCTTCTCGCAGGGATTCGTGATTTGATATTACGCAGGCTACCTCTCCGCGAAATTCTCCCGCTTTCCAGCGCAGGACGAGATCGTGAAAACAATGCGCGGCGCGGGAGACGAAAAGAGCCATTTTTGGCCGGTCGGAAGACCGTGCCAAACGCACATTCATGCCGAGTTCGCTCGCCAAAGTTTCAAATGATGCCATCTGCGATTCGAGTTTACCTTTCGCAGGCGCCCATTCCACCCTTTGAAAAAAAATGCCCTCCTCCCCATCGCGATGTTGATCCGCATGGATGATATTGCCCCCGCCTTCGTGTATCCATCCCGCCACTTGGGCCACCAGCCCCCTCCTGTCTGGCCCAAAGAGCAGTGCTGCAATTGTTTCGGGCGGCGTATTCATGAGATTGTCATTAGAGTTTTCTGGAAAGGATTATGCTAACGATCTCAAATATGTATCGGTTCGGATAGGTTAATTACCCGGAGAGTTAGCTGGATTGCCTCCCCGAGATCAAACCTTAAAAGTTCAACCCACTAATCCCTGGAGGTCGTGCATGCCGAATCGCTGCAACAACTTTTCAGATGCCTGGTTGAGGGTTGCCAAACCGGATTTAATTGACCAAGGTGGACTTGAATAAATCCAAAATCAGTGATTTCCAACGGATACGGGGAGTTCCCGGGTATGTTGGCCTCTATCAAGAAATAAGGAGAAAACGATGCAAAAACTAGTTCAGCTATTAATCGGTCTTGCAGTCTTGGCTTTTATCATGGCAACAGTCCAGGTGCTCTTGCCCGTTTCCATATTGGGAATTTTTCCGGAAAGTTTTTCCAGGGCCTGCGACAACCTGGCCTTGATTGCAATCGCCTTAACGCTGTGTTGTAAAAAGTGTCAAAAGGAATCCTGACGGATTTCTGCAATTTTACCCGATATAGGGCTCCACCGTTCAGGTCGAGCCTCGGGTAAGGAGAGGCGCGGGTCTGCGACCCCTCTCGGTGGGATTCTCACAAGGGTTTCAGCTATACCCTTGCCCATGAGACAAGGGCGAGGCCTTGCCAGCGGCGTTTATTCATTGGAAAGATGGAGGCGAAGCCTCAACTTCTGACCCCATTCTTCTTAAGGCCAGGCGAAAGCCCACCGAGCTGTTGCCGAATACCGGTATGCGATCATTGCGATTGGCCGATCGGCATTTGTCGGCCTTGCTAAACCAGCCGCCCCCCCGAATGACTCGTTTCGAGCCATTCGATGGCCCCTCGGGATCGGTCGCAGTTCCTTTTTCATAACTGCCATACCAATCGTAGCACCACTCATAGACATTGCCGATCATATCATGGAACCCCCAGGCATTCGGTTGTTTTAAGCCCACCTCGTGTGTTCCCGCCCGATTGTGCTCAAACTGTTTTTCTACCCAGGAGCTGGAGTCATAACCTTCCTCATAGTCCACCCCGCTATTGCCTCCATACCATGCCATCGCGTCCAATTCCGGGCCGTTTCGTTCCCCTGCGATCGTTAAATCTCCTGTATATAATGCCTTCACCCTCCCGGCCCGGCATGCGAATTCCCATTGGGCCTCAGTTGGCAAGGTGTATTCGTATCCCGGCGCCAGTCGTCCAGCTGTGCCTTCACGCTCTGTCAATTTCTGGCAAAACTCAATCGCACTCTTCCAGCTTACCTTCTCCACGGGTGCATTGTTACCTGCTTCTGCAAAGTTGCTCGGGTTGCTTTCCATGACCGCCTCCCATTGTCCCTGAGTGACTTCATATTTCCCCAACCAATAACCCGCCGTTAATTTTACCAGGTGGGGCGCCTCGTCGGACCCCCTTCCAGGTTCCTCCTTGGGAGAGCCCATTGAGTATTCGCCGGGTTTAACCCATAAAAGCTCCAGTTTCCCCCCTCCCGGCAAATCCAGAACATGGTTTTGTCCCTTTTCCACCACTTTCTTCTCGACCAATATTACCTTACTCGATTTCCCCTTTTTTCGAGGTTTCTCATTTGCTTTTGCCCATCCCGTTTCCGCCAGAGCAAGGGCCAGGCCGATGGCCAAAAAGAGCAAGGTGAACCTCCTCCGCTTGCTCCGGGTATTGCCTCCTGCCTTAGGCCTCAAACTCTCTTCCATTTCCATAATTTGCCCCATTGTTTCAAAAATTCGAGAAGTGATGAAAAGCAAGGCGCAGTTTGTAAACCGGCGCGGGAGCGCAGTACCCTACGTAACCAAGCGGTTTGCGGGCTGCAACGCAGCTATTCGCGCTTGTCGGATTTAGGCTTCTTAAGGGCATTTTCGTATTATCAAATTCAGTGGCGAACAGATTTGAACAGATTTGCATCCCAACTCTTTCATTATAAATTGTTTATCACCCGCCCTTAAGAAGCCGTTTGAAACATTGAGGTTTGATCTTCTGATAGACTAGGCATCGATCAAGACCATGTCTTGTTTGTGCTCCGATTATTGGGTTTTGGAAGGCTAAAAAAATTCTGAGACCGGGGGCAAACGCAAAGACAATAGAGTAGGGTAGATTTTTTTGATCGAAAAAATCTTCATGGAATCAAAATCGAAACCAAAATCTGAAGTTTGGCCTACATTTGGGCGTTTTTGTTAAAAATATGTCAAAAAAATTACGTAACCCTTTCATTACCATTCGTTTTCGCATATTTTTCATATTTTTTTAACAATGATTTTTCTCGACATATAGGGTTTATTCCCTAATGTTTTTATTAAGCACATGAATAGGTTGAAAAAAACGGGACTATCGAAGAACGCTGCAAAGCCATTTTCGATCCAGCAAAAAAAGGGATTCTCGCTTGTCGAATTAATGGTTGGTTCGACAGTTCTGGCTCTTGTTTTGGCAGGCAGCTTTAGTGGACTCGGGCAAGCCCTCATGATTGAGGAAAATGTTCAAAGCTCCAATTTCGCAGCCCAACTGCTGCAAAGTGAAATAGATGAAATTCACCTCCTCAATTGGACCGAGATATCTCAGTTGCCAAGAACTGGTAGTTTCGATCCTGAAAAAAACTTTTCCAAGGTGCCCTTGCGAAATAGCATCTGCACTATGACCGTTACCTCAAAGAGTAGTAACCAAAAAGAAATCCGCCTCCAGGTGGGTTGGACGGATATGCGGGGCAAGTCCCACTCTCAGGACTATGTGACCTATTACACCAGGAACGGTCTTTTTGACTATTCCTATCGGGTTCTTTAACCCGGGTTTCCCTTTCCAATAGTTTAAATCCGATCAAGGTTGATAGGCAGTCTTGCTGCCCTTGCCAAGCTCTGCCCATCCGCAACCGAAACCAAAACTATTACCGGGCGCTCCCTGATGAGTAAATCATCTGTGGAAGACCATGATTTTCATTCATGAAAACTGATTTATTTCCGATATATGGTAGGTTGGAAATTTTTCCGGTAAGACACTGGGGCAGGGCCAAAGGCCACTTCCTCAATACAAGAAGGATGGTTTTGGGGTCGAGATAAAATTCAGATGAACAAGGAAGAAGGAAAAGAATCGAAGAGGGCTTTTGCAAACTTCGCGCATATTTGCCATAAGCAAATAGCAGAGAGAAAACCGTCAAGAATGGCCCTGCCATTACCGTTCCCCTTTTTCCTGCCTAATGTTCATCCTTTCAATAACCGGATATTATCGGCCATACGTGGAATAATACATTTGTTTTCGGCAAAGTGTTTGCTTCCTCGAAACATTCAAAATTGGAAGCTTCTTGGTCTGGCGGTATTTGCGGGTATTTTCCCAACCGGGTACATTCGGAGCGAAGTAACTCCAGCACAGCGACGACACCATTATTTTGAACGTATCACTGTCGAGCACGGTCTGCCCATCAACACGATTCGTTGCATTCTACAGGATAAAAGAGGGTTTTTATGGTTGGGTACGCACAATGGCCTGGCCAGGTATGACGGCTACAATTTCAAAATTTACGCTAATGATCCCAACGATCCTTCTTCACTACTCGCCGATAACGGGTTCAATGTCCTCTTCGAGGATCGCTCGGGCACCATCTGGGTAGCGACCAACAAGGGTTTGTATACCATAGACCCGATCACCGAAACATTGTCGAAATTTCCGGTCAGGGAGATGGATCGGCCCGGCGTCATCCGCGATTTTGATAATCGATCTTTTTATATAGACAGCCGGAACCACCTGTGGCTTGGAACCAGAGACAATGGTTTGATAGAAATCAATGCCAAGGGGCACATTATAGCCCATTACAGGCATCGAGCAGCCGATCCTGACAGCTTGAACAGCGATTTGATATCCGCCATTTTTGAAGACACCAGGGGAGACCTCTGGGTCGGAACGAAAACCGGGCTGGATAGATTGGACCGAAATACGGGTATTTTTCACCATTGCACCCGGAAGCTTGTCAAGGTCGGAGCTGGAACAATCGAAATCACCGATATTAACGAGGACAGATCAGGTGTCGTCTGGATTGGAACTAAAGGCGGATTGTTTAATTACGATCCGGAAACCGACAGTTTTACCCATTTCCAGCACCGGGAAGGCGACCCTGGAAGCTTGAGTGACAACAATGTTCAGTGTTTGTGGGAAGACTCGGATGGGATTATGTGGATTGGTACAGAAACGGGCGGATTGAATGCTCTCGATCGGGAGAGAAAGGTTTTCAAGTATTTTCCCAGTGGCGACCTGGAGTATCCGATTCTCTCTCTTCACAAAGACCGTTCCGGAATCCTCTGGATTGGTACTGATGATGGCGGATTGCTCAAAATGTAGCCGCAAAACAAGCCGTTTCGGCATTGGACACAGGTTCCTGAAATTCCCGGTTGCCTCAATTCCAAACATGTCAAAGCCATCCATGAGGACATGTCGGGAAATCTGTGGATCGGCACGATTGACGGTGGGCTGAACCGGTATGACCGGAAAAACAAAACTTTCACCTACTACCGGCATGATCCGGACGACACCAATAGCCTGAGCAGTGACGATATTTCGGCCATCGCGGAAGATCACCAGGGAGTTCTCTGGCTCGGGACGCACCTTGACGGCCTGGTCAGATTCGAGCCCCAAACGCAAACCTTTACCCGCTATAGGCATGACCCGACCAAGGACGACAGTTTAATCAATGACCGTGTGCGATCGCTGTTTGTCGATTCAGTCGGAAGAGTCTGGATCGGTTGCAACGGCGGTCTGCAGCAATTTGAGCGTGAAACCGGACGATTCATACACTATCTTTTTGATAGTAATACTGAAAACTTCAAAAACGTAAATAAGATTAGACATATTCTTGAGGATAAAACAGGAATGCTTTGGATTGCCACCGATGGCGGTCTCATCCGGTTTGAACCGGAAAAAGGACGCCTCTTAAGCCTCTTCCGTAACGATAAGGGAAATCCCCAAAGCCTAAGTTTCAACCGCGTCCGGCTGACTCATGAAGACGCCGCCGGCAACCTCTGGATCGGGACCAGAGGCGGGTTGAACAAATTCGATCCGCAAAGTGGGCAATTTATCCGTTACACGAAGAAAGATGGCCTGCCCAGCAATGTTATTTACGGTTTCCTCGAAGACGATGCGGGAAATTTCTGGATCAGCTCGCCCAAGGGACTTACCCAATTCAATAAGCGGCAAGAAACCTTTATCAACTATGGTTTAGAGGAGGGTTTGCTAAACCTTCATTTCGAGAAGGCGGCATATCTAAGAGCGCATGATGGCGAAATGTTTTTTGGCGGTCTGGGCGGCGTGGATTTCTTTTATCCTGACCAAATCAGGGTGAATCAGCATATACCCCCAATTGTCATTACCTCGTTCAAGAAATTTGGCCATTCGGTAGAGTTTAAGAAAGTGTTTTCACAACTCGAACTCATTGAATTGTCCCACCAGGACCGGTTCATTTCATTCGAGTTTGCCGCCCTCGATTTTGTAAATCCCAGGATGAACCAATATGCCTATAAACTGGAGGGATTCGACCCCGATTGGATTAATATCGGCGCCCAGAGGCAAGTAAGTTACTCCAACCTGGACCCAGGAGATTATTTTTTCCGGGTTCGCGGCTCCAATAACGATGGGATTTGGAACGAAAAGGGCGCCTCACTGAATTTACGCGTCATACCTGCTTATTGGGCCACTTGGTGGTTTCGCCTCCTTGTCCTGGGCGTTATTGTCGCGGCGGTGGCCCAAATAGCGGTCAATATCGGATTGCGCCGCAAACGGTTCCAGTTGGAAGAAGCCAATATCATGCTGGGGAAGGAAATTTTGACCCGACAGGAAAAGGAGAGACGGCTCAAGCAGGGCGAGGCTCGCTACCGCGCTCTCTTTGAAAATTCTCCCAATTCGGTCTGGGAAGAAGATTTCTCAGACGTTAAAAAATTCATCGATGGATTGCGCCGGGAAGGAATCTCCGATTTCCGAACCTATTTTAATGAGCATCCGGATGCGCTCCGCCATTGCCTCTCCCTTATAAAGATCATTGATGTCAATCAAGCTACTCTGAGACTTTTTAAAGCCGAAACCAAAGAAGCCCTCTTGCGTGGATTGGAGGGTGTTTTTCTGGAGAAGTCGATGGAGGTTCTCAAAGAAGAATTGATCTCTTTGTGTGAGAGCCGAACCACGTTTAAGCATGAAATGTTTGGCCAAGCCCTTGACGGAAGCGAAACTCACTGTGAAACAACCCTTGCCATCGTTCCTGGCTATGAAGAAACCTGGTCAAAAGTATTCGTTTCAGACTACGATATCTCCGAACGCAAACGAATCGAACAGGAACTGCGAAAAGGCAAAAAGGCCGCCGAAGAAGCCCATCGACTGTCGAAAGTTTCCGAGAACCTGCGAATTGACAAAGAGGCCGCGGAAAATTCCAACCGAGCCAAAAGTCGATTCCTGTCCAATATGAGTCATGAACTGCGCACTCCCTTAAGTGCCATAATCGGATTCAATGACATGCTCCTACGGGAGTACTATGGCAAAATTAACCCTAAACAAGCCGACTACTTGAAACACATTGGCGACAGCAGTCAGCACCTCCTGAGCCTCATCAACGATTTGCTCGACCTGACCAAGATCGACGCCGGCAAGATGACCCTTACTACTGAATTTATTTCAGTACCCAGCCTCATTGATGAAATGGTCGCTTTACTGAACATTCAGTTTACCGACAAAAAGCTCAAAGTGAATACCGATCTTGATCCACTCATTGGAGTTGTTTGGGGCGATCGTCGCAAATGCTGGCAAATTCTTCTCAATCTCCTTTCCAATGCCATAAAATTCACTCCCCAGAAAGGCAGCATCAGCATTCGGGTTCAAATGGAAGATGATACCGGGATCCGTTTTTCAATCAGCGATTCGGGAATTGGTGTGCCACAGGATCAGATTGATCTTATCTTCTCGGAATTTCATCAGGCCGACCGGGTGCGGGACGAAGAGATGGGAGGAACCGGCATCGGCCTGGCTCTGACCAAACGATTGGTAGAATTGCATGGAGGACGGATCGGCGTTGAAAGCACCTTGGGAATCGGGAGCACCTTCTGGTTTACCCTGCCCAAC
>JAJFLV010000128.1 GCA_021772535.1 Opitutales bacterium | reverse complement strand
TTTCAATCGGACAGTGGATGGCGACCTTGCGGAGAACATGCGTGATATTTTCTGTGAAGTGGTTATCGCCCCCGGTTTCCAGCCCGCCGCCCTCGATATATTTCGGAATAAGAAAAATCTTCGTCTCCTTGTGGCGAAAGGTAGACCTGGACCTGAAGGGCTGCAAGAGATTCGGTCAGTCGTAGGAGGGGTCCTGGCTCAGGATATTGACCGGAGGACATTTGATCCTGCGGAGGGACAAGTTGTAACAAAAAGGGAGCCTACTCCAACCGAATGGTCATCACTTCTCTTTGCCTGGAAGGTGGTTAAACATGTCAAATCCAACGCCATTGTTCTGGCCTCGGATGGAAGAACAATGGGAATCGGCGCTGGACAGATGTCTCGTGTCGATGCCGTTCGGCTGGCCGTGTGGAAAATGAAGCGAATTGGTGAGGAAACGGAGGGGTCGATTGTGGTGGCATCGGATGGATTTTTCCCATTCGCCGACGGTCTCGAAAGAGCCGCTCAAGCGGGCGCAACGGCCGCCATCCAACCCGGTGGGAGCATACGTGATAAAGAGGTCATCAAGGCGGCCGATTCCCTGGGAATGGCCATGGTATTTACAGGCTTCCGCCATTTCCGGCACTGATACCGAAACCAAAGCAATAAAACCGGTGTTAAAATACTCTAGACTACTTAAACCCATAGAGGCATTTTAACTTTGGTAATACGCCGATATCTCCTAGAACCTATCTCAAATTCGATGATGATGATGCAGAGAGCAATTATATGTTTTGAGCAAGGCGCGACGAGGCTTGCCGGGCTGGCAGCCCGGCTGCCCCGCCGGAACGCCGCTCAAACACATAACTGCCTCTGTCCAAAGGATTTGTGCGGCACGGCAGCACCTGCGACGTTGGTTTGCGCCCGAAGGGCGTCCAGCCCATCTGGACGCAAAGCCGCCTGGCATCTGCCACCGTGGCGTTACAAACATCATTCATCTGCGAATTTGAGATAGGTTCTATTAATTGAGTCTATAATGAAAGCTAAAACACTTGTCGGAATTTTTTTATTTGCAGCCGGTTTCTGGAGCCTTTTTCTCCAAATTTCGTGTTCGACCGTGCCGGTATCGGGAAGACCCTCGCTTGGTGGCTTGGTCTCGGATGCGGAGGTGGTCAAAATGAGCATTGAGCAGTTTGAGGCCATGAAAACCCAGTTCCCTGTTTCCAGAAACTCCAAATACAACACCATGCTACAGGAAGTGGGAGAAAATATATCAAAAGTAGTGGGCTACGACATCATCAACCCTGAATGGGAATTTGTTGTTTTTGACGATCCAAACTCAATCAATGCCTTGGCCATGGCGGGGGGGAAAGTGGCGATTTTCACCGGAATATTCAAAGTTGCCAAAACAAAGGACGACTTGGCCATCGTGATCGGCCATGAAATCGCCCATGTCAGCGCCAAGCACGTCAACGAGCGTTTGTCCAAGGCTATGATCGGGAAAGGCCTAGGAGCCGGTTTGTCAATCTTCACAGGCGGCGGCGCAACCCTTTCCGGGGCGGCCATAATGACCGCCTATGGATACGGTAGCCAGCTAGGCGGTCTCGGATTCAACCGTCAGATGGAATCGGAAGCGGATGAAATCGGTCTTATCTATGCCGCTCGGGCCGGATACGATCCCCGCGCCGCCATCGATCTTTGGGAACGTATGGCAGAGGAAGGGTCGGGAAGTGCGCCGTCGGAGTTCTTCTCCACTCATCCCTCACACGGCACCCGCATATTGAACATCCATGCTCTCCTGCCCAGAGCGACCCAGGAATATGAATTGGCCAAAAGCGGCGGAATCAGAGAAAACATCATCATTATCGAGTAAGGATCGATCCGAAAGGACTATCGTTGTACTCGTCTGGAGTTAAATTTGATGATTTGTTGTGACTCAAGTCTGTCAAAGCAGGCAGAGATTATATTTGATTTAAGTAACAAAAGCCTTTAAAGAAATTGGGCAGGTAGTTATGAGCCCTTCTGATAAAGCACTGGAAACCCAGATTCTCTCAAAGTCAGCAGGTTATCGAGCCTACTTGGCAGAAAGAATACTTTCAAGCTTGGACCCTCCAGAACAGAAAAAAATTGATGAGCATTGGTCGATTGAAGCGGAGGAGCGTATTGATGCTTATCAGCGTGGAGATATCCAAGCCATTGAGGAAGAAAAAGCTTTCGAGGAATTTGAAAAACGATTACATAAATGAAAATCCGTTTCCTCAGCGTCGCCATGACAGAGGTCAACGACGCGATTGCCTATTATGAGGAGGTGGAACCTGGATTGGGTTTGCGGTTCTTGGCGGAAATAAAATCTTGTATCGAACGCGTCAGAAATCATCCCAATGCCTGGGCGCCGTTATCAAAAAGAACAAGACGTTGCCGATCTAAATCATTTCCAGTGAGTATCATTTATCAAACCAGGGATACGGAAATTCTTATTATTGCCGTTATGCATATGTCAAGGGAGCCTACCTATTGGAAAGATAGAATATAAATTCAGAATTTTTTCCAAAATAACCATTTTCTATCAGTGCATTTCTCTTGCAGGATTTTCAGGTCATGAGTTAATTGTCTTTATGTTTGATCCTGTTGAGGCGGTTAAGGAATTGGTTCGTTTTCCCAGTATTTCGACCGATTCATCCAGCGAGGAAGGGATGGAAGGAGTTCGGCAGAGTCTGGGCACATTGCTGGCCGGTTTGGGTTTCGAAGTGGAAATGGTGGAGACGCCACTGCACCCAGTCCTTTTTGCCACGCGGGGAGGGGACCCTGACTGGCCCCATGTAATCATCTACGGTCATTACGATGTGCAACCGGCCGACCCATTGGAATTATGGTGCTCGCCTCCCTTTGAACCTGAGGTTCGCGATGGTTATTTGTTCGGCAGAGGAACCGCCGACAACAAGGGTTCGCTCATGGTCCACATTGCTGCGGTGGGGCGATTGTTGGAAAAGAATCCGGATGCTCCGATTCGGATCACCTTTTTGATCGAGGGAGAGGAGGAGATTGGAAGTCCCAGTTTCGAAGGGTTTCTGGAAAGATACAAGGATCGTTTGGAGGGTGATTTTGTGCTGCTTTCCGATACACAAAGCCCCAGCCCGGAGGAAGTCACAATTACAACCGGTTTGCGGGGAATCGTCTGCCTGGACGTCGAGATAACGGGACCAAAGATGGATTTGCATTCAGGAGTTCACGGAGGGGTGGTCATGAATCCGATACAGGCATTGTGCGGGCTTTGCCACTCGCTCTTCACTCCTGACGGCCGCATTAACCTACCAGGATTTTACGATGATGTCCTCCCTGTTTTTGATTGGGAGCGCGATGAACTTGAGCGGCTTGGCTTGGCAGAGGAGGAATATGCCGATTTTCTGGGAGTTGACAAATTTCACAGCCCGGAAGATTCTTCCCCGTTTGCCGCTCTTCGGTTTCATCCTTCGCTCGAATTCAACGGCATTGGCGGGGGCTACCAGGGTGAAGGTTCAAAGACCGTTATTCCGAGCAAGGCTTTTGTCAAAATAAGCTGTCGCCTGGTTCCCGACCAAAATCCGCTCAAGATTCAGGAAATCTTAACGGAAGCGCTCAAGGAAAGATGTCCCACGGAGGTTTCCCTTAAAATCATCCCCGGACATTGCGGTGCTCCTTACTTGGTGGTGCCTCCTGGAAAACCCAATACACCGGCAGACCAATCACCGGTGCTGGCGCGAGCGTTTTCTGCCGCCGATCACGCAATCATGAATGTTTTCGGTTCTTCGCCGTATTACCTGAGAGAGGGCGGCAGCATACCCATTATTGCGGATTTGAAAAGAATGGCTGGTCTGGATTCCCTTATGCTCGGCATGTGCACCCAGGAAAGCAATCTTCATGCTCCCAATGAGAATCTTCACTTGGGCATGTTCCATAAGGGTATCAGCGTATCGGAGAAGATTTTGTCTGCTATAGCCGGTCTTTGATGCCGATGGGGAATTGTCCTGCGAGAGGGAATATTATTGGGGGGAGTCTTTTTTGAGTTTATCCAAGGTTTGACTGAGAAGACCCTCGACGACTATTCGATTGGACCAATTTGCTGGGGAAATTCTGAGCGCATTGCTGAAATCCGCCTTCGCACGTAGTAGATTGCCTTGCCGCAGGTGGACGTTTCCTCGATTTCCGTAGGCATTGGCGTACTTCGGATCGAGTTCTATGGCGGTGTTGTAGTCGGCGATAGCCATATCCAGATGCCCTTGAATCAACCGAAGATTCCCCCGATTGTAGTAGGATTTGGCATAGGAAGGGTCCAGTTCGATTATCTTGTTGAAGTCCTCCAAGGCACCCTGGAAATCATTGGTTTTTTGCCTGAGACTGCCGCGATTATTATAGACCGCCAAAAATTTCTCATTCAACTCGATAGCTTTATCATAATCCTCCAATGCGCCATCCGAATCCTCCATTTTTTCACGGAGCAAGGCACGGATGTTATAATTTGCGGGGATTGCGGGATAGTTTTTGATTGACTCGGTAAAATCACTGAGAGCGGCATCCAGTTGTCCGGATTTTTCAAAAAATTGACCTCTTCGCAAAAGGGCTCGGCCCTCTCCGGGTTGTAATTGGATGAGCCGGTTGTAATCTTCCAGGGCCTCTTCGTTGCGGCCCATTTTGGCCAGAAGATTGCCGCGGCTGAGGATGGCCGCTGTATAACTGGAGTTTAGCTCAATGGCGGAATTATAATCATGGAGGGCCTTTTGGTAATTACCCAATGATTCGTGCATTCCACCCCGGTTATAGAATGAATCCTGATAATTCGGATTAATTTTTACAGCCATATTGAGGTCGTTCATGGCACCACGGGAGTTCCCCATTTTTTTGCGCAGCAAGCCACGATTCACATAAGCGTAAAAAAACCCATTTTTCAGGCTGATGGCCTGGGAGTAATCAGCGAGAGCGGCGGCATAGTCTTCCAAAGACTGGCGAATATTTCCGCGGTTGTTGTAGGCGGAGAGAAAATCCGGTTTAATTTCGATTGCCTTGTTGTAATCGTCCAAAGCTTTTTCTGGATTGCCCATTTTATCCCAAACTCCGCCGCGCCCGTAATAGGCATCTGCGAGATTAGGATTGAGCCGAATCGCTTCGTTGTAATCAGCCATAGCAGCGTCCAGGTCGCCCATTTTAGTATAAGCGGGCGCCCGGTTGTCATAAGCAATGTAGTTTGCGGGATTGATTTTGAGGGCATGGTTCCAGAGAGAGAGGCGGTCCTTCCAGACTCTTGACTGGAGGTTGGTCAGCACTGCCAGGATTATCAGGATGACTGAGCCAGTAACCATTACTCTTTTCCACCAACCCGGCTTACCCAAACTATAAAGACCGGCAGCAGCCAGGACCGTCAAAGGGAGGCAGGACAGATAGGTATAGCGATCAGCAGCAATCTGATTACCACTTTGGGACAATCCAAGAACCGGCGAAACAATAGCCGCATAACATATCCAGGCTGTAATGCCCCAGGGCCAACGCCGCCACTTAAGGAACAATCCGATGGTCGCCGCCGGCGTCAACAAGGCGATCAAGATATATTTAGCTTGAAAGGGGTTGAAATCGTGGGGCAGCAGGTAAAGTGGGGACAGGTTAATTGGCAGTAATGTTTTGAAAGGATAGAAACTGAGTCCGTAGGCGGCCTGAATGAAACGGTCCGTAAGGCTATGTCCGGCAGTGCGTATGGACCAGCCCTCTTGCGCAATAACGGCCACAAAGGCAAAGGCGGCTGCTATCAAAATGATGGGAATTTTCTCTACTAATAGGTTCCAGGCGGAGCGAACCCAACTTTTGTCGGCATCGAACCTTCGAAGCGGATAGACATCCAATATGAGCAGAATTGCAGGAAGAGTAATGCCCCAGGGTTTGGAGAGAAGTGAGCAAATAAAAAATATTAGAACCCAGGCTGCTGCCTTGGTGGAACGACTGCCATCCGACCGATAAATTTTAAGATAGCAGATCAAAGTGAGGAGATAAAAAAAGCCCGAAAGCACATCCCGTCTTTCCGTGATCCAAGCGACCGACTCCACCCGAAGCGGGTGGAGGGCGAATAAAAGGGCTCCGGCAGCGCATGAAAGTCGAAGTTTGAGGGTGTGCGAAAGGGATCTCCATTGGGGATTCGTTCGCAAGAAGGCCAGTGTCAGGAAATACAACAGAATCGCATTGGCGGCATGAATAACCACGCTGCCCAGATGGTAGCCGAAAGGACCCATTCCCCATAGCTTGTAATCGAGGCTGTGGGTGAGCCAGGTCAGAGGCTGATAATGACCTGGAAATGTGGTGGTGAAAATCCATTTCAAATGAGTTGAGCTGAAACCGCGGTAACGGTAATTATCGACGTAATTTCCCGTGTCGTCCCAAATCCAATCATTTTCCAGGGAGGGGTAGAAGGCTGCAAAAACGGCCAAAATCAGTAAAAGGGAAATCCATGTGTGATCCCATAACCGGGTCGGAATCTGGATTGTTTCAGGGTCAGTGGATTCTACACCATCAACTTCGGGTAAATCCTCCGGTTGAGATGCCTGTTCAGGCATTAGGGGAGAGATTTTGCGTTTTTTAATCCTGGCTTTTCGTTTCATGAACAACGCTTTTGGTTATCAGGCGTTTTCACCAAGACCGAAATAATAGACTCGTTCGCCGGAAAATTTCTCTTTGGCCGAATCCCAAGGGAAAAATATCAGAACATCGAATTCGACGGGTTTCCCGGTAGGCGCAAAACCGTGCCATTCCTCCTCATGGGTTCCCGTAACATGGGCTTCCTCGAATACCCCTTGCGGCCCAATGACGATGTTTTGCAAGTCAAAATGCACATCGGGGAAGGCCGTCAGCAGTTCATTGTAAAATCTGGTGGCGCCCTCATGGCCTTCCCAGGCCAAGCCGTTTTGTGGCATTTTGTAAATGCAATCCTCGGTCAAGGTGGCCATGAGACCTGGGATGTCCCGACTATCCTCGGCAATGGAATGAGCCGTCCAAAGTTTGCGAATTTTCTCGTGCTCCTCCGAGTCAGGTCGTCGGCGAATCGCTCCGAGTATTTTTTTATGGGGAGTCATGGAAACGATAGCGGAAAAAATACCATCAGCATTTATGGATTTTTGGATGAATTTTGCAAGGGAGTTTCAGCCTTGGCTAAATGGTATTCGTATTGGCGTTGCCGCTCGCGGGAACCGGCTCGTTTTTTTTCCGATAATGTATCATGACAGCGAGGACATGAGACGCCTTCCTCGTAGCGACTGGATTCTCTTTCTTTTTCGGAAACAGGCCGCCCGCAGGATTTGCAGGACTGATAGGCGCCTTGAACCAGATTTTGGCCGACGGAAACCCTTCCGTCGAAAACAAAGCACTGGCCTTTCCAGAGGGATTTTTCTACAGGGACTTTTTTCAGGTAGTTGAGGATTCCTCCTTTCAACTGGTAAACTTCCCGGAACCCTTGTCGCAACATGTAGGCGGAGGCTTTTTCGCAGCGAATTCCCCCTGTGCAGAACATAGCCACTTTTTTATGAATGGACGGATTAAGGTTTTTGGCTACGTATTCGGGAAATTGATTGAAATGTTCCGTATGAGGGTTGGTTGTCCCCTCGAAAGTGCCAATGGCGACCTCATAATCATTGCGTGTATCCACCACGGTAATTTCGGAATCGGTGATTAAGGTGTTCCAATCTTCGGGGTTGACAAAATCTCCGGTGTAGCGATCGGGATTTAAATTGCCTGCCCTAAGGGGAACGATCTCATTTTTCAGGCGCACCTTCATTTTTTTGAACGGCATTTCCTGAGAATGGGATTCGCAGTGTTCCAGATCGCTCAGTCGTGGATCCAAACGCAAAAAACCAAGAACCGCTTCGACGGATTCAGGCCGTCCCGAAATCATCCCGTTAACGCCCTCCTCAGCCAGTAGAATGGAACCCTTCACCTGTTGTTGCCGACAGCACCGAGAGAGCGATTGCTGCAATTTTCTATAATCGCTCAGGGGAACGAATTTATAGAAAGATGCGACCAGAAAACTATGAGACATCAATTTATCCGATGCTCCATCCATTCGATGAGGGCGATGAGGAAACGTGTGTCGCCATCCAGTTGCTGACAATCCTGCACGGCCTCCGAAGTCACTTCACGGGCTCTCTTCCTGGAATCAACCAGACCATGGAGTTTTACATAGGTGTTCTTCTGGTTAACAGAGTCTTGCCCAGCTGTTTTGCCGAGGTTTTCAGTAGTGCCGGTGGCATCAAGAATGTCGTCAATTATCTGAAAGGCCAGGCCGAGGTTTTGCCCAACGCGTCGGGCCAATTCGATATTCTTCCCATCCAATTCGGAAATTAACGCCCCCATGGTCAAGCCCGCCGATATCAGGGCTGCCGTTTTGTTGAGATGGATATAGTCCAGATCTTCCGCTGAACAATCCATTTTTTCATGAATAATGTCTTCCATTTGCCCACCGATCAGGCGCTGGCTGCCTCCTGCCCAGGAGAGTTCCCGAAGCAAGGTAACGGACAATTCGGGTTGGCCGGCATAGGCATCCGCCAGAAGCCAGAAGGCGTGAGTGAGGAGGGCGTCACCAGCCAGAACGGCGGTTGCCTGGTCGAATTGCACATGACAGGAGGGTCG
>JAJFLV010000127.1 GCA_021772535.1 Opitutales bacterium | reverse complement strand
CGGAAACAAGCCAATACGATATCGGAGTATCCGTCATTGTTGAGATCGCCCACGGCGATGCCTTGGGCGCCGGTTGCCAAAATGCCGTAGTTTTCTCCTTCGTCTCGAAAAGTGCGATCCTCTCCCTGAATATAAACGTGGATAACCCTTGGCACGGTCGGGTTATGGGCATCCTTCCAGGAAGAAGGGAAAAGCAGGTCGAGCCGTCCGTCGCGATTGATATCGAGAGCAGCTGCATCATAGGCGCCCGTGGTCGGGAGATCGGTGCGACTGGCTTCCAGTCCCTCGGCGCCTCCCCAGTAGACATGTGAAAGGAGTTCGGCAGAAACGCCATTATAGGGGTTGACGGTGACCATATCGTTGTAACCGTCCCCATCAACATCCATGACCCGGCTCATCCATCCGCTGTCGGAGGACAATTGTTGACGTTTCCAATTTTCTCCCGAGCTTTGATCGACCGTGTAAACCCAGGTTGGGCCTCGTTCGTTTTGATCGTGTGAATTGGCTAATACGATGTCGACATACCCATCGTTGTTCACATCGAAATGGTTAATGATCTCGATTTCGCCCTTGGCATTAACGTAGAGATTATTTCCCGCATTTTCGAATTTCCCCTTGGAAAATTCATCAAACCCGCCATGAGACCATACCTCTTGGGTGCTCTTTTCTGCGGAAGGTTTGGAAGTTTCGCTAAATCCCCCAAAGGGAATGCCCAACATGCATAGAGCTAATATTAATGTTATTCTTTGCTTTATTTTCATCGGATTTGAACAGCCCCTCTTTATTTCGATTCTTCCTTCTTTTGCTTTGTCTTTGTTTTATGTGTGGTGAAGCCGAAATCATCCAGGATTCCGTAAAAGGCAGGCACAATTATTAATATGAGAACCGTCGAAGCCATCAATCCAAAAACAATACTGACCGCCAGTGGTTTTAATATCTGGGCCTGCAGGCTTCCTTCGGACAGTAATGGCAGCAGTCCGGCAATAGTGGTCAAAGAAGTCAGCAATATGGCGCGAAAACGGTCGCCACTGGCCCGGGCCGCCGCCTCCATGGCGGAATGGCCCTGGTCGATTCTTTTTTTGATAAAGACGACCAGTAAGATGGAATCGTTCACCACAATTCCTGCCAGGGAGGCAAACCCCATCATGCTCGGCATGGTGAGATCGTATCCGATCAGTATGTGACCCCATATGACTCCGATTAGCGCCAGTGGAATGGCCGCCATGACGATGATGGGTTCCACATAACTCCGAAATTGGAAACTAAGAAGGAGGTATATACCCAGGAAGCCGATCAACATTGCCTTTTTCATGGAACCTTGGGTCGTTTGCGTCTCCTCGTATTCACCTGAAAATCTTATCGTCAGATCGGGATATTTTTCTTTCAAAAGGGGAAAATAGTTTTCCTCCAGATCGGCCAGAATCTGTGCTGTGTTTCCACGTCTTTTGTCGATATCACCCTGTACGCTGACGGTCCGCTGCCCATCGATATGTGCTATTCGGGCCCATCCACGTCCATACTGCAGGCGAGCCGCTGAAGACAGGGGTATCTGTTTGCCATTGGGTAAGGTGAGGCGAAAACCATCGATATCGGCCATGCTGTCCCGGTCTTCTTCGGAAAATCGCACATCGATCTCGATATCCTCGGTTCCTACCTGAATTTCGCTGGCGGTTTTTCCATAAAAGGCAGACCTCAATTGGGAGGCTACGTTTGCCGCATCGAGACCCAGGCCGAAAGCGCCTTCTCGCAGTGTTACATGCACCTCCGGCCGACCCGGATGCAGGTCGTCGGTTATATCGACAGCTCCCTTGTAGCCGGCCAACTCCCTGGTCAAATCTTCCCCCGCGTTTTTCATTTGTTGGAGATCCTGGCCTGAGATGCGGATATCGAAGGAACGGCCGGCGGGAGAAAGAACGGGCTCCGTGAACTTCAAGTTAAGAACGTCCGCTGGTTCGCCAGTTTTTTCCCGCCAAAGGCCCAATATTTCATCGCTGGTCGAGGCGCGTATTTCCGCGCTTAAAAGGTCAACCGTAATGGTGGCCAGATGAGGACCCGATGCGTAGGCGTCGGCATTCATATTATAGCGAACGGAAACATTTTTGACCAGGCTTTGCCCGGAGGGTTGTTCGGGTGTCAGTTCCTCATTGACTTCCTCGATGGCCTCGGTGAGGCGTTTGACAATCTCCTCGGTTTTTTCCAGGGGCGTTCCCTGGGGCAGTTGCAATCGTGCGGCCACTACATCTCCATCCAGTTCGGGAAAGGCCGTAAAAGGAATCCAGCCACCCGCCACCAGCCCCAGAGAGAATAGAAAGACAAAAATAACCAGCCCTACGGCCGCATAGCGCCAGGCCAGAACGAATTTAATCAGACGATCGAGCAGTATATCGCGGACATATTCCATGCCTTCCTCCACTTTTTGCCGCAAACGGCCTGGTTTATCCTCACTCGACTCCAGGGAGTGGCTCAGATGGTGCGGAAGAATAAAAAAAGCCTCCACCAGGCTTACGATCAAAGTGAGTATGAGAACGGCCGGCATCGCTTCGAGGACACGGCCAATGGTACCCTCCAAAAATGCCAGTGGGCCGAATACGCAAATGGTGGTTGCGAATGAAGAGACCACTCCCTTGGCCACCTCTTTTACACCTGCCGCGGAAGCATCGAAAGCATTGGCTCCCTTGCGAAAATGTGTAATGATATTTTCGGCAATTACAATGGCGTCGTCCATTATCAGCCCAAGGGCGATGAGGAGTCCGACCATGGTCAGCATGTTCAGAGACAGCCCGAAATATTGCATCACGAATATCGCGCCTAAAAACGACACGGGCAGTCCGGCCGCAACCCAGAAGGAAAAGCGTCGGCCAAAAAAAAGCCACATGGTCAAAAATACCAGGATGAACCCCTGGACGCCATTTTTAACCAGCATCCTGAGCCGGTCCTTGACGATAGAGGTAAAGTCTTCGGTGATTTGAAAGCTGACCCCGGGTGGAGACCTTCGTTCTTCTTTTTTCAGAAATGTTTTTAGAGATGCAAGCACATCGAGGGCGTCCTGGTCGCTGGTTTTCTTAATGTGTAACAAGCCCGCTCTTTGCCCATTGAAAAAAACTTTTTCCTCCTCCAGTTCGAAGCGATCGCTGATTTTCGCTATGTCGCCAAGCCGGATGATGCCTCCGCCAGGTTCCGCATAGACGATGAGGTCGCGAAATTCATGAATGTTTTTGCGTTCCTCGGTGAACCGGATAACGACTTCCTGTTCGCTGTTTTCAATGGCTCCCGCCGGAAGGTCCACACTTTGTCTTTTGATGATTCCCGCCACCTCATCAAGACTGAGTCCGTATTGCATCAATGTCTGGGCGGGAATCTCAATGCGAATTTGCCGGTCTGAAAAGCCGCCCAAATCCACCTGGGTGACTTCGGTATGCAGTTGAATTTCATCCTCCAATTCCTCGCAGAAAATCTTCAGGTCCGTGTCGCTCATGGGACCGGTAATGGCCAGGGTGACCACCGGGTCCGTCTTGTAAAGAGCCTCCACAAGTGGTTCCTCGGTCTCCTCGGGAAAATCGTCAATGGCCTCCACTTCGGTCCGTATATCATTGAAGAACTCTTGAAAATTTGCCCCTTCTCTCATTTGCACGACAACCGTGCCGATGTTCTCGCGAGCCTCAGAGCGGGTCTCTTCCACAAAAGTGACGGATTCGAGGGCATTTTCGAGCCTTCGACAGATCGCCTCCTCCACTTCCGATGCGGTTGCCCCTGGGTAGGGGACGGAAATCTGCACTTCGGCCGGAAAAAAGTCCGGAAAGGTTTCCCTTTGCAGATCGGGCAATGTGAAAATGCCGGCGGCCAGGATAGCCAGCATCATGAGGTTGGCCGCTGTTGGGTGGTTATTGAAAAAACGGATCATTCCTCAGCGGGGCGGCCGGTTGCTTCCTCGATAATTTGCTGAAACAATCCGGGGTCAACCACAGCATTCAACAACATTCCTTCAACGGCGGGGGAGAGATCACTGACGACAATTTTTTCACCGGGTTCGATGCCATTTTCCAGGACGGCGAAATTATTCTGGAAATAGGCTGTTTCCACGGACCTTCGCTCCAGGCGATTCTCTTTATTGACAATGTAAACGAAACCGTCGTGCCAGGCCGGGCGAGGCAGGATTACTCTTTCTTTTCCGGGTTTGCCGCGTAGTTCAACTTCGCAAAACATTCCCTTGAGCAGGGGAGGGCGTATCCCCGGTCGCGCGTTTAAGTAAGGCTGGTCAACCGCCACGACCACGCCGATGGTGCGGGTCTGCGGGTCAACCAGTTCAAGAAACCTGACCACGCGGGCTTCCCATTCCGCCTGAAAAGTCCCTGCGTTTATTCTAACCGTGGCGGAAAGGCCAAAGGATTCAATCAACCCGCTGAGATCAAAATCCGGGCCTAAACTGATAAGGCTGGAACTGCTTGATCCGCTTTGAACAAGCAAACGCATTTGCTCCAAAGGTACATCCGTTACTACTTCAGTCAGGTTAACGCTGTCGGCTTCTGCCAGGAGTGTGCCGGTATTGACAAATTGACCTATTTCCACCGGTGTATCGGCCAGCCTGGCGTCGAAGGGAAGTTTTACCTCTGTGTTTTCCAGATTGAATTTTGCGTCTTCCAGTTGTGCCTCGATCAATTCAATCTGTGCTTTGAGGGTATCTCTCTTGGTCGGAAGCAGGCTGATCTCGTTTTCCAGTTGGCGAACCTTGTTTTGTTGGGCCAGGTAAGCCCTTTCCTCACGATCAACCTCGACCGCAGGGACCGCGTTTTTGGATAATAACTCCTTGTTCCGATCCAGTTCCCTGGCATTGAGATCGAGAGTTCTTTTTTCGATTTCAAGAAGAGCGGATAAATTGGTTTGAGTGATGGAAAGTTCGTCCAGTTGTGCTTTCGATTGCTGAATACTCGCCTCGAACTGGGCTACAGCCAATTGGTAGCGGGTGGGGTCAATTTTAAGGACCTCCGTTCCAGAGGGCAGTATTTCCCCCTCTTTGAATCGAGGATGGACACTGACAACTTTTCCACTGACTTCGGCCACGCCCTTCCAGACATTACCCGGTTGAGCGGTCCCATAACCAATGGCAAGCGGCGCAACAGCGACCAGCGGAGCCTCAATGAAGCGCACAGTTCGCGTTTTTTCGTTTTCCGGATTTTTTTCTGGATCGTTTTTGCAGGCTTTCAGAGTTACCAGGGCCAGTATCCCAAGCACGATCGGCAGCACTAAAGCAAGTTGACGAATCCCCTTTTTTTGCAATAAGTTCAAATCCATCGCCGACGGTCCCTTTCCCTCTTGTATGGAATAGGCTTGCTGAATGCGCCCTCAATCAATTGTAGTTTGTTTGCCCGAATTGTCATTGAATTAATAATAGTGACCC
>JAJFLV010000126.1 GCA_021772535.1 Opitutales bacterium | reverse complement strand
TCTGTGATGACAATATTTTCCGGTTCCGCATGAATCAAACGCGCAAATTTTTCCTTGAGTTGACCGAAAGCTTCAAACGCCGGGAAAAAGGCACCCTCACCTCCGTTGCCCCATTCCTTGATAAATGATTGCATGGCCTCTGCCACCGGTTGAGCACAGGGATGTATGCTGCCATTATAAAGGTAGGTCCAATGGTCAACGACCGGAAAAAGCTTACGCAATTCCATCACGTATGATTCATCGTTCATAGCGATTTAGTAATGGAACCTATCTGATTAAATGAGGGAACCCGGTATCAGGTTAAATTGAAATGTCCCGTTTCCAATGCACATTTCTTTGCGGAACTTTCATTCCCTGGAAAACTTCTGTGCTCTGCGGCCACCGACTTCAGCGACAAAGAGATTCCCCCTTTTATCAAGACAGACGCCATGAGGAACTTTAAATCGCGCAACGGGCCTACCATGATCGTTCGTAACCTCGTCATCGGTTGAATAAGAAGTTCCCCATTCCGATATCAGATTTCCCCGGTTGTCTATTGTTACGATACTATCTCCACGGCCGGTTACACCGTAGAGCAACCCGTCCAACCCCCAATGGATGTCATTGATTTCATCCGAACCGTCGCCGGCCAAACCGAGATCGGTCCATTCTTCCAGGTAGTTCCCTTCCCCATCGAAAAGCTGAATCCGATAGTTCGTACGGTCCGACACATAGAGGGTTCCCTTTTTGTCGATAGTAATTGCATGCGGCGTATTGAACTCTCCCTTACCTTTTCCTCTTTTTCCCCATGTCTTGAGAAATTTTCCGGTTTTCGAGAATTTCACAATTCTTGAGTTGATATAACCGTCTGAAATAAAAATCTGCCCGGCTCGATTGAGGACAACGTCGGTGGGTTGATTGAAATGGTTTTCATCTTCTCCCGGCTCATCCGCCGTACCAAGAACCATCAGAAGAGCGCCTGCAGGACTATATTTAAGGACGGTGCTTTGACCGACATTAGTTACCCAAAGATTATCGTGACCATCAACATGCATGCCGTGCAAAAACCGGATGGTTTCTTCGACCAGTATTTCACGGGGATCCGACGAATCAAGCGTCCCGGTCTTTGTTTCACTTTCGCTTAGAATGGTGAGAAATGCGCTCTCTCCCTTTTCCGGAGCGTAAACAACACCATGCCTCGGCAAAATCTCGGTTTCTCCCTGGCTGCGAATGAAGGCGCCATCCGGCTCGAAAAGCAGGATCGGATGTTCGCCACGGTGGCCGACATAGACGCGTCCATGGGAGTCGATGGCTACCGCTGAGACCTTTCCGAGCTCCCAACCATCCGGCAATTGAGGCCAGCCCGGCACGGCCGTGAACCCCGTTTTATTTTCGTTCACATTTGGGGAGAGATTTTGAGCAATTCCAAGATATGGAATTAGAGTGAGTAAAATCAGTGAGAAGGTTGATAAGTGTTTCAAAATTTCCTTTTTAGAGGGTTGTATTTTTAATGTTAACTTGGCCCAAAGCTGCAACCAGAGTTGGCAGGAGGTTGTGAATAAAAGAATCCTACAGTAAAGGTGTCCCACCAAGCAAACCTCGATAAATATTTCTCAATGGATCGAGATTGATTTGGGATACTCCAGAAAAGAGGGTTCTGAAGCTCGGTTAGGGGTAGCGATGAAAATTTCAAGGATGCGGTGAGGCTTTAATCAACTTTCATAGGCTTCTTTGAGCACGGGATCGTTTTCGGTATGTTCTCCGCGATAAACCATAAGCAGGCCACACCGTGAATTCTCCGTTTTGTTGGGTGCACTCCAGTGAATAGTTTCGCAATGGTGCAAAAGTGCGTCACCCGGGTTGAGGGTACCACAAAACTCTTCATATTCCGCTTTAGGAAGGGAACTGGCCAGCCCCATGGAATTGCCCGCCACACCCGATTTCTTGTGGGGCTGCGTTCCGTTGGTGTGCGATCCCTTCAAGTAACATACCGGACCGTTGGTCTCTGTTACCGGATCGATGGCAATCCAAAGTGTCAACACATCCGGTGGCGCGGAGCAGAAATAGGCGTTGTCCTGGTGGGGGGGAACTCCGGAACCTGCCTTTGCCGGTTTATTGAAAGTCTCGACACCTTTACAGACGGGTCGTCCGTTGACCAAGGGAGCTATTAATTCGAGGATGTCCTCGCGTTGGCTGAGAATCTTGAAAAAGGGATCATAATGTTCCATCCGCCAGAGGTTGCGGACAGAAAGGCCATCTTTCTCCATTACGAAATCCTGCTGAGGCAAACCGGGGAGGGTCTCTCTCGTATAGCGTTCAAGCGCCGTACGGATTTCAGCCAATTGTTCCTGGCCTAATAAGCCTTCAACCCGGATCACCCCGTCACGTCGGTATTGTTCCAATCTATCTTCCATTATTTCTTCTCCTTATGGGTTAGTTAATATCTGCCGTGCTGCTCAACCAGATCGCGCATGATTTCGATTCGCTCTTCGAGGGCCCCCGGCGGCACTTGGTCGCCTGCGTTGGCAATCAGCCGCGGGCTTTGTTTTCGTAGCGCCAGCCAATCGAGCACGGCCTGTTTGAAGTCTGCGTTACTTACATTAGGCAGCCAAAGTTCAGGTGAAACCCCTCCTGAGAGGATGAACTCCGGCCCGGCCTCATCGCGACACTGCTGGGGAGTGAAGTCACCCATTGGTTTGGGGGTGATGGCATCGGCGCAATCGGCGCCGGTCTCCTTGATCATGTTGATGGCGCCGGTCAATTTGCCGTCGATATGCACGGCAACGAATTTACCGGCTTTGTGAAACCGACGGATAGCCTCAGTGTAAAATTGACGGGACCACTGGTCGAAAAATCGGGGCGGCTGAACATCGCTGGAAAAATTGTCGCCCATGCAAATGAATTCCACCGGAGACTCTGCCAGCTTATCCACTAATTTCAGGTTATTTTGATTGATCTGATCCATTACCTCATGGAGCGTTTCCGGCCAATCGTATGAAGCGTATATTGTGCCTTCGATGCCCATCCAGAGGCTCAGTAGGCTTCCCATAGCGCTATAGCCAAAGCCGATATAACAGACTCCTGAATCTCCAATTGAATCCACCCATGCCCGGTACTTCTCCGGCAAGAATTGGTAGGTCCGGTTGGCCAGGGCAGACCCCAGGATTCTGAGCTGCGGCTCACTTTTGATACCCCATTCACGAATCCCCCATGAATACGTTTCCGGTTCCCATTCTCGTGTGCGTTCGATTTTTCCCAAAGGAGTTTCAAAACTCCAGGTAATGGCCTGACCATTCTCGCTCTTGATTACATCCGCACGGGTATCGTTAGGATAGCTTATTTTGAAAAAAAGCCCAAGATTCGGAATATAGTAACCGACCCCCATTTTTTTGTGGTAATCGATCAAGTCTTGCTCGGGCAGACCGTAGGTTTGGCTTAGGTCCCAGGGCTTTCGATGCCGATGATAAAACCAATGGGACAAGTCGAGCATATACGGTACTACATCGGGTGTCTCTCCCATGTAAACAGACCGGATTCGCTCTCTGAGTGTCATCATCACGCCGTGTGAAAATCCTGACTGAATACATTAATTACCATAATTGATGGGTAAAAAATAGTTAATGTATATAAATAACCTATTTTTGTGGAAATTTCATTACCAAAACTGATTGTAAAGTTACCTGAAATGCTGATATCGATGACTTTATGCGATGCCTCCTAAACAATTACGGCGAATTCGACGAAATGCATCCGATCCCTCCGACTATCTGGCCGCATTTCGATCTCATTTGCATACATAAAGGCGAAGCGTTGATTCGGTTGCTGCAGGAACGGGAGACGCTTTTAAGTTCGGGTCAGGGGATTTTGATTTATCCGGATACGCCCTTTGAAGGTTATTCAAAAGTTGCCCGTACGGAGGTATCGGTTCATCACTTCACAGTCGAAGCTGACCGCAGCAATTTTCCGCATATTCTCCTGTCGCTGGCCGGGAAACGGAAGGGATTTGAGATTTTCCCCTCCAATAGTGTGCCGGAAATCAATCGGGAGATTTCGGACGCTGTTGGATTGGCCTATCAGGAGTTCTCCCCACTGCTTCAGGACATGCGGGTAGCGACCATGGTCTTAATGTTGGCCAAACTCGAATTATATTCGGAACCCGGCCGGAGAAAGATTGCAAAAACTTCCAATTTCGAGGATTTGAATGACTGGTTAAAGAGCCGTTTGGACGAACCTTTGACACTGGATGATATGGCGGCACAGGTGAACCTCTCTACGAGTCATTTCCGGGCTTCGTTCAAAAATCACTTCGGGGTAGCCCCGGGAAACTTTTTTCTGGGTCTAAAGATGGAGGAAGCCGCTCGAATGCTCCGAGAGACATGGACTCCGATAAAGGAGATCGCGGTTCGTGTGGGATACAATGAAGTTCCCCATTTTCACCGTGCCTTTAAATCGTATCACCATATTACACCAAACAGGTATCGCCTGAAACACTTGCCGCGAGGGTAAGCAAGGCTCGGCCATCAACAGATCAAATAATCGGCGGAAATAAGGCGTTAGAGGAAATCCGCAAGTGAAAATGTATTATATTGCATACACATAAATACATATTCGTGATTGTCTCTGACAAAACGGAACTGTAAATATTAGAAGATGAACTCTTTTAAACTTGGGCGTCTTTCTATTGTCCTCTTCCCAGCCTTGTTTATTCATGCTGTTTATTTAGATGCAGAAACCGGGGAATCCATCGATCTCGGCTCCCGCCGCGAGTTGCTGGTCGATCATTTCCTGATTGAAAGTATGGAGAACATTCGGCTGGTCCAGAATCAGCCCCGCGACGAGGGCAGCGTCTTTAAGTTCGACCAGCCCTGGGAAGGGCTTTTCAGCGGCTACTCCACCATTATCAAGGATGGAGATCTCTTCCGGCTCTACTATCGCGGACAACCCACCGTTGGGGGGGACGGTGAGGGCAGCGAGTCCACCTGCTATGCCGTATCAAAGGACGGTATTCACTGGGCCAGGCCTGAACTCAAACTATTCGAGCAGCATGGGCACAAAAAGAACAACATCGTTCTGGCCCAACACGCTCCTCATACACACAACTTCAGCCCAATGCTCGATACCCGGCCCGGGGTTCCCGCCGACCAGCGATTCAAGGCTCTTGGCGGGCTGATGACCAGTGGATTGCACGCTTACACCTCGGGCGACGGTATTCACTGGAAAGAAATGCAGGCTGAAGCTGTGATCGCCCAAGAGGACGTGCCGTTTCCTTATATGTTCGATTCCCAAAATGTGGCCTTCTGGTCACCGATGGAGAAGAAATACCTGACCTTTTTTCGCGTTTTCGATGATGAACATCGACGCCGTATTTGTCGGGCGGAAAGTGACGACTTCATCCACTGGTCGGAACCGGTTCTGATGGAATACCGGCACCACGGCGGGGAAGCGCCAATCGATCATCTCTACACCAACCAGACCCATCCTTACTTCCGGGCTCCCCATCTCTACATCTCCATTGCCGCCCGATTCATGCCGGGCCGGCAGGTACTGAGCGAGGAACAGGCTATGGCTATCCAGGTAAATCCA
>JAJFLV010000125.1 GCA_021772535.1 Opitutales bacterium | reverse complement strand
TTGACGCTGAGCGCTTTTGGCGAAATCGGCGGCACCGCTGGAGCAGAGTTGGAGACGACGGTGAACACGTTGAACGCGACGGCTCTGGCGGCTGGCTCGGTGGTCATTGCCGATATCGATGCCGGCGGAGTGGACTTTAACGATGTCAGCACGACCAACGGCAGTATCACCTTGAGCGCCGGAGGGGACTCGACGGCGACCAGCGTGGTGGGCGACGGCGATGGCGACGAAGACGACGTGAGGATAACTTTGAGCGCTGGTGACCTGGAAGTGGACACGATCAGCGCGGATGGCGTGGCCGATGTGTTCTTAACCTTGAACACGGTGCCCGATCAAGATGTGACCGATGTCGACGCTGACAGTTCAATCACGGCCTTTGAGTTGACGATCGATGCGACCGGAGCGATCGGCACGGCGACCAATCTGATCGGCACAACGGTCAGCGATTTGTTGGATATCGACAGCGGGTTGGGAACGTTTATCGCGGAAACGGACGGTTTGCTGGTGACAGCGGTGGATGCAGCCAACGGAGCGATCGTGATCACAACGGGCGGCGACACGGTGTTGACGCATGTAGAGAGTGACACGGATGCTGCGGCCAATACGATCACGGTGAGTGCGAGCGCGGGCAACATCACGATAGCCGATGCTGGTGTGAACGCTGGACAGTTGGGTGATGTTTCCATCACGGCGACGACGGGAGCGATCGATGACGCGGACGGCACGGACGCGGCGGACAACATTGTTGGAGACGATGTGACTTTGACGGCCGAGGACGGCGTGGGCGCTGGGGCAAGCGTGGAGACCGAGGCGAACACCTTGGATGTGAGTGTGACGGCAGCGGGAAATATTGTCTTGAATGAATCTGACGAAGTAGATCTGACGGATATCGACACAGCCAACGGTTCGATCACAATCATAGCAACGGGCAACGCGGCGGTGGCCTCGACGATCACGGATGTTACCAGTCTGACCGATGCGGACGGTAATGACATCACTTTGACCTTCACTCTGGGTGATGTGGAACTGGATACCTTGAACGCGGGCAGCTCGGCAGGCGATGCCACAGTGAACGTGGACGCCGGATCCCTGACCGATGCCGACAGCGATAGCTTGATCACGGCGGACGACCTGACGATTCAGGCGAGCGGGGCCATCGGCGCCGCTGGTCTGGCGATCAACACTACGTCCAATGAATACCTCAACATTGATTCTACCACGGCAGGAAATATCGTTCTCAATGAAACAGATGCCTTAACTGTAACAGCGCTGGATAGCGCCAACGGTGCCATTACCTTGACGACCGGTGGTGCTGTGGTGCTAACGCATGTGGCCAGCGCGACAAACAGTGACGCCAACGATATTGCGGTGACAGCGACCACAGGTTCGATGAGTGTGGGAGAAGTGCTAGCCGTCGGCGCGGGAGATGTGACTTTGATCTCCGCCGGCGCGGTGAGCGATATAAACGCGGGCACGCTCAATATCGACGCAGACGCTCTGGTCATCACGGCCGTTGGAGGGATCGGTAGCGGAGACGCTCTGGAAACGAATGTCACCACGGTAGATTTGCTTAATTCTCCCGGGATCGGAGCGAATTCTTCAGCTAACATCGAGATTACCGAAGTTGCGGCCGGTGGCGCATTGATAATTATCAATGCGGTGCAGGATGATGTGGGCGTAGAATCGGTCAACTCCGGTAATGTTGTCATTGCCACCGAATCCGGTTCCATGACTGTTTCCGGAGCAGTGACTGCTTTGGATGGCGGTTCGGTATTACTTGATGCTGAGGATTCCTTGGGCGGAGCCAGCAGTATTACTATTAATGGAATAGTCCGCAGCCTGGTCGGATTGAAGGATGTTGGAGTCGGCGTTGTCAATGCAGGACCGGTTACGATCACCGCTGACAACACCATCGATGTGAACGGGTCTATAGCGACGATTAATTTGAATGCGGATTACGTCGGCAACGCAGGGGTTTCACTGGTAACCGATACCGGACAGAGCGGAAGTGTTCTGCTGTCCTCGGGTGTAGCCGCGGCGACGGGTGGAGATATTGATGTTACGGCGGATATCAATGTGACTTTTGACGGTACGGGCGGATTGCTCAGCGCCGACCAAAGTTCAGCAGCAGGCGGGGCAGTCACGGTAACGGCGCGGAATGGGAATATCCAGGAAACGGTTGCCGATGCCGGGGATCTTTCCGATCTGGATGTGAGCGGGGTTACTATCGACTTAACCGCCCTTACCGGAACGATCGGTGTAGCCGGAGCAGGAGGCGCCATCGAGATCGATGCCGTGACGAGCGTGAGTGCCGATACAAACACCGGAAATGGTAATATCAGTCTGGTCGAAACCACCGGAGCGCTCTTCGTTGAATTGATCGACGCGGGAACCGGTGACGTTAATTTGACCGGTGAAAGCATTGAGGAGGCTACGGGCGACCTCAATGACGCAGGTGCCGACATCCTGGCCAGCGACATTGTGCTAACTGCCACAGCTGGCGGCATCGGCACCTTGGACAAGATTGAGATCGACTCGATTAATTCCGTTACAGCGAACAGCTCTGCGGCAGGTGGCAATATCGGCCTGAGTGAAACCGCGGGCGACCTGAATGTGCAGAGCATCAATGCCGGAACAGGAGATGTGGATTTGATGGCCGATGACGATATTGAAGAAGCGGGTTCGGACGCGGGCGCCGATGTCATTGGAGCCACCATCAACCTGACTGCGGGCACCGGCGGCACCAGCGGCAATATCGGTACAACCAACACTTTGGAACTTGATGCCACGACGGCATTGAACGCTGATTCGAGTGGACGTAACGGAACTTTCAGAATACTGGATGTAGCCGGCGGCCTGCCGGTTGGAACGATCAACTCTGGAACCGGCGGTAACGTTAATCTGAACTCAGTGGGCGGGGCTATCGATGACGCCACCGATGATACTGCGACGGACATTACGGCGAACTCGGCTACGTTGATTGCCGATACGGGTATTGGAGGCGTGGCGCCGATTGAGCTGGCCAACGTGAACAGCCTCAATGCCGATACCGATACCGGTTCCATCGACATATCGAATTTTGAGGAAATATCCGCGGTTACCGTCAACAGCTTGACGACGACCGTTGGCAACATCAGCTATGCGCAAACAGGAGGGGAGGACCTCAACCTGACGGAGGCCACTCTGGACGATGGCGATGTGAACATCAGCAACGATGCCGGAATCGACATTATCGACATCAATGGCGACACCACCGACGGCTTGGTGGTTGTGAGTTCGGGCGGCGCATTGACCACGAGCAGTAATACAGCTGATGCGGTGGAAGCTTTTACCCTGACAATTGCCAACGCCCTGACGGTAGGATCCGATATCGGGGCCAATAACGACCTGGATTCCAACTGGTTCGACACCAGCGTGAGTAACCTCAATATCCTCACAGCAGGGGCGACCTTCATCTCAGAAGAGAACGGTATTAATCTGGTGAGTGTCACTACTACGGACACCTTCGGCCTGGATACTGCTAATGGCGGTGTCATCACGGTTTCGTCGGTGACATCAGCAGGTAATGCTGTGATACTGAACGCGGCCAGCGGTATCGTTGACGGCGGCGACGCCGAACTCGACATCGTGGCGGGAAGCGCCCGTTTGATCGCCACAACGGGTATCGGGGACGATGCCGGTGCCTTGGGCGCACTCGAGACCGATGTGCAAACTTTGGCCGCAATAACTGCGAATGGTGATATTGCGGTTGATGACAGGGGAACACTTGTAATCGGCGAGTTGGATGCGACGGCAGGATTGACCCTGACAGGCGGTGCGATTGGCGACGATATCCTCATTAGTTCGACGGACGATATGACGGTGGCCCAAAATGTTGCCAATGACGGTAGTGGGGAAATCGTTTTGGATGCCAATGGCTCACAAAGTTCCATCGCTGTGAATGCCGAGGTGATGACGGCGAGTGGAAACATCACCATTTCCGCTGACGATGACATCGCATTCACCAATGGTGATGTGACCTCCGGCGGTGCGGGCAATGTGGCCATCATTGCGGATGCGGACGGCATTGCCGATGGGGACGAGGGTTCAGTTACGATGGATCTTGATACTGAAGTCGACGCCGGTAGTGGAATAATTTTTGTGAGCGCTGACGAAAATGTGGTCTTGAGTAACCTCACCACCACCAACGCAACGACCATTGCGGTCCGGGTCGTGTCAACCAGCGGCGGAGTGGAATCGAACGGCGATGTGACCGTTGTGGCTGCCGCCGCCGGTGATGAGGGCAATGTCACCATTACGGCGGCTACATTTGTCAATCAACTGGGTGGAGAGATTACGGCAAGTGGAGGCGTATCCGTGAGCGCCGGTTCCGATGTTTCGTTGAGTGATGTGGAAGGCATGGCGAACGGAATCGGTGGAACTGAAGCGATCCTCATTTCCGGGCAGGGCTTGGTAGATATCGCCTCGGGTGGAACCGGACTGGTAGCAACAGGCGGAACCGATTTGAACGTGCGGATAGTCGATGCGGAAAATGTGCTTATCAACGGTGGTGTGATCGCGTCCGGCACTGTAACCGCAGAGGCCCGCCAGAATATCGAAGTGAACGGAATCATTAACGCGGATACCGATCTATCCAGTGTCGGCGATGTGAATCTTTCGGCCGATTTGGATGAAAACAACTCCGGTAATGTTGTTACGACCAATACCATCTCAGGTGAGAATATCAGCATCGATGGTTACAATGTAACGGTGTCCGAGTTATTAGCCGATGTGGATGCCGGTGGAGAGGGCGATGTGACGCTGACAGCCCGTGAAAATGTTGTTGTTAACGACTCCATTCAGGCTGGTTTAATTAACGGCAACATTACCATAAGCACTGATATGGGCGATGTAACGACCTCGACAGGCGGCAGCTCCCTGACGGCCGGCGGAACCATCACTGTGGACTCCGCTGAAAATATTAATCTGGCCGGCGGCGCAGCAGTCACCTCCAACCAGAATGACATTTCTCTCACCGCAGGAGGAGACGCCACTTTGGGAGGCGACCTTTCCGCTGCCACTGGAGTTGCCGTGACGGCTGACAATAACATCAACTTAAACGCCAATCTCGCTGCCGACAGCAATGGCGGCAACGATGGGGACGCCGTTTTGACTGCCGATGCCGATAACAGCAGCGCGGGCAATCTGACGGTGGGTGACTTCATCATTTCGGGCGACAATGTGACGGCCAGCGGATTCAATGTGGTTATTGACGAGGTCAATGCCGACCATACTGGAACTACTGCTCAGGACGGAGTGGGAGACATCACCATCAATGCCGCAAACCATGTTACCCTCAACGATTCCCTAACTTCGGGGACCAACGGTTCCAGTGGCTTGAGCAATATCAAAATCACCGCAGCGGATGGGGATGTTGACCAGGCAGCCGGCATGATTCTCTCAGGAGGCGGTATCTCGGTCAACGCGGGCAAAGATGTTTCCGTGACTGACCTCACAGCGGCCTTCAACAGTATCGATACCGATGGCGATGCTACGTTGGATTCGGCCATCTACCTCGTGGCGGAAGGCAATGTCGATATCGGCGACGGAATTGGTCTGAATACGATTGCCATTGCCGATCTCAACATTCGTATTTTGGCCGGTGAGGACATCGACAACGCCAGCCTGATTACGGCGACCGGCTCTATAAACAATACCGCTGCTGGTTCCATTTCGGTGGGTGCCAATATTTTGGCAGATTCCGACAGCGATGGCAGCGGAGACGCCAGCTTGCTGGCCAACTGGATCGATGGGGTTTTCGACAACGATGTCGATGGCGACCTGACTATGGCTGACGGCACCAGTGTGACGGCGGAGAATATAACCTTGGCTGGTTACAATTTGAATGCACAAACACTTACGGCTGACGCAGGGGATGCCGATGGCAACGGAAATGTGACAGTGGATACACAGAACGATGCGACCTTTAACCAAGTGGTTGACACCGGAGCTTTAAGCGGGCGTGTAGACGTGGTCGCGGGCGGCGATGTGGTCTTGATGGATGATGTAAATGCGGGAACCGTTGACGGTGAAATCAATGTCAATTCCGGTGGCAGCATAACTTCCGAAGGGGCCGGTGCGCCGGTGACAGCGGCCACGGTCCATCTGGAAGCGGTTGACAATATTGGCTCGGGAGGGACTCGTCTCTATGCGGACGCTCCGGTGATCGAAACTCTCACCACGGGTGACGACGGGGACATTTTCTTGAATCTGATCGATGTAAATGGCGACACCTCCGAGTCGGTGACGGCATTCACCACCTTGGACGATTCCACGATCGATATCACGATCGACAATGTGGCGGACGCCGACGGCATCGATTTCAACGCGCGGACATTAGGAGAAGATTCACCCATCATAGTTCATTCTTCCGGCGGCACGGCGCTGAACTTGAATGAGGTCATTGCCTGGAACGGCGATGTTGAGGTGACCAACGATGCCGACATCAACACCATAAGCGTGAAGGCTTTCGATGTAGCCGGCGGAACCGATGGCATTGCCGAAACGGGTGACGATATTAACGGGTTGTTTAACGACGCCCACGATGTCGTTCTGACCACAATGGGAGCGGATTCGACGATCAATGTCGGCACGGGCAGCATCCTGGCGGACGCCAATGTGGTTATCAATGCGAGCGGGGATGTGCTGGACGCCGGTGACAGCGACGAATTGAACATTACGGCTGGCGACAGCATCCTCTTGAACGCTGTAGGATTTATCGGTGAGATAATCGATCCACTCGATATCGATGCCGGAGAAAACCTGGTTTTCACTTTCACTGGAGAGGGACTGCGACCCACATTCTGGTCAGTTGTCAACGGACAGATTGGCGGGGACCCGGATCCAGCCTTGCCGGTTTACGATGGCGTGCCGCAAGATCCACCGGGAGTGATTCTTTATAACGGGATTGTCATCGGCGGACCGGACTCACCATTTATTAAAAACCTGAGGTCCCAGAATTTCAATCTCGAGGTGGATATGCTGCTGAGCGACGAATACCCGGTGTTCAGCTTGTGGCCGTTCTTCTTTACCCACCAGGTAGTATTGAACAAGCCGTATTATCCGCAGGTGATCTCGTTCGAGTTCCTCAATCAGGGTGGAGTGAAAGTTCACGGGATGCCCGAGGGAGCCAATGAGCCTTTCGATGTGAACATTCTCCTTGAGCAGGATGATCCTTTCCGGGCGAAAAAGAATAAGAAAAAAGACCAGGCCGAGGAATCCAACAAAACTAAAAAGAACCTCCTGCGGGATGTTACCACGGCCTCTATTCGCTATTGATAATTTCTATCACGACACCTTTCTTGCCCCTTTAAAGATGCCTGGACCCAGATCCAGGCATCTTGTTGAGGGAAAGTGATTTCACTGCGTCGACTGCATTCATAAATATAATTATCTTAAACCATGCGTATTTTTCGCCATCTACGGTTACAATGGAAAGGGATTTTGGTGGGCGGCACGCTTGCCTTGCTGGTTGCGATTTCCGGTTCCTACGCCCTGAACTGCCGGCAAATCAATGATTTTGTAGGAGGCTATTTGCGAATGCATTACGAAGCCGATGTATTCGACGACGAGCTTAGTCAGCGCACCCTGGATAACTTTATCAAGGCTCTCGATCCGGGAAAACTCTATTTTCAGGAAGCCGATGTGGAGGATCTGCGCGATACCTATGGGACGCGTCTGGACGACCTTTCGAGGGCTTCCAGTTGCAGCGCTTTGAATGTGGTTCTGGGATTATATGGAAAGCGGTTCATACAGCAGCAGCCAACCTTGCGCAGATGGATTGATTTTGAACACGATTTCAGTGTTGATGAAAGCATCGAAATCGACCGCAAGAAGAGAGAATTTGCTCCTGACGAAGCCTCTCTAGATGAACGTTGGAGATTACGCATCAAGTACCAATTGCTGAACCTTAAAAAAACACTCGGAAGCATTGATGAGGCCAGGGAGAAATTGCATAAAAGACATGATCTGAGTGAAAAATATCTGAGTGAACTGGATGGCATGGAGATCGCCTCGCTTTTCCTCAATGCCTTTTCCACCTCCCTCGATCCTCATTCGACCTATTACTCGCCCGATGATCTGGAGGATTTTCAGATTGCCACTTCGCTTTCTCTGGAAGGCATTGGGGCGGTCTTGCGGAGTGAATATGGAATTACCAAGGTGCAACGGCTGATGGCGGGAGGGCCGGCTAAAACAAGCCGTCTGCTCAAAGTGAATGACCAGATTATAGCAGTCTCCCAAGCAGAAGGTGAATCGGTTGATGTTGTCGATATGAAGCTGCGGGACGTGGTCAAACACATCCGGGGTAAACGGGGCACGGAAGTCCGCCTGACCATCGTGCGGGAGGAAAAAGATAAAACGGTGCGAAAAGAGATTTCCCTCATTCGAGATAAAATTGAGATCAAGGATGGAGCGGCTAAGGCTTACACCTACCCGGTCCGGGTTCACGAAGAGTCGGGCCATCCCCAGAATTACCTGGTTGGTGTGATAAGATTGCCCTCCTTTTACATCGATTTTTCAGGTCGGAAAAATGGGGAGGAAGGGTATAAAAGCAGTTCTGCTGACGTTCGTCGTCTGATCGGCGAATTGAAGGATCAAAATATCGATTCCCTGATTATGGATTTGCGATTCAATTCCGGCGGGAGTCTCGACGAGGCAGTGGATATGGCGGGGCTCTTCATTGACCGTGGGCCAGTTGTGCAGGTGGAAAATACGGGGGGTGGGAAACGGGTTTTGGCCGATACCGATTCTACCACCTATTACGAGGGTCCTTTGATGGTCCTGATAAACCGCCATTCCGCCAGTTCAAGTGAAATATTTGCGGGAGCCATCCAGGATTATGGCCGCGGGATTATCGTGGGCGATTCCCATACCTTTGGCAAGGGAACGGTGCAGAATGTCCGGGAGGTCCGCAATGGCGAGTTGGGAGCGATCAAGGTCACCATCAGCCAATTTTTCCGGCCGTCCGGGTCGAGCACCCAATTGCGAGGGGTAAAGTCCGATATCGTTTTGCCGGATATCGTGGATGAATATAAAGTGGGGGAAAAGTTTTATGATTTCGCCCTTCCGTGGAAGAAAATTGAGGAGGCTTCCTTCCCGCGCTTTGGATTGAATGAGATTATATTGGAACCTCTCCGGAATGAGAGTGAGAGAAGGGTGGCTGAGGACGAGGATTTTCAGAAGATACTCGAAGAAATCGATGAATTTCGAGCCAAGGAAGCTTCCCGAACCTTAGTCAGCTTAAAAGAGGAAAAGAAAGAGGAGGTCGAAGAACCTGGGGTGGAAAAGGCAGAAAGCTCCGATGCATCTGCCCTTGCCGCTGAAGAGAATTTATCCCGGGAAAATGATTCTGATAAAAGCGAGGAGGAGGATGCTGATTCCAGGCCTTTTCTGGAAAAGGACACCCACCTGCGTGAAGTTTTGGCTGTGACGGCCGATTATTTGCAGATGCTCAACAACAAAGCGCTAGCCGCAGTGAGCTATCCCGAACTGGAGGGGTATAGCGTTACTCTTGGTGAAAAAGAGGAAAACTCTGTAGCTGAAAAAGAGACCGAGCTTCAAATACCGCAATAATTTCGATAAAGGAGATAAGAACCAGAAGTTTGGTTTGAGAATCCTTTTCCCTCCACCCTGTCGACGAGGAGAGTTTATTCAGACGGTTGATTTTCTTCTTCCCGCCGCTTTCTGTTGGCTTCGAAATTAGCTGCTTCTTCATCAGTTACCGCCATAAAGATCTGTGATTTGTCGATCACCCGTACGTAATTGCGGTTGAGGGAATAACCATAGTTTTGAAGCATTATCTTGTTGTTTTCGTTAAGTTTGGCTAATGCTTGATCATATTGCTCCTGGAGGGCGGCTCTCGTTTCATCCGTTGTGGCGAGGGCAATTTGATCGTTCAAGCTGATCGCCAACTGCCGCTGGGACTGTACCAGATCCAGGTTTCTCTGGAATTCATTGTTGGTTTCAAGACCGTTTAAAGTGGATACAAGAACCAGGCGCTGGCCAGTGGAACTCCCTTCGGCGGGTGAGGGCGCGGTTTGGGCCGGCGCTGCTGCGGTAGCTGCGGGTTCCTCCTTGATGGCGGCAGCCGGTGGCGGGGGCGATGCCTTGGCCACATCCTTTTCCGAGGCGCCCTGCTTGGCGCAGGAACTTAAAAAAAGGACTCCCACACAGATTAAAACCATCAAAATGATTCTTGGATTGTTCGTTTTGGAGTTGTGGCGCATGGGCATGGCGGTGATGGAAAGGATCAATTTCCGTTTAAGTTGGTTGAGCGAATGATTTGTATTAGCCAGAAAATAAAAAATACCCATTAAACATCAATTATTCGACTCTTCGTTTTGCTGACGTTGGGTCTCCTCGAATTCCTTGGCCTCTTCTTCCGAAACCTGCATGAAAATGCTGGATGTTTCAATGACCCTGGTATAGCTTCGTGTCAGGGTGAAGCCGTAGGCCTGCAACATTTTCTGGTTATTTTCGTTGAGCTTGGCCATAACCTGGTCCAGCTCTTTTTGCAGGCCATCCTTGGCTGCATCGGTCTGGGCGGTCTGGATTGCATTGTTGAGCTCTACGGCCCGCTGCCTCTGGAGTTGTACCAGGCGGACATTTTGATCGAACTCCCGGTTGGCTTCCCTCGTGTTCAACGTGCTGACCATAATAAATTGTTGCCGCTGCCCTTGTGCCGCTGCGGTGTCGCCGGAGCTTGCTGCATTATCCTGAATTTGCAGGTTGTTCAACTGTGCGGTTGCCAGGGAGATTACAATTGTCAGAGCTGCGGTAAAAACGATTCCAAGGATTAATTTTTTCATAATATGTTGATTAAAAAGGATTTACTTTGCGGATGGATAATTCCGGTTGGACAGAGAAAAGAGTGATTCATTTAATTGCGGGCGAAGGTTGGACGTTATTGGGCGGTCCTTTACATTGAACTATCCTCAACAATGCCAGCACCTTGTTCGCCTTGTCCAAAAAAAGTCAATTCCTTTTCATCGGGATTTCATCTTTCAACACCTGTTTAGTAGCTTTACGGATTTTCCAAAATTTGGAGCCGCTGGTATTAATCATTTCTGGAATCTACCGATATATGCCTTTTCCCTACTGGATTATTTCCAGGGAGATGAAATTTTATCCCTTTTTCCGTATTTTTGAAGAATTTGTAAAAAAATTCAGCATGCAAATTTGGCTCGACCTGAATTAGGCAATATGCTAGAGTGCTTGAATCTGTCTAATATACTAATCGGTAACATTCCAAAGTCGGTATGTCGGGCTTTGGTTTTGTTGGTTATTTTCTTGTACTTTACTACTATCGCGTATCATTTATCTAAAATCCTGTATCTGCTACTGTCTTGTTCGTTTTGATTATCATTGGGGACCGTCTTTATCATGAATATTCATAATTGTTATACCACTCGCCTCTGGTTTCTGAGGCTGCTCTTAATCGCCAGCATATTTGCAACATCACTATGGGGCGTCGACCCGGTCATCAACGAGTTCGTCACATTTCACAATGCCGATGGGGTTGGAAGCGGCACCGATGATCATGAGTACATTGAAATATTCGATTCGGACAGCCCCAGCACCGATCTCTCCAGTTTTTCCTTGATTGCCATTTCCGGTGATTTTGATGCCTTCTTTGGCGTTGTCACTTTCGTCCAGGCTGTCGGCACCACCGATGCCAGCGGTTTTTGGACAACTGGTTTTCTCAATTCACAATTGGATGAGGGACACCTGACAATCTTGTTGGTGGAGACCAATGGGAGCACCATCACGGCCAATGTTACGGATTTGGATTCGAACGATGATGGCACGCTGGAGGCTGCCTGGACTCGCATCGTCGACTCTGTGAGCATATCCCTTTTGACCAAGGGTTCCGGAATTGCCTATTCGCCGGTTGACCTTGCTCCCGGTTTCGATGGGGGATCCACCCGTGTGCATGGGGCGTCACGCCAACCCAACGGATTGCGCACCGGCGCCGACGGATTGGCTGCCGATTGGGAGCGGAATTCCATAGCCGGTAACGGAATCGATGCAAATTTTGGGGTTCCTCCCGGAACCGACCATGCCAACACCCCCGGTGCTGTCAATAATGTCAATGTCGCACCCACGGCGGTTGCCGATTCGAATTCCACCGATCAGGACACGGTATTAAGTGTTTCTGCGACCGGTGTTCTGACCAACGATTCCGATCCGGATGGTGACTCTGTAACCGTTGGCGGTTCTGTAAGCACAAGCGTAAGCGGGGCCACTGTTACCGTCAATTCCGACGGAAGCTACACTTACGATGGCACTGCGGTAGCCTCACTCCTGGCTTTAACACCCGGTTCGGATACTACGGATACCTTTACATACACAATCACCGATGGCTTCTTGAGCAGCGCCAGTGCCACGGTCACCATCACCGTCTTTGGCGTCGATGTAGCCCCGACTATCACACCCAATACCGGGGCGACCGCAACTGAGGGGGGCACCTTAACCATCACAACAACCGAACTGGACGCCAGCGATCCTGATACCGCCGATGCTTCCCTGATCTTTATTATCACCTCCCTTCCCTCCAATGGGCAGATGGAGAACTCCGATAACGCCGGTGTGGCTATATCCTCCTTTACGGCAGCTGATCTCAATGCTACCAGCAAAGTCCGCTACGTCCACGATGGCGGCAGTTCAAGCTCCGATAGTTTTGGTTTTTCCCTCTCCGATGGAACCTCATCGGTCAACGGGACCTTTAATTTTACCGTGGTACAAACTAATGATCCTCCCACCCTTGATGCCATCTCCGATCCAACCGCCATCCTCGAGGATGCCGGCGTGCAGATCGTCAACCTCGCCGGAATTACCGCTGGCGATGGTGAGACGCAGAATCTAAAGGTGACAGCCACTTCCGCCAACACGGGTCTGATCCCCAATCCTTCTGTCACCTACACTTCGGCCAACGCCACCGGTTCCATTTCCTATACCCCGGTGGCCAACCAAAACGGCTCGGTCGTAGTCACCGTCAGGGTGTTCGATGCCGGATTTGATACTGTCGATGATAGCCCCGGTACTGTTGCCCTCAACGACGATGCAGTGGTCTCGCAAACATTCACCGTCAATGTGACGGCCCAGAACGATTCCCCGACTGCCAACGATGATGCCACCTCCGTGGCCGAAGGCGCTGCCGCAACCACTCTCAACGGAGGCATTACCAGCCTGCTGAACAACGACACCGATGTGGACCTCCTCGATTCCTCACCCGATACCCTGACTCTGGAAGCCTCTGCAGTAAGTGGCCCCAGCAACGGCACTTTGACCTTAAACGCCAACGGCACCTTCAACTACCAGCACGACAGCAGCGAAACCACAACGGACAGCTTTGTCTATCGCCTGAGCGATTCCGG
>JAJFLV010000124.1 GCA_021772535.1 Opitutales bacterium | reverse complement strand
AATTGAAATTGAAATCTCATGCCATTAATTCTTGAAATCGTAACACCGGAGGAAAAAGTCTACAGCGATACGGTGGACTCGGTCGTGCTTCCCACAGTGGAGGGAGAAGCGGGTATCCTGCCGGGACATGTGCCCATCCTGACCATGCTCAAGCCGGGTGAGTTGGGCGTGACCAAAGGGGGTGTAAAGACCCTGTTGGCGGTGGACAAGGGATTTGCCCAGGTTCTTGGGGACAAGGTATCCGTGTTGGCCGAAGGGGCCATCGACATTGCGGAGATCGACCTGACGGCGGTGGAGGAAGCCCAGGAAAGAGCTGAAAAAGCTCTGGCGGAAGCTCTGGCAAAGGGCCTGGACCCGGCGGAAGTGGAGAAACTGGAAACCATTGTGCGCTTCTCCCTGGTTCAGAAACTGGCCAAGAGGAAGTATTAGGTTCGGTCCGGCCTGCTGCGGCTTGCCTTTTCATCCCGCCGGTTGGATATGCTTTAGGCGGAGTTCTCATTTTGTTGCCTTACATCATAGTTTTATGCGGGGTTTTTGCCGGATCGACCTCCGTTATATTTTTAAAGTTGAGCCAGACCGACCCGGTCCTGCTTTCGGCCTACCGGATGCTGGTAGCCGGGATCGTCATGTTGCCCTTGTTCCTACGGGCAAAAAAGAACCACCCTGGGGCAATCGGGAGGAAGGACTTGAGGCGAATATTGTGGCCCGCCTTTTTCCTGGCCGTTCATTTCATCACCTGGATGATCGGAGCGCGGTTTACCCCAGCGGCCAACTCCACCTTGATCGTCATGATGGTGCCTATTGTGATGCCCTTTTTGATGTGGTTTCTTTTGCGCGAACTGATCTCCCGAAGAGAAACCATAGGCACACTGCTTTCCATGCTTGGGGTTATCCTGATTGGGCTGATGGACTACCAGTTCAATCCGCAATACGCCCTGGGCGACGCACTCAGTTTCGGATCAATGGCGCTGCTGGCCTTGTACATGGCCCTTGGCCGGTTGAATCGCGATTTTGCCTCCGTTTACCTTTATATAGTTCCCGTTTTTCTGCTGGGCGGGCTGATCTGTCTGGTTTTTGCCGGGGTTGGAATCGCCGCGGGCCTGGTTGAGCCTTATCCGGTTGGCGCCAATACATGGGTGGAAATCGGGCTGATTCTCAGCCTGGGCCTGATTCCCACGGTATTGGGCCATGGAATTATCAACTATTCGCTGAGGATTCTAAGGGGTCAGGTGGTGGCCATTTTCAATCTGGGCCAGTTCATTTTCGCCGGCATCCTGGGGGCGTTGATTTTAGAGGAAATTCCGACTACTGTATTTTACATCGCCAGCCTGTTGACCGTAGCCGGAGCCATTATCGTAATCCGGGCCGCCCCAGCCCGTTTGATGGAGTGAAAAGAGCCCGTTATTCGGGAGTCTCCGCCAGTTCCATCAGAATACCATCCGGTCCATAAAAATAAGCCAGTTTCTTGCCCGTTCTCTGGTAAACCTTCAATCCGCTAATGAATTTAATTCCCCTGGATTGCAAACGGGCGACTTCCGCTTCGATATCGCTGACTTCAAAGGCGATATGCCGAAGGCCGATCTGATTGGCGACTCCAAGATCCGCGCTCCGGCCGGAAGGCGGGTGGATATATTCTATCAGCTCAATATTGGTTATCGAACCGGTGTGGGTAAGCACCGTGTAGCGGGCTTTGACCTCCGGCAGTCCGACAATCGATGAAATCCACTCCCCGGACAATTCGGCCGGTTCCGTTGATTCGAATCCAAAAAGCAGGAAGAACCGGACCGCAGCCTCCAGATCGCTGACCACGATATTAATATGATCGAGTTTCCTGATCATGCTGGTGAATTGCGACTACTGAAGCAACCTGTAGAGGAGGGCTTTCCACCTTTTCACGTCGAACTTCCAGCAGATGGTGATCTCCGGGCCGTTGACACCTCCCGGAGACCAGACATCGCGATTTCGTTCATCGTCAAAGACGTTCAGTTGGTCCACTACGGTCATGCCCCTGGTCAATTCGCTTTGGGTTTCGATCTGAACGTGGTGATTGCTGCGTTCGGTGCAAATGGAGGGGTCAAGAACGATTGCCATGGTGGTGGGATCTGGCAGGGGGATGCCGATTTCCCCCGATTGAATACGGTTGGCTTCCATGGCGGTGTGATTGCAATCGATGGTAAAATGAGCGTAGGGAGTGTCGAAACTCCGCACCAGATCGATATCATCGGGCCTCAGGTTGGCCTCTCCACGACAGAGGTGCCAGCCTACCATCTCGATCGTCATTCCGGATTGGAAGACGATTTGAGCTGCCTCGGGATCGACCCAGATATTAAATTCCGCAGCCGGTGTAACGTTTCCTATGGTGCAGGGCGCTCCCCCCATGATGTAACATTTTTTAACTTTTTCAGCCAAAGAAGGTTTGAGTTTTAGGGCGAGAGCAAGGTTTGTAAGGGGACCGAGAGTGACCACCTCAATGTCCGCTACATTGTCAAGGGTATCAATGATGGCATCGACGGCATGAGTGGATTCCGCGGCACGCTTGGGAGGAGGATAGTTCTGATCGCCCATACCGTCCGGGCCATGAAACCACTCGGCATAGGCCGGTTCACGTAATAGAGGATTCCCGGCCCCTGCGTAAACGGGAACTTCAGAGTCGCACAATTCGGCGGTGACGAGAGCGTTGATCACTCCTTGTTGGAGTGGGACATTTCCGCTCACCACCGTTATGGCGACGACATCCACATCAGGATGGCGCAAGGCCATGAGAAGGGCCACGGCGTCATCTGAGGCAGTGTCCGTATCGATTAATAGTTTTCTACTCATAAATTAATTAGAACCGATCTCAACAATCAGGAGTTGAGGTTTAAAATCTTCAGGATGGGGACCATGGGATGCCGGGCAGTTTATTGAGCGAATTGACCACCCCGACTCGAGGGTTATCGGGCAACAGCCTGGGGCCATCCGCCTGGATTTCATCGGCCACCAACCAGGCTCCCCTGGCTACCCCGAGGCTAAGCAGGGGGAGCACATCGTCGCACAGGTTGTCTCCCACCGCAAGGGTGCGGTCCAACTCGATTTTGCGGCCCAATTTGGCCTCGAAATCCTTCAAGACTTGGCTGAAAAAGCGTTCATCGGGCTTACCGATGGGATCGCCGACGCTTACATCATGATTTTGCAGTTCAAGCGTCTGCAGGATTGCCATACGATTCAATTTCTTTTGCACCGCCTTTTGGGGATCGTAAAAAAAGGTTTGCTGCCGTTCGTTAAATTCGAGGAATCCATCACTGGCCGTGGCCAGATGAACGGCGGCTCCGGAGTCCCTGCAGATATCGAGCACCTGACAGGCATCGGGTCTTATTTTTGATTCGGTTGTGAGGGAATGCCAGTAGGGATTCAAGGCGGTATCGATCAAATCTTTTCGCACCGGGATGTCATTTTCCTCCAGTGCGATAGCGAGAAGGATTTCACGGGACCACAGTTTCATTTCCCACCCTTCCTCCAAAACACCTTTCTGCCAGGATTGGATGCGGGGCAGAAGGGTCTGAAAATTTTCTTGGATTTCCCCGGCTCCTGCTTTGGCCTGTGCTGTCAGGGTGTTGTAGTTGGAGATAAACTTTTGCTCGACTCGATCCGCCGATTCTTTCCCCAAGGCTCCAGTTAGCGTTTGCCCCAAGGCTGACTGCGCCATTCTGGCCGCACTGATGGTATCAATAATCACATTATCCACATCGAAAATAACGAAATCGATTTTTGCATTGAGATTATTGGAAAAAGATGGTTTCATGTTTTCAACGATAACGGTATTTGAAACCTTTTGATAATCACCCTTTGTAGGCAAGCAAGTTCTGGGAAATTGAAATCGAAAGGAAAACACAACCCACTCACCCCCTCCTGAGACCTTAATTTTCTTCCTATTATTTACATTCAAGACCTGAAAAACCGGATTATTTGCGGTTGCGGGTTTACTTTTGGAATTTATGAAAGGAAGTTTGAGACGAAATACTATTGATATGGAACAATCGGCCAAAGGACGAATTCTGGTTGTCGATGATGATCGTGGATTTCGTGAGATCATGCTACATTTGCTCGGAGGTGCCGGTTACGAGGTGGAGATGGCCGAGAATGGCATTGAGGCGATCAATAAGTACCGGGAAAACCCCGCCGACCTGGTCGTAACGGACATTATAATGCCGGAAAAAGAGGGCATTGAAACGATTATAGAATTAAAAAGAGATTATCCGCAGGTTAAAATAATAGCACTTTCCGGCGGGGGCACCCATGGCCCCAAAGATTATCTCGATTCAGCCCGGTTACTGGGAGTGGAAGAGACATTTTACAAGCCTTTTGAGATGGACGATCTTCTGGAGAAGGTGAACGAACTATTGGATTCCTGAAGATTGGGCGATTCGGCGGATTTCTTCCGTCAGGTCAGGAGTGCTTAAATCCTTCTTTCTTTTCGTCCGGGTGTAACCCAAGGGGTTCTCCCTGGAGCGATACTCCAAGACCGAGGACAGTGCGGTTGGCGTAGGAAAAATAGGCGACGATCTGGTTCAGATCGAGGATGCCCTCATCGTTTAGCCCGGCTTGGCGTAATTGTTCAATATCATCCACATCCATTTGACCCGGTGTGCGTGTCAATTTAGTGGCGTAGGCACACATGGCCTTTTCACGTCCGGTCAAATCCACGGTTGATGCTTTCCCGACCGCGGCATCCGCCAGAGCATGAGCCAGGGATTCGCTTTCGACATGGCGGGCCAGACCGGTTCTATGGTGTTCCACGCAATAGCCGCATCCATTCCAAGAGGAAACGCACACCCCGACCAATTCCCTTTCCCGGGGAGAGAGCGCGCAGGGAAGGCTGTGCATGACGGCCTTGTAAAGTGAGAGGTGCGCTTGCAGGGTGCGGGGTCTCAGACTGTGGGCTTTTAAAATGTTGTCGACATGGCCGTCGGGAGTTTTTATCTGCGCGTAAAGGCTATTCAGACGGTCCGAAGCCTCATCACTGTCTATTGTTTTTATCCATGTCATAATGTTGTTTTCCCCAATAATCCCGGTGGCCTCCCAATAGGCAACTTTCAATCTTTCCGGTAGATTTTTACGGTAATTTTTCCTTTTCGGTCAACCCAGCCCCGGTACATGCCCTCAGTGTTAAAAGGCATTGCCACGTTGCCATCCTTGTCTATGGCGACGATTCCGCCGGTTCCCCCCATGGCGGTTAATTTATCCAGAATCACTTTACGGGCAGCTTCTTGCAGGGACAGCCCCTTGTATTGCATCAAGGCAGAAATATCGTGCGCCACAACGGCGCGAATAAAGTATTCTCCATGCCCGGTAGCGGAGATGGCGCAAGTGTCGTTGTCGGCATAGGTACCCGCCCCGATGAGTGGTGAATCTCCAATTCTACCAAATCGTTTATTGGTCATCCCTCCGGTGGATGTTCCGGCCGCCAGGTTGCCTTTTCTGTCCAGCGCGGCAGCCCCGACGGTTCCATGCTTTTTCTCCTTTTCGAGGGGTGCTTCGGAGTCATTGCCGGTTTCCCTGGCCCTGGCTTTTTGCAGATCCTTCCATCTTTTTTCGGTATAAAAATAACCGGGATCAACGATCTCCAATCCTTGGTCGCGGGCAAAAGAATCGGCGCCATCTCCCGACAAGAGGACATGGGGAGAGCTTTCCATTACTTTACGGGCCAAAAGGATCGGGTTTTTTACGGTTTTGACCCCGGCAACGGCTCCCGCCTGCAGGGTCCGTCCTTCCATGATGGAAGCATCAAGTTCGTTGCTGCCGGTGTTTGTGAAGACGGCTCCTTTGCCGGCATTGAAAAGCGGGGAATCTTCCAGAATTACGAGAGCTCCGGTTACCGCATCGAGACTGCTACCACCTTTTTTCAGGATATCATAACCGTTCTGGAGGGCCTGGGTAAGCTTTGCCCGGTAACGCGACTCGAGTTCGCCGGTCATGCTGCCCTTGCGGATGGCACCGGCACCGCCATGAAGAACCATTCCGAAGTTTTCGCCCGCTTGTAAGGTTTGCTCCCTGAAGCCGCAAAACAGGAACAAAAGGGCGGTTAGCGGCAAGGCAAAAAGTCGACCCCTATTTTTTATCATCTTCTCTGACCCAATTATGCCTTCCATGGCAGATTGGCAAGGTTCACATTGCCACCCGATAAAATAAGGCCGATCCGCCGTTCCGAAAACTTTTCCCGGTTCGCCATCACGACGGCCAGCGCAACCGCCGCAGATGGTTCCACGATTATTTTCATCCGTTCCCAGATCGTTCGCATGGCGCGAATTATTTCCTCTTCGCTGACAGTCAGAATCTCCGCCACATGCTGTCGAATAACGCTGAATGTGAGGTCGCCCAGAGATGTTAGCAGGCCGTCGGCAATGGTCTTTGGATTGTCGGCGGGAATAATGTGTCCTGCCTTGAGGGAGCGACAGGCATCGTCCGCATTGGCTGGTTCCGCGCCAATGACGGAGGTATTCGGCGAGAGGGCTGAAAAGGCCAGAGCGGTGCCGCTGAGAAGACCGCCTCCTCCCACCGGAGCGACGACAAAGTCCAAATCTTTCGTTTCTTGGGAAAGCTCAAGAGCTGCGGTACCCTGGCCCGCGACTATGCGCCAATCGTTGTAAGGAGGAATGAAAACGGCCCCGGTCTCCCGCTGAATTTCGGCCAATCCTTCTTCCCTCGCTTGCAGGGTTGATGGGCATAAATGGATTTGCGCTCCATAGCCGGCAACGGCCGTTTTTTTTATCTCGGGCGCGTTTTCGGGCATAACCACCTGGGCAGTGATTCCCCTCCAGCGGGCTGCCTGGGCCAGGGCGGCTGCATGGTTGCCAGAGGAATGGGTGGTCACACCGCAAGCTGCTTCCTCTTCGGTAAGGGAAAAAACCGCGTTGGTTGCCCCCCGGATTTTAAAGGCTCCCACTTTTTGGAAATTTTCGCATTTGAAAAAGAGGGAAGCCCCGCAAAGGGCGTCGATGGAACGACAGGTAAGGACCGGCGTGTTATGGATATACGGCGCGATTCGTTCCGCCGCTTCGTGAATGTCCGTTATGGTCGGCGGAGAGGTCATATTAGTAGGAATCTTTCCATTAATAATACTACTGGTCACCAGCTCCTATTTCCAGGGGACCGGAATGCCTGTCCGGGAGGACACCAACTTTAAGTTTTCGATCACTTGAGGGAGCAAAGGGATGCCTTCCGCTCTCCTTTTCTCCTCGCAGCGGCGCTCTGGATCGCCGGGAATGTGGACTCCATCCGAGTCTTCTGCAGATTTTGTCTTGCGCATCGTACGGATCCATTGATCGACCTCTTTCTTAAATTGTTCCGAGTCCATAAAGCCCTCGATCTGGAGGGCGCCGAAAAAATGGCCGGTTCCTTTGCCCACCTGCTTTTCGGGGGGCGGGTTTTTGGATACAAAAGGTGTTACGTAGGGGCCCCAGTTGGCTCCTGAAAGCACGGCGGTGAGCATGTCCACCATAACCGCCAGACAAGTGCCTTTGTGGCCACTTTGGTCCGGAGTAGAACCGAGTGGAAGGAGGATTCCGCCATCCGCCACTTCTTCGGGGTCACGGGTGGAACGGCCATTTTTATCCATGCCCCAGCCGGAACTGATGGAATTCCCCTCTCTCATGGCGATCTCAATTTTTCCAAATGCCACCGCCGAGGTTGCCATATCGATGACGATGGGAGGCTCCTCCTTTCCGGGAAAGGCGATGGCAATGGGATTGGTCCCGAGCATCCTTTGAGCGCCTCCAATAGGCGTCACCAGGGCAGAAGCATTGGTCATGGACCAGCCAATGAGATCTTTGCCCAATGCCTGCAAGGGATAGTAGCCAGCGATACCGTAATGGCTGGAATTGCGCACCGTGACCCATCCCGAACCGCAGGCTTCGGCCTTTTCCATGGCAATGCGATTGGCCTTCGGGCCGACCACCAGACCCAGGCCTTTGCCGCCGTCTACCAGGGCGGTGGATGCCGTTTCCCGGACAATCCGGATTTCCGCCTGAGGATTGATTTGGCCACTGCAGATTTTTTCCACATAAAAATGAAGCCGGGCCACACCGTGGGAATCGATACCCCGCAAGTCGCTGGCCAGGAGCACATCCGCGGCGGTTTCGGCATCTTTATCAGGGACACCCGAAGCGGTGAAAACCCGATGGGTGAATTCTTTTAATAATTCTTGACGAACAACAACTTGCATGGATTTCAAAGGGTTTGATCCGGTTTCATGATTCTTGAGGGAAAACCATTGAGAGCCAAGACCTTTTACGGAATTTACCTTCGGAACCCAGGACAATCATCCCGTTTGCTTGCCATTATATGCTTGGTTAAACTCCTGTTTAATGCTATGATAATAGCTTTAGGATAAAGTGCGTAGAGGTATCTGCAGGAAATTAACCGAACCGTTGGTTTCTCTATCTCATAGGCCACTATTTTCTCATAATTCATGACTTTTTCACGGAGGCGGATCGTTTTTCTGACGGCCTTTCTTACGCTTACAGCGTTGGGATGGTTTTTGGTGTCGGTTTTGCCTATCTCGAGGAAGGGAGAGCAGGTCTCGGAATTTTCGCCGACCAGAGAAAAACAGGGGCGAAATTTCAATGACGCCCAGAGACCGCTTCAACCAACGACTTCGCCTTCGGAACAATCTGAACCTGATGAGCGTTTATTGACTCACACGAACTGGCCGGGGGCTAAGGTTCTGGTTCACCAGGAGCAGCTTTTGGAGGGGGACCAGGTTTTCAGCCGGGCAATGGTAGTGCAGCCGGTCGACCTGCCTTATCCGGTGCTCATTGAGGAAAAATTGATTCGCGACACGTTGACTTCAACCGAAAGAGTGACCTCCCGCCGTGAGATGGTGGCCAATCACCTGCTGTTTAAAATCGCACCCGAGCGCGATCCCCACGATCTGGCCGCGGTTGCGGATGGCCTTGGAGCTGCCATTCGGCCCCACCCCACGGGGCGGAACCTGTATTTTCTGGATTTGCCAGGGATCGATTCCAGTGGCCTGCAAGCGGCCCTGGAAAAATTGAGGAAATTGCCCATTTTGGTGGCCTTTGCGGAGCCCGATTTTATTGTTCATGCCTTCGCCACTCCCAATGATGCGCGTTTTGGGGAACAATGGGGTTTAGACAACACCGGCCAAAGCGGCGGAACGGCCGATTCCGATATGGATGCTCCTGAAGGCTGGGATGTGCGCAATGATGCCTCGGGGGTTATTGTGGGGGTGATCGATACGGGAACCCTCTACACCCACGAGGATTTGCAGGCCAACATGTGGGAAAATCCGAATGAAATTCCCGGGAATGGTAACGATGACGATAACAACGGCTACATCGACGATATCTTCGGCATCAATTCCATTATCACCGGTTCCGGTGATCCACTGGACGACGATCTGGATGGCCACGGCACCCACACTTCCGGCACTATCGGGGCGAGGGGAAACAATAATGTCGGGGTAGCGGGTGTGGCATGGAGTGTGCAGATCATGGCACTCAAGTTTTTGTCCTCGCAGGGGTCAGGAACAGTTTCCGACGCCATCGAGTGCATCGATTACGGGATCGCCAAGGGGGCAAATATTCTGAGCAACAGTTGGGGCGGCGGCGGATTCTCCCTGGCTCTGGACGATGCTATCGAAAGGGCGCAGACGGCGGGGATAATTTTTGTGGCAGCAGCAGGAAACGATGCCGGAAACAACGATGCGATTCCGGCTTATCCGGCCAGCTACATCAGGGATAACGTGGTATCCGTGGCCAGCATGACACGCACTGATGCCCTCTCATCTTTTTCCAATTTTGGCGAGTCCAGTGTCGATATTGCCGCCCCCGGGTCTTCCATCCTTTCCGTGGGAAGCAACAGCAACACCGCTTACAAAACACTCAGTGGGACATCTATGGCCTGTCCACATGTCAGTGGAGTAATGGCTGTCCTGATGGCTCAGTTTCCAGGGGAAAATTATCTTGAACTGATCGACCGGCTTTATGGGGGGGCAGAGTCGGTGAGCGCCTATCAAGGAAAAACACGAACCGGACGGCGGGCCAACCTGGCGGGGTCACTCTTATTGCCAGCGGTTATTCCCTATCCGAAAATTGTGGCGGGCATTGGAAATCCGATTGTCACTACCGGGACCTCGGTTACCCTGACGGTGCAGGCGACGGGCGGCGGCACACTTTCCTATAAATGGCTGAAGGATGGGATTTTAATCCTAAACGAGCAAAATAGCTCACTAGTAATCGGAAGCGCCACTCAGTCGGAGGCGGGTCAGTACCAGGTCCTTGTCAGCAACGCGGTGGGAGAGACGACCAGCACCGGTGATCTGGAAATCGGCATCACAAACCCGGCTTTCAATGCAGCCGTGGATGATGGGGGGCTGCCTTTTTTCACCTCGGGCGATGCCAATTGGATTGTGGACAACGGGCAAGGCCATTCCGACAATGATTCGGTGACCAGCGGGTCCATTGGGAATGAAGAACAGTCCCGTTTGCAATCATCGATCAACGGGCCGGGAACCATCAGCTTTTGGTGGAAGGTTTCCTCAGAGTCTAATTTCGATTTTCTGCAGTTTTTCGTAGGAGGACAATTGGTGGACCAGATTGCAGGAGAGAAGAATTGGGCGGAAATCGTTGTTGAAGTGCCCACCGGGACGCAGACCCTGGAATGGATTTATTTTAAAGACCAATCAGTATCCGATGGGGAAGACCGGGGATGGGTGGATGATGTGGAATTTGTTTCTGCCAATATTGAGGAGCCATTTATTTTCAATCATCCAGTATCTGTCAGCCTGGTGGAAGGGGAGCCGGTCAACTTGCTGGTGGAATCCTTTGGGGCGGCTACCCTTGAGTTTCAGTGGGAAAAGGACCAGGTTGCGATTGAAGGGGAAAGGGCGGCGACATTGTTCATCGCCTCTGCCACCAAAAGCGATGCGGGCCGCTATCGGGCGGTGGTAACCAATGGGTTTGGGTCCGCCACCAGCGATGAAGCCGTGGTCGATGTGTTCGGCGACGATCCTATAGGTGAGGCTCTCGATTTTCCGGGACAAACCTGGAATGAAGCGGGAAATGCCTTCTGGTTCCCTCAATCCATTACTCAGCAGGATGGGGTGGATGCCCTGCAAAGCGGAAATCTTGATGATGAGGAATTTTCCGCGTTCTCGTTCGACATCACCGGTCCGGTCGATCTGGCGTTTCAGTGGAAGTCTTCCACCGAGACCTATTTCGATTTTCTGACGGTTGAGCTCGATAGTGTTG
>JAJFLV010000123.1 GCA_021772535.1 Opitutales bacterium | reverse complement strand
TTCGCTGCCATAGCGGAACCGGGAGATCTGGAGGGCAATGAGTTGCAGCCGCCTTTGTTGAGCCAGGAAGTCTGGGCGGCGGGAGTGACTTACTACCGGAGCCGGGAAGCGCGGATGGAGGAGTCGGAGAAGTCGGGGGGGGATGTTTTTTATGACAAGGTTTATGATGCGGACCGTCCTGAACTGTTTTTCAAGGGGACGGCCTCGCGAACGGTGGGGCATAAGCAGAAAGTAGCGATCCGCGGTGACTCGAATTGGAACGTGCCGGAACCGGAATACACCTTGGCGATCAACTCCAGCGGAAAGATCTTCGGATACACGATAGGGAATGACATGAGCTCGCGGGATATCGAAGGGGCGAATCCGCTCTATCTTCCGCAGGCGAAAGTGTACCGCGGGGCATGCGCGTTGGGTCCGGCGCTGGTGATCAAGGACCCGCCGAGCCCCGACACGGCGATCCGGCTGGAGGTCGAGCGGGGAGGGGAAAGCGTTTTTGAAGGCGAAACGGGGTTGATGCAGCTCAAGCGGAAGTTTGAAGATTTGGTTGCTTATCTTTTCCGCGATAATGTATTTCCTAACGGGGCTTATCTTCTGACTGGTGCGGGGATTGTGCCCAGCGGAGGCTTTACCCTGAATTCGGGGGACATTATCCGGATATCGATAGACGGTCTGGGAACGCTCGAAAATGAAGTTGAGTAGCAGCCCTCTCTTCGATTCCGGCAATCCCGAAATCTATACTCTCCAGACGACAACGCAAGGGCCTCCGGGGGTCCTGCCGTTCCCGTCGGATTTTCTCAAGAGCGAGCCGAGCGGCAATATATTCGGATGGACACAAAATGCGGGAATGGGCTGGGACCCGAAGAAGATGCGGGGCCGTCAGTTCTTAATCCTGAGTACTCAAGGAGGAATCCGTAATGCGGACGGCTCGCCGATTGCGCTGGGCTACCATACGGGGCATTTTGAGGTGGGGCTGCTGATGGAGGAAGCGGCGCGAGTGATCGCGCAGTACGGTGGGATACCGTTTGCTGGCTTTTGCAGCGACCCATGCGACGGGCGGACGAACGGCACGACCGGGATGTTGGACAGCCTGCCTTACCGTAACGATGCAGCAATTATTTTTCGACGGTTGATCCGTTCACTGCCGACGAGGCGCGGGGTGCTGGGGGTGGCGACATGTGACAAGGGCCTGCCGGCGATGATGATGGCATTGGCGGGAAGCCGTAACCTGCCGTGTGTGCTGGTGCCGGGCGGGGTGTCCTTGTTGAGCGAGGATGCGGAGGACCTGGCGAAAGTGCAGTCTTTGGGGGTGCGTTATGCCCACAACGAGATTTCCCTCGATCGGGCCTCTGAAGTGGGTTGCCGTGTGTGCGGTTCGCCGGGAGGCGGTTGCCAGTTCCTGGGAACGGCGGCGACCAGCCAGGTGGTGGCGGAAGCGCTGGGGATGACTTTGACCCACGCGGCGCTGGCTCCATCGGGAGCGCCTATCTGGACCGATATGGCGGCGCGTTCCGCTCTGGCCTTGATGGATCTGGAGGCCAAAGGGCTTTCGCTTGGGGATATTCTGTCGGACGCTTCGGTAAAGAATGCGATGGTGGTGCATGCGGCTTTCGGGGGCTCGACCAATTTGATTTTGCATGTGCCTGCGGTGGCTTATTCCGCGGGGTTGGAGCGGCCCACGGTGGAGGACTGGCAGCGCTTTAATCAGCAGGTGCCGCGTCTGGTAGATGCGCTGCCAAATGGGCCGCATGGTTTCGCCACGGTGCAGGTGTTCCTGGCGGGAGGCGTGCCTGAAACAATGCTGCATTTACGTGAGATGGGCTTGCTCGAACTGGATGCGATGACTGTTACCGGCAAGACGCTGGGCGAAAACCTGGAGTGGTGGGAAGGCTCAGAGCGGCGCAAGCGATTGAGAGAGAAACTTTATGCGCTGGACGGGATCGATCCGGACAGCGTGATCATGAATCCCAAGCAAGCTGCGGAAAAAGGGCTGACCAGCACGGTGACATTTCCGACAGGGAATCTTGCGCCGGAAGGGTCGGTGGTGAAAAGTACGGCCATTGCGCCGAGCCTGATTTCGGATGAGGGCGTTTTCTTTCACCAGGGGCCTGCGCGTGTATTCGGATCTGAGGGCGAGGCGATTACGGCGATCAAGAACGAGGGGAACGGCGGTATCCAGAGCGGCGATGTGATGGTTCTGGCGGGAATCGGGCCGCTGGGTTGCGGGATGCCGGAGACTTACCAAGTGACCGCAGCGTTGAAGTATTCAACGGCGGGGAATGGGGTGGCGTTGCTGACCGACGGGCGTTTTTCAGGGGTTTCGACGGGGGCGTGTGTTGGGCATATCAGTCCGGAAGCGCTGGCGGGCGGCCCGATCGGGAAATTGCGCGATGGCGATAGGATTAGAATTCGCATCGATTGCCGAAAGCTGGATGGGAGCATAGATCTGGTTGCGGAAGATGCGGAACGTTTGCTGCGGGAGAGACCGATCAATCCTGTAATCAGGCAACATCCGGATGTGCCGGACGACACGCGGTTATGGGCGGCATTGCAGAATGTGAGCGGCGGAAGCTGGCAGGGGAGTGTTTACGATGTGAAACGGATTCTGGAGGTGCTGGAACGTGGAATGAAAGAAGAAGGCTAGGTCTTCCAAATCGTCTTTATCATTAAAGATATCTTCTTTTCAGTGATTGCCCCGTACGCCCTCTGCGTCTGGGCGACCAGGTTCAGTCGTCAGCAGCGCCTTCTCGACGGAGTTCCGCAACCAGATTCTTGCTCGCTTCATACATAATGCCCATATCCACGGAAAACGACATGTAGCGGAGTCCTTGCCCGGTCCAAAAAGCTGTTTGGGCAGGCGTCTCGGTGAAATTGCCTACCACTATGCCTTTATCAAGGCATGCTTTCACGATCTCCTTTGTTTTCTCAACCACCGTTGGGTGCTCGACCTGCCCCGGGACTCCGAGCGATTGAGACAGATCGTAAGGACCAATGAAGACGATGTCAGGTCCTTTGATATCCAGAATTTCGTCCAGATTGCGCAAGGCTTCCTCCCCTTCGAGTTGAATCACCAGAAGCGCCTTATTGGCCTGTCGGAAGTAAACATCCTTCTCAGTCGATGAGTAACCGGCCGCCCGCACGAAGCGGCAGACTCCGCGCTCTCCCAGGGGGGAGAACTTAGCCGCCCGCAAGGCAAGCTTAACATCTTTGGCCCCGGCCACCTGCGGGACCTGAACACCGGCGGCGCCGACATCAAGAACCTTTGAGATCATCTCATGATCCTCAGCCGGCACTCGCACAATCGGCACGATGTGGGCTATTTCGGCGGCACGGACAAGGCTCTGAGTCGTCTCAAGACTATTCGGCCCATGCTCCATATCAAGGATGACAAAGTCGAAACCCGCATGCCCCAGCACTTCGATTACGGCAGGGTCGGAAGTCTTGCAGAACGGACCGAAAACGGGACGGCGCTTAATCTCTTCCTTAAATTTTTGTACTAACCTTATGTCCATTGTTTGTTTCCTTGATTTGCCACAATAGTGACACCCAATTGTTTGATAAAGTCGAGAAGTGATTAAAACAAAGCGCAAACCATAATCCGGTGCTTTACTGGAGCTGACCGGAGCGGTAGGGAAGGGAAAGCCACAGTCAAATCTCCGAGTTGAGGGAATTTTTAGCTTTCATTATTTGAACATCCGGCAAGTTCTCTGCTACTTCTTCGTATGTTCTGTATTTTCGAAGCGCGGCAGTCACTATGGTTAGTGGTTCCCCCCATATTTCCGGTAAGTCGGCTTCACCCTCGCTAATTATTGGGAAGGCCAATTGTTCTACAGGAGGGCAAAATTCGGCCACAACGCCAGGTTTGTTTCCTCGTGCATCGATCCTGTACCAACCGATGTTGCTTAAGTGTACTGCATTTAGACCATGCAGGCAGAATGGCGGCCTATCGTTCTCTATCTTCAATCGTTGATAGCACAACCCGGTTGGAACGCCATTGGCTCGCAGCAATGCCGCGAGTAGATGACTTTTTGAATAACAGTATCCCGTGCCATGGGTCAGCACTTCAGATGCTGCGCAAGTAATGGGATTCAATTTGTAGTCACAGCTATGCTGGATTTTATCCCGAACAAATATGAAGCATGTATTCACTAGATCCCATTCGGACTGGGCGGCGTCACCGATCTGTTCCGCTTTCGCGTGAACCGCAGGAGTCTCCCAATCTATAAATTCCGTAGATGCCAGATACTGGTTCATTTTTGTGTCCGTGAAAGCTAACGCCGAAGCTAGGATTCGCGCTTGTCGCGATTTCCTGAGCTGACCTCTTAGTATTGATCAATGTTTCGATGTAACCCAGCGAGACAATCATACTTTTCGTAGTAGCCCAAATCTTTTCGAATCAGCGGAGTATCTACAAACCAATCTTGATTCCCCTTTGAAGCCAGCACCTAACAAATTGCAGGCAGCGCTTACACAGCCTCTTATGATTGGATTCCATAATGCTGTGGCTGAGTTTTACAAGTAAGTTTATAGTTCTTTGGCCAAGAAGTTGGTTTATGGAAAGGGTTACGTCTTCGAGAAAATCTTTAACTTTTAAGACGGTATTCTTTCAGTGATTGCTCTTTGCATCACCATCATCGAATTTGAGATCGGTTCTAATTAATGGGGAACTTCGCCGCCAAAAGAAGTTATTGAAACTTTGAGACGTTCGGCTCCCTGGGGGATCCACCGCCAGCTTTGACGAAGGTTACCTCCTGGTCGGATTCCTTGAGGGTAATGACCTCCTGGTTATCCGTTCTCGTGCCAACATACTCGATGGAGGCTGCGGCCATAAGGGGTAAATAATTGTCAAGATCGTCACTTTCATCCCTGTTTTTTACTATAACCACCCAGGCGTGTGGGGCATCTTCAATATCAACATCCTCACGGTTATCGATGGCGGTAATCAGTAAATATTTTCCGTAGGTAGTAACGGGGATTATCTCGGGTTGCTGGGTGCGTGAGATTCTACCGGTTCGACTTCCCATGGGGTCAATCCCCTCCGATCCCGTGGGATTGACAACAATCGCGCGGCTGCCGATGGGATTGTGGATAGAGCCGGGTGCGCCTGGATAATTTTTGGTTATAAACTCCACATTGGGTGGCGCGGTGCCTTAGGCGATATTGATCACCAATTCGGCATCTTCCGCATTGGGCGTCTCGTAAAAGCCTTTTTCCGACAAAGCGTTTCTCACATACTCGGAAACTTCCTGAAATTGTGGATCCTGCTCATCGACATTATTTATATCGGAACTGACAATCCGGTAGGAACGGCCTTCCTCCACCTCCGGGTTATTTATGGCATTAACCTTGAAAGTACGGGATGTTGTTTCGCAGCCCATAAGGAGCAGAAGAGCGAAAAGAAGGTTAATCTTTGTCCAAAACGTTCCGGTATCCTGCATCATTCTCATCTCTTGTTGGTTGGAGATTAGATTATCGAATCCTCATTAATTATCGTCGGTCGCTCGGGCAGGACAGAGGCGTTACATTACATGCCCTCCTTGATGTAGGCAGCGTCTAAGCTGCCCAACATTAGATACCATAAATATTTTGCCGAAATTAGCAAGTAAGTTTGCAATCCATGGACTGAGAGGACCAATTTAACAGAAAACCCCTCAAAAGCGGCTCAGAACATTGGGAGAGTGTCCAGGCCGTCTGCTGCGACAAGGGTCACAATCTTCTGCCTTGAAGAGACGAGTAAGAAACTCGGTTGCAAACCCCGGACATCGGGTTAGGCTTTTTTGTTCGTATCGATCATCCCAATTTTAATTCCATGAAGACACACACTGCTCCAAGGTTATTTCTCACTCTTGTTATGGGCGCGATATTGCTGGTCGCAACGGCAACAGCGACGGCGGGGGGAACTAACAAGTTGTCCGTCGAACCCGAGAAAGCCTGGGTTTCCGGCCAATCGCTGATAATTGAGGGCAACCTTGTCACCATGGACGCCCCGGACGTTATTGAACGCGGCCGCCTCTACCTTGCCGATGGCAAGATCCAGGCCGTTCGCCGCGAAGGAGAAAAATTTCCGCCTCATTTGGAAATTAACGGCGTCCCGGTCATCCGGACGAATGATTGGGTTTTTCCGGGATTTCTGAACCTCCACACGCACGTTCCCTTCAACCTGCAACCTTTGTGGGTGGCGGGACGCACCTACGATAATCGATATGAATGGCAGCGCGACCCCAATCACATCCCTGCCGTCATGTATCCCTATTATATTCTGACCAATAAGTGGGAATATAATCTGTTGAACGAAGCGACGCTGTTCGCCGAGGTACGCGCACTGGTGGGAGGGACGACGGCATTTATTTTTTCCCAACCCTGCCTCTACACGGAGGATCGATTGGTCCGAAATATCGAACATGAACCACCCGAAAGCGGAGGAGTTTATGCATCGGTCAACCG
>JAJFLV010000122.1 GCA_021772535.1 Opitutales bacterium | reverse complement strand
GGAAAATAAAAATAATTACGAATGCCTTCATCTTCATTTGGATAAGTTGTTATATTCAAATAGAATGTTTTTATTGAAAAAAGCAATATTGCTTCATAAATTTCCAATTATTGGAGGAATTTGGATCGGAAATAATTTTGTTTACCCTAGAAAATATTACGTTAAAGATTGGATAAAAAAAATATTAACTATAGGTTTTATCTTAATTGTACTCATTAGGTGGAGGAAGATGAAAATTTATTTTTTGAATGAGGATATTTTCTCTTTTTTACAAAAATTTCCATTTATAAAAAATCAAGTTCATTTGTGTCCGGATCCGTTTCAAAACCACTTGTCATACCCCCCAACATTTATTTCAAATGGAAAAAATGAATTCCCCACTATATTGTTTTTGGGGTATCATAACCAACGTAAAGGTACTGAATGGGCCTTGCGGGCTCTTCTCAAATGGAAAGATCCACTTAGAATAATTGTCGGGGGATTGATTGAGAATTCTTCAGAAATTAATAAAATATGTGCAAAATTTAGATATCCGGTTCAAATAACCTTAATGGATTGGAGGTTGTCTAATCAGGAAATAAGTGATCTGTATTCAATTGCTTCCGCTGTCATTATGCCATATATACGGTTTGGAGGAAGCAGTGGCCTATTTGTAAATTCATTATATAGAAACATTCCGGTATTGGCAGCGGATTGGGGTATAATAGGGAAAAGGACGAAGGATTTATCAGCTGGTAGAACATTTATACCTGATAGTGAGGAAGATTTTAGAAAAAATTTAAAACTCCTGATTTCACAAAACACCGAAATTCAAAATAACCCGGCCGTAAAACAATTTTTGCACAATAATTCACCGAAAATGTTTTATCAAACCCTTACAGGTAAAAAAGCTGAGTGGATTATTGAGAAAACTGCGTCCTGATAATTTGATCAAAGCTGCTATAATTTCCCTCATAAGGGCTTTACTTGGAGAAAGAGGTTTAAAGTGGATTCACGCTTTACGATTTATGTATCTTATAAAAAGAGAAACATACACTGAACATGAGATGGCATTGATTCCCATGTTATTAAATGAGGGTGATGCTGCTATTGACGTGGGAGCAAACGGGGCCAACTGGACATATGAACTATCCAAAAGTGTTGGGAAGACGGGAATCGTATACGCTTTTGAAGCCGATCCCTACTATGCTGATGTAACAAAGATTACCTGTAAAATGATGGGTATGAATAATGTATCTTTTTTTAAATATGGTTTGTCCGATAAATCGGAAATCAGGCATTTGAGAATAAAAAATGGCCGGGGTGTTCGCCTTCAGGGACAAAGCAATATTGTTCAAGACGAGAATGTGTCTTCAGAATATTCGACTGAAATAATGTTGAAAAAATTGGACGATTTGTCTGTAGACCATCCTGACCTCAAGAATGTTCGGTTAGTTAAGTGTGACGTGGAGGGGTATGAAATGTTTGTTTTGCGTGGAGCTAAACAAATTATTCAAAATTCCAGATGTGTGATAATATTGGAGATCGGCCATGGTCAACGTTATGGTTATGAACCGAAGGAAATATATTCATTTCTTCAGGAATATGGTTACGAATCATATTTTTTCACCGGCGCCTTTCCGGAATTGGCAGATGGAGACCAACCTTCATTAGAAGCGGGGAAGGGCAATAATTTCATATTTGTGCATAAAGATGAAAAAGAAGGTTATTATGGATTAATGCCAAAATTGCGTAAGATACATCATCCCCAAAAACTGCAGTTATGACCTCAACGCTTGTCATAGTGGCCCATGGTTGGCCCTCTGAAGATTCCGGTTATGGAATTGCGACGAGAAGTTCCCTCGTCGCATTTAACGAAAAATTTGAGAATATAAGCTATATTGGACTCACGGATAAAGAACCTGGCAACAGTCTGAAAGCAAATTTCCCCGAGGTGAGATTCATTTATATCCCTATCTTCAGACGAGGGCTTGCTTGGCGATTCGTAAGAAGCCTGTTCTCCAAACTTCCAGGTTGTGTTCAGCAGTATAACAATTCTCGTATTCTTTTGGAAATCGTCCAAGCGTGCAAAAAAATTGAAGAATCACACGGCCAGCTTCCCCTCATCTTTTTTGAAGGACTCCCCGTAGCGGCTTTGGTGCGGCCCTTGAAATGTAAAATTCCCGGCTTGTTCACCATAATACGCAGCCATGAGGTTCTCTACGAGGCGTTTTCAAATTTTACGAAAAGTGGAATATATTTTAAGCGTTTGGCGTGGAAGCTGGAGGTAGCCAAAATAAAAACTTTCGAAAGAACGAGCCTGAATAGTGCTGATCTTGTATGGGCAATAACTGAAAGGGATGCCTCGCAATACAAAAAAACCTACAATGCTAGTGTTGACGGAGTTTTAGGTGTTTACCTCGATTCATCCCTATTTCAAAAACCTTCCAGAACTTTTGGGGATACGATTCTCAGCCTTGGTTCTGCGGATTACCGAAAAGGGAGTGGGTTGCGAAGTTTTATTCGAGAAGCCTGGCCAGAACTCAGAATAATAGAATCAAAGCTAAAATTAATTCTCGGTGGGCGTCATACGGAAACATTTCACAATCCAAAGGAGGGTATACAGGGTCTTGGGTTTGTGGCCGATTCAAAATCCTTTTTACAAAAAGGATTTATTTTTATCAATCCGCAAGAAAGTGGTTCTGGAATAAAATTGAAAAGTCTGGTTGCCTTGGCTTCAGGGAAATTGTTGATTTCTACAAAAGTCGGAGTCCAGGGAATTGAAGGTGTCAATGGAAAGCATTTTGTCTGCGGGGATAATCAAAGAGATTTGGCCAGATTAATTATCGAAATATTGAAAAACCCGGAGGAAGCAATTGACATCGCCCAAAATGGAAAAAGTTTTGCAAATAAAAATTACTCCAAAGAGATATTTTTGGAAAACCATAACTTTCTTCTGGAAGAACTGATTAAGATTACTTCCTCAAAAGCAGGTGGATCGTTATTTTCCAGCAGAAAATATTCATCATCTTCTCTAATAAGAGAAAAAATAGAGTTTGTTTATCACTGTATCAGAGAATCCGGTATTGGCTGGACTTTTAAAAGAATACTTTACGAGGTGCAGATAAAATCAGGGCTGCAACAGCTTATTTTTCCACGACGGAAGTGGAAAAATAATGAGTGGAATAATAGGCTTTCTTCACAAATAAAACTGAACGACGAGAAATATTTTCGGATCTGGAAAACTAAAAAACCAGGTCATTTTGCAGACCAAGAAGGCAATTCCTTTTTTCGATCCGTTTTGAAAAATATATGGGGGGAGAGAGGAGTTTCTCAACTGCTCGCCCAAGCTGAAGCGCTTCAAACAGGCTCTTTCTCCTATTTTTCTTTGCATATTGAAACTTCAGGATTTCCACCCGATTGGCACCTGAATCCAAAATCCGGCCAAAAATCACCCTCAGACACGCACTGGTCGAGAATTCCGATGCAATCACAGCAAAGCGGGGACCTTAAATGGATATGGGAGATTGGCCGGTTCAGTTCCGCTTATTTGTTGGGAAGAGCCTACATAGCAACAAGGAATGATACGTTTGCCGATTCCTTTTGGAAACTGGTGGAAAGCTGGGGGGAGGACAATCCACCCAATACGGGCGCCCACTGGAAGTGCGGCCAGGAGACTTCCATCCGTTTGTTGGCTTGGTATTTCGGGATGTTTGCAGTTATCGAAAGCAAGGAGACAACGCCGGAAAGGTTTTGCCGCTTATGTGGAATGGCAGCCGCTCAGGCGGATCGCGTCGCTGCCGGGCATGCTTATGCTCAATTACAAAATAACAATCATAGTATTAGTGAAGGAGCCGGTCTTTGGACCACTGGAATTATATTTCCCCAATTAAGAAAAGCCAGGTATTGGCGAGACCTTGGAAAAACTATTATTGAAAGAGAAGTTTTGCGGCTCGTGCGAGAGGATGGGTCTTTTGTCCAGCAATCCAACAATTACCACCGTCTTCTGTTGCAAATTTGTTACTATGCGATTCGTATTGGAGAATTAAACGGTTATCAATTTTCTGATGATGTCCTGCAACGGCTCAAATTGGCGGAAAAATTTTTACTTGCCATGATTGACCTGAAAAGCGGATGCGCTCCCAACTGCGGGGGAAATGACGGCGCTCTTGTTACCCCATTAAATAATTGCGATTATGCAGATTTTCGTCCTATTGGTGGGTGCATCGGTTATTCTTATTCTCAGGGACTAATAAATCCACCTGGCCCATGGGATGAGGACATGCTTTGGCTATTTGGACCCGGCGTATTTGATGCTCCGCGTTTGGAATATAAATTTGAACCTCTACTAGCAAAGCAGGGCGGTTTTTTTACCATGGGTGGTGAGAGATCTTGGGGAATGTTGCGTTGCGGATCGATTCGTGAAAGGCCGGCACACGCCGACATGCTGCATTTAGATTTGTGGCGGGACGGCACAAACATTGCCAGGGATCCTGGAAGCTATTCCTATTATGATCCTGCACCGTGGAATAATCCTTTCGTTGGAACATGTTTCCACAACACGATTACTGTCGATGGTCGCGATCAAATGGAAAGGGGACCTCGTTTTCTCTGGTCCCGCTGGCATAACTCAAAATTGTTGAAACTGGAACGAACCGCGGATGGCATGGTGGACCTGTTTGAAGGTGAGCACGATGGTTATGGGAGGTTGCCCGACCCCGTGATCCATCGGCGGTCCATTCTTAGGGCAGGAGATAATTTTTGGATCGTAATCGATGACCTCGGCGGTAAGAAGGAGCATTCGATAGCCCTTCATTGGCTCCTGGCTGATCTGGCCTACGAATTTAATGCTAAAGAAAACCTCGTAACTTTAGACACTCCAACCGGCCAATATGGTTTAAAAATAATCTCCCTCTTGCCGCAGGGAACCAATGGTAAATCGGATTTATACCGTGGCAGTAGTAAAAACGAACTTCGTGGGTGGTCGTCTCCATCTTATGGTGCGCTCGAACCGGCGCTTTCATTTCTCTATACCGCAAAGATAAAGCTGCCCGCGCGATTACTGACCGTTTTTGCCCCGGCAGTTTCTTTGCAGAATTTGCAAGTGGATTGCGAAAAGGTGAATCTTTGCCATGAGGATGAAATTTTGAATCTCGGTTTTAACTCTTTGGACAAAAATACGATTGTAAAGGAGGTTCATTGGGAAAAATCTGGCTGCAAGGAATCGCAATCGAACCTGGTTTCAGTATCTGAACAATGAATATATCACTATTTGGACTCGGTTATGTGGGGACGGTTACGGGAGCCTGTCTGGCCAAAGAAGGGCACAAGGTAATTGGAGTAGATATTGTTGAACAAAAAGTGGATTTGATCAATCGGGGTCAGAGCCCGGTGGTAGAAGCGGAACTGGAAGATCTTGTGCGGCAGGTTGTTGCTCAAAAAGATTTTCGCGCAACCGGCGATTCAAAAGAAGCTTTGCAGAATTGCGACTTGGCGATGGTTTGTGTGGGGACACCCTCGGGGCCTACGGGGAGCCTTTCTACTCAACATCTTGAGGCTGTGTTATCCGATATGGTTGCTCACTTGAAAATTCGCCAATCGACCCAGCAGTGCTGTATTGTGATCCGCAGTACGGTGGAGCCCGGAACTGTTGAAGGAAAATTGATTCCACTATTAGAAAATAAACTGGAGCGGCCATTGGGTGGTTCCATCGATGTCGTTTTTCATCCGGAATTTCTTCGTGAAGGCAGCTCTGTTCGGGATTTCTACGATCCGCCCAAAATCGTTATTGGAGAAAGGGTTCCTGGAGTCGGCCAGAGGGTCATGGAATTGTATTCTGACATTCAGGCTCCTCGTTTTCTGACCTCAATTGAAACAGCCGAGATGGTGAAATTTGCCGACAATGCTTTTCACGCAACCAAGATTACCTTTGCCAATGAACTGGGTCAGCTTTGTCATTTGCATGGGATTGATGCAGAGAAGGTTATGGAAATATTTTGCAGCGATACGAAATTGAACCTTTCTCCCCGCTATTTGAAACCCGGTTTTGCCTTCGGGGGTTCCTGCTTGCCCAAGGATCTGCGAGCCCTCCTCAGCTTGTCGGCCAAAGGGGTTATAGATTTGCCCATGCTCGCAGGCATTTTACCCAGCAATAAACTGCAGGTTGAACGAGTCTTCAACCTCGCCATGAACGGAAAGCCGAAATCGGTTGGATTTGCCGGTCTGTCTTTCAAACCGGGAACAGACGATTTACGTGAAAGCCCACTTGTCGATTTGGCTGAGAAATTTTTAAGCAAAGGCGTTAAACTTTCCATTTACGATCCTTGCCTTCGCATTCAGCGGCTGATCGGCAAGAATAAAGCCTATATGGTTGAGCATTTTTCCCATTTGGCTGACCATCTCATGGATAAGTTGATGGATCTGGCCGAGTGCGACCTTATCATTGTGGGTCATCCTCTCGAAAAAACCGATATCGAATCACTGATGGAGTCCGGCGCGTCGGTGTTTGATCTAACGGGAACTCGAAAAGTAGAGGGCAACCTGCGTTATCAAACGATTTTTTGATTCACTGTATGCGAATCATTTATCTGCATCAATATTTCTGCACTCCAACGATGTTTGGTGGGACCCGTTCCTATGAAATGGCACGCCGCCTTGTCGCCGCCGGGCATCAGGTGTGCATGGTTACCGCGTTCACCGACAACAATGGGGAGAAGGGGAATTCCTGGTTCACAACCCGGGAGGCGGGCATTGAAGTTCACTGGCTCCCTGTGCCCTACGATAATAAAATGAGCTATGGTCAACGGCTCAGTGCCTTTTTCAAGTTCGCAATTAATTCAATGCGAAAAACATGTTCTCTGAAAGGGGACATTGTTTTTGCCACCAGCACGCCATTAACCATTGCAATCCCGGGCCTATATGCTTCCTGGCGCAATCGAATACCCCTGATTTTTGAAGTAAGGGATCTTTGGCCCGAGGCGCCGATTCAAATGGGAGCCTTGAAATCTCCCTTCACCATAGCGGTGGCAAAATGGCTTGAAAAAACAACTTACCGAGCCAGCGCCCATATTGTTGCCCTGACGCCTGGGATGGAACGCGGTGTCAGGGAAAGCGGGGTGTCCGCTAAAAAAATAACGGTCATTCCAAACGGTTCTGATCTCAGCTTATTTTCACCTCAGGTAGACGGTTCGGTCGTAAAGGAGGATCTGGGAATCGGAGACCGGTTTGCACTTGTTTACTTTGGAGCTATGGGACCCGCCAATGGCTTGAATTTCGTTTTGGATGCAGCCGCAGAGTTAATACGGCGCAATGAAAATGAGATTGTGTTCGTTCTTCATGGCGATGGCAAAGAGCGTGATTCGTTGGAAGAACGGGCCCAACGTGAAGGTCTCAACAACCTTATTTTTTCCGGTCCCGTTGATGAAAAAAATTATGTGGCCCAACTGGCCTCAGCCGCTGATGTTTGCATGACCATTTACCGCAATCTCCCGGTTTTATATACCTGTTCCCCCAACAAAATGTTTGATTCCTTTTCCGCTGGAAAACCTGTGCTGACCAACATGCCTGGTTGGTTGCAAGGTCTTGTCGAAAAAAACCGTGCCGGTGTATTCGTGGAGCCGGACAATCCTGTCGATTTTGCCGACAAAATTGTTTTTCTTAAACAAAATCCCGGTCTTTGCCGGGAGTTCGGCGCGAATTCCAGAAAACTGGCCGAACGCGAATTCTCCCGGGACATTCAAGCGGAAAATTTGCTGGCTGTGATTAAAAATGTTAAAGAGGCATTCGGAAAAAACCAATGAAGCGGATTTTTGATTTTTTGGCCGCTGTCATTCTTATTATGATGCTATTGCCACTAATGATCTTTTTAGCTTTATTAATCAGGCTGAAACTCGGTTCACCGTTCATTTTCCAACAAGACCGGCCGGGCAAAGGTGGTCGCAAGTTCACTTTGTTGAAATTCCGCTCTATGAAGGATGCTTATAATGAGGATGGAACGCTAATGCCGGACGAGGCGCGACTTACAAAATTCGGTCAATTTTTACGGAGTTCAAGTCTGGATGAATTGCCGGAGCTATTCAATGTCTTGCGTGGGGAAATGAGTCTGGTCGGTCCAAGACCGTTATTGATACGCTATCTTGAACGCTACAGTCCCGAGCAGGCCCGGCGTCACGAAGTGCGCCCCGGAATAACCGGCTGGGCACAGGTTAATGGACGAAATGCTATTTCCTGGAAAAAAAAATTCGAACTTGATGTTTGGTATGTGGACAACCGAAACTTTCTGCTCGACCTCAAAATTCTATTATTAACGGTCTGGAAAGCGATCAAACGTGAAGGCATTACACAAGCCGGACATGCTACCACCGATGAGTTTAGGGGAAATGAAGTCCCACATACTTCTG
>JAJFLV010000121.1 GCA_021772535.1 Opitutales bacterium | reverse complement strand
CATTGCTCGAAATGACCTTCCCCACCTATCCCCCGGACGACCTCCCGCAAGCCCTCCAGGCCATTCCCATAGAAAAACCCGGCAGTTGACGGTGAATTAAACCTTCCGTCTGAAATTGTTTAGGTTCGGCTGAAACAGCGACCCGATTCTTGTTCTTTCGGAATGCCATGTACACTGAAGGTGTGCCACTCTCTCATATTTTCGATTGTTCCCTCCGCAAACCAAGCAAACATCAAGAATCTATCTCAACCCAAAGGTGGACGGCGCTGTCCCCAGCGGTGTCATGAAGTTTGCCCATATCGGAAAACAGCAACAACCCGTTCCACCCCTCACCCCTCAATGTTGATAATTGAAAAAAAGATCAGGCCTAAATCCACCCTGTCATCTATTCAACCCGGATAACCCGGCTTGACTGTCCCGCACGCTGAAAGTGTGCCATTCGACAGCCCCGGGTGCAACCCGGGGTTTCCTGGGACCTCTTCTCATTACTCACGCTGAAAGTGTGCCATTCCTCATTCTGCCAATCTACCGCATTGAAAACGAAATGGACACGAACACTTATCTCAACCCAAAGGTGGACGGCGCTGTCCCCAGCGGCGTCATGAAGTTTGCCCGTGTCGGATAACAACAAACACTCCGCCCTTGGGAAGGCGATTGTGACTACGTCCTCTACTCGACCCGAATAACCTGAAACCCAAACGAGCCCCGGTCGAAGGTCCATAGCTTGTTCGCTCCCTTTCTCAAAACGGAGGCGACTGAAGAAAGATCCTCCACCGGCTGGTCGTTGATTTCCACTATTACCATCCCCTCCCGAAGGGATCGGATATGCGGAGAACCCCTCTTGATATCGGTCACGACCACTCCATCGACCCGGTCGGGAAGATTGTATGTATCCCGGTGCTGCGAGCTGATGGGTTCCAGCACAACCCCTTTCAGGAGTTCACCTGAAGAACCCGCACCAAGGCTATAAGGGTTCTCCATATCGCTCAGGGTGACCTCGAATTCGTGTTTTTCCCCCTCCCGCATGACCGTTACGATGACCGGAGTTCCCGGCGGCATGGAGGCCACCGTCAGGCGCAAATCGTTCATTGTTTCGATTTTTTTACCCCCGATATCCACCACGATATCGCCTCGCCGGATGCCTGCATTGGAGGCGGGTAAACCCTCCTCCACAAATTGCACAAGGGCCCCGCTGGTCCCCTCATGGCCAAAAGCCTCCGCCAGATCGGGTGTCAGATTGGCGGGGCGCACCCCCAACAGCCCTCTCTGCACAGTGCCGGATTCCACGAGACTCAGCATGATGTTGCGCGCAAGCGTTATGGGTATGGCAAACCCGATGCCGATATTCCCACCCGTCCGCGATATGATGGCCGTGTTGATTCCGACCAGACGCCCCTCGGCGTCAATCAGGCCTCCCCCGGAGTTCCCGGGATTGATGGAGGCATCGGTTTGGATAAAATTCTCATAGCCTCCCTCCCCCAAAATACTCAACCCGGAACGGCCCGTGGCCGAAACGATGCCCATCGTCACGGTCAGACCCACGCTCAATGGATTGCCAACCGCAAAAACGATGTCGCCCACCTTCAGGTTGTCGCTGTCGGCCATTTTGACAGAGGGCAGCTCTCCGGCTTCGACCTTGATCACCGCGATATCGGTTCGCTCGTCTTTGCCCACGATTTCAGCTGTAACTCGGCGGCCGTCATTCAATTGCACCTCGATCTCATCGGCCACATTGCCCCGGTCGTCCGAAACGACATGGTTGTTGGTTAAAATGTAACCGTCCGGCGATATGATGACACCGGAACCCATGCCCTGGGGCAGTTTGCGTTCTTCCGGCTCCTCGTCATCATCCCGGCGGGGAGTGGGCAGCCCATAGTAGCGGCGCAACATTTCCTCCAGCGGGTTGGAGGAGCGCCGGTTCTCGTAAACTTTGACAATGCGTGAGGGATAAACGCCCACAATGGCGGGGGTGACATCCTCCAGAACATCGGAAAAGCTGACGATTCGGTCCTTGCTCGAACGGTCAACCGGTTCTTCCTCCAATGGAAAATCCGCCGATACCTGGATGAATCGGCTCCTGTCGCCGGTTTTGGCCGTGTACTCTTCCCGGCTTGTAAAGGAGGTCAGGACAAAGAGCCCGAGGGCCAGGAAAAGGAAAATTGAAAGTATGGATTTACGCATGATCTAGGCGGAGACATGGCAACTGGCAAACGGGTTCCCCCATTCTTTTTCAGCCGGTCGAGTTAAAAAAACTATCAGCATTTCTTCCAAAGGATGACTCGCTAATAATTGTCACAAAAAATTTCGGCTTTCAGGCAACCACACGGTAATCACCGATCAATATTCCAGCATCCAGCATCCAGCATCCAAGTCAAAACCCCTTGATGGTGAACAGGCTGGTAATGCTTTCATGGCTGTTGATGCGCAGGATGGCCTGTCCCAGCAAATCCGCCACGCTGAGTACGGTTATTGGCAAATCGCGCGGATCGACCGGAATCGTGTTGGTCGTGATAAGTTCGTCCAGCGGGCCTTCTTTCAGGCGCTCGTAGGCAAGTTCGTTGAGAATGCTATGCGTTACGGCTGCTCGAACGGTGGCCGCTCCGTGTTCACGCAAAAGCTTGCCCGCTGCCACCAGAGTGCCTGCTGTCCCGGTAATATCGTCGAGAATCAGAACCTCTTTCCCCTCCACATCTCCCACCAGGTTGGAGGCCTCCACGGTTGTCGCGCTGGTTCTCTTTTTGGCCACGAAGCCCAGACCGGAATTAAGCATGTTGGCGTATGCCGCCGCCATTTTCATCCCCCCCACATCGGGGGCGATTACCACCAGATCGTCGTGCCGGTATTGATGAAGGTAATCGTAAAAAATCGGTGATGCGTAGAGATGATCGACCGGAATATCGAAAAACCCCTGCACCTGCTGGGCATGCAGGTCCATCGTCAGTATTCGGTTGGCTCCGGCCGTCACAAGAAGATTGGCCACCAGTTTGGCCGTTATGGGCACCCGCGGCTGGTCTTTGCGGTCCTGCCGCGAATAGCCGTAAAATGGGACCACTGCCGTGATCCGTTGGGCCGAAGCCCGCCGGGCCGCATCAATCATGATGAGCATCTCCATCAAGTGGTCGTTGGCCGGTGGACTGGTCGATTGTACGATAAACACATCCTTCCCCCGTATGTTTTCATCGATTTTGACAAAGGTTTCCCCATCGGGGAATTTTGTCACCGTTGCCAAACCCAGCGAAGTCCCGATATAGTTGCAAATGTCCCGGGCCAGGGCGGGATTGGACCGGCCGGTAAATATTTTTAACTCCCCAACCTGCATTGTCGTTTATGGACGGACATTGTGCCTGCTAATTGACATCTATCAATTCTTCCAGCTTGGCAACCCTTTTAAACAAATCCGGCAGCCTTCTTTTTAATACTTCCACCTTACGCGCCTGCATAATGGGGTAAGCAGGGGTGTCGGTCACAAAACTGCCCGGTTCGAGATCGCCATTGACTCCCGCCTGGCCCCCTATTCGACAACCGCTCCCAACTTTTATGTGCCCCAGTATTCCAACCTGCGCACTCAATATCACATGATCTCCCAATGTCGTGCTGCCCGCGATGCCCGATTGAGCCACGAGCAGACAATGCGGGCCAATGATGACATTGTGCGCAATCTGAACCAGGTTATCGATTTTCGTCCCCTCGCCAATCCGCGTTTCGGAAAATCTGGCCCGGTCGACACAGGAGTTGGCGCCGATTTCCACATCGTCTTCGATCACCACCCGCCCGATCTGGGGCTCCTTCAAGTGTTTGCCCCCGACCGTCGAGTAACCATACCCATCGGAACCGACCACTACCCCGCTGTGCAAACGTACACGGTCGCCAATCAGGCAATGAGAACCTACCGATACTTGGGGCTTCAACCAGCAATCATCGCCCAATTGAGTCTGATGCCCGATAAAGATTTGACTTTCCAGGACCGTTCCGGCCCCGATGGTCGCTCCCGCTTCGATCACGCATAGCGGCCCGATACTGGCGTTCGCATCGATTTTTGCCGAGGGATCGACCACGGCGGAAGGATGAATGCCCGCCACCGGCTTGATCCAGCAATCTCTTTCAATCCGCTCACAAACCTGGGCCAGGGCTTTTGAAGGGTGCGTCACACGCAGAAATACCTGATTTTCCTTTGGTGAACCATCGTGGTCTTCCGGTAGCACCACAATTGATGCGGCACAAGAAGCCACCTCTTTACGGTATTTCTTGTTCCCAAGGAAAGAAAGATCCCCCGCCGCGGCCAGGCTCAGCGAGGCAATGCCCGTGATCCTTTCTTCCGTCTGTCCCTCCGCTTGCCCTTCCCCGGCAATTTTCAGGATTTCCTCAAGGGTGTAACTGAATTGCATTCAGGGAGGACCCTACGTTAATTGGTTCACAAGCAATCTAGAGAGGAAGGATGCGAAATGCAGGATTGTGGTTTCATTTAACGGCAATTTTCGCCTCGAAACCGGCAACCGGCATCTAGCATCCGATTTTTACTCCTCCACCGGAGCATCGGCATTGATTCTCTCCAACACCAGGTCGCTCACGTCCCAGGAAGGGTCGGAGTAGATCACTCCGGAAATACCCAGAGCCGTTAAACCGGAGCTGTCCAATATGAGATCGCCATTGCGTTCCCGCGACACTTCCAGCACCACTCCTTTGATTTCATCCAGAAAAAGGTCCCGGTAAGTTTGCTGGCGTTGCTGGATAGAGCGTTGCGTGTTTTGCCTGAACTGCTGGATTTCGCGCTCTTTGTCCTTCAGTTGCTGGGCCATGCTTTCGGCATCGGTCTGTGCTTTCAGGCGCGCTTCCTCGGTCAGGGCATCGTTTTGCGTCATTTCGAAGATCGATTTATAATCCTCAAGCAATGTCTGCCCCTCTTTAACCATCTCTTCGACTTGCTCCTGGGCTTTTTCCAGGCTGCCTTTTATTTTATCATTGGCCTCCAATGTCTTGTAGTACTCGTTGTAGAGCCGCGTCATGTCGACCGTTACTATTTTCAGGTTTTGCCCCAATGCCCCAAGGGGTAACAATCCAAGGGCCAGGATGCATAAGAAGATTCGTTTCATAAGATTGTATTTAATTAATTGTATTTTACTGAAAAACGGTGGGGTTGGTTTGAAGATTTTGACTGGAACTAAAAACGGGTTCCAAAGGAAAAATTGAACTGGTTGCCTTCATCGTTGAATTCATCCGATGTTATGGGAATTCCAAAATCAAGGCGCAAGGGGTTGTTAAGCACCATCAGGCGCACCCCGAACCCCCAGTTCGAATTGGCGTCTGAAAAACTGAAATCTGCAGATCCTTCATTGACAAATCCCCAATCGTAAAATGCCGCCACCCGCAGCGGCCCTGCTATCTTGATCGTGTATTCGACACTTAAAAAGCCCATTGTGTTCCCCCCGGAAGGCTCCTGTCTGCCCTGGCTGTCCGCCCTTTTGGGTCCAACCTCGCGAAACTCAAACCCACGCAGGTCATCCGGGCCGCCTAGAAAGAAACGGTCGAAAAACGGAACCGGGTCGCTTCCCGTCGCTTCCAGTATCCCAAAGCTGCCGATGATGGAAACGACCTGCTTGCCTACATCAAATGTCGGTATGTACTTGGCCCCCCTGGCCTGCATTCGTATGTAGTCGGTATCGCCGCCCAGCCCGGCAAACTGCGTAGTGACCGCTATTCGGCTTCCCTTGGAGGTGAAAATAAGATCATTGCGGGTGTCCCGGATCAGGCTTAATCCAATTTTTGAAACCGTCCTCTCCCCTGCTTCATCGAGAATGAATATTGGGGCGAAGGAACTGACATCTGTAATATCGACCACCTCGAAGCGATAGGAAAGACGGGCCACCCAAAGGCCGATCAGACGCTTGCGCAGATACACCTCGAAGCCGGACCGCTTCTCATTGAAAATGCTGCTGTTGAAATCCGTCTCCGACCGGAAAAGCTCGAACCCGACCGCCAGGCGCTGCTCGAACAGCCAGGGCTCCTCGAAAGCCAGGACAAAGCTGTTCGACCGCGAACCAATCTGAAAACGAAGGCGAAATTTTTGCCCATCTCCCTGAAAAAAGGAACGCCAGTTGAACAAATCGAAATTGCTTTGGCTCAGCTCGGCGAAAAAAGATCCGTTTTCCAGCGAGCTGAAACCGGCCCCAAACTGAAACTGCCCCGTGCGGCCCTCCTGTACGGTGATCTTCAGGTTGCGTCGTCCAGGGATATTGGTTGCCTCCGGAGTCAGGTCAACCGCCTCGAAAAATCGCGTGTTCTCCAGCCGGGCTTTACTGTTTTTCATCCGCACCATGTTGAATACCTGCCCTGGCGCCAAGGCCAGCTCCCGCAAAAGGACCACACTTTTGGTCTTGGTGTTTCCCTCGATCAGGATCGATTCCAGATAAACGCGGTCCCCCTCCCGGATGCGGTAATTGAGGTCGATGTCTCCCGTTGCAATATTCGGCTTGCGGTCCACCCCGACCCGAGTGTCCAGGTAGCCCACCAATCCGTAAAAATCTGTCAACGCTTCGCGGTCTTCGTCCAGTTTTTCAGGCGCAAACACGTCTCCCGTTCTTAAGCGCAAGCCTCTCATCAGCCTCTCACTGATAAATAAGGTGTTCCCCTCAATGGTGATTTCCCCCACCCGGTATTGTTTGCCTTCATCGACGTTGATGTTGATCGCGATAGTCTTCCGCGTGGGATAATCCAGGGTCACATCGGAGTCGGAAATATCAATATCCAGATAACCTCTCTCCTTGTAATAATTGCGCAATTTATCGAGGTCCTCCTGAAAGGTGATATCGTTGAAACGCCCTGTGCTCAACAACCACGAAAAGGGTCCCCACTTTTTCGTTTTCACCGTTTTCCGCAGCTTTTTTGACACCACCGCCTCGTTGCCGGAGAATGTCACCGCCTTAATCTTTAATTTGGCTCCCTCGTCGATAATGAAGGTCACTACCCCGAATCCGGTCAGCTCATCCCGTACGATTCGGTAATCCGCCTCCACATTGGTATACCCCTTGTCCCGATAGTACTTTTCGATCTCCTCCTTGTCTTCGGCAACCTGCCGCTCGTCCAGAATGCCGCTGTTCCGGCTTTTGATTTTATCCTCCAGACGCCGGGTTTTTACCTTCCGGTTGCCTCTGATGCGAATTTGCGAAACGCGGAACTTGGGCTGGATAAGAAAGACCACCCGCACCTCATCTTTGCCCATCTCCTCGACCCTTGCCTCGATGAATTCAAAAAACCGCGTATTATAGAGTGAACGTATGGAACGATCCACCAGGGTTTGGTCGTACTCCATCCCTTCGCGAATTTGCAGATTCACCATAACCGCATCGTCGCTTACATTTTTGACTCCCTTGAATTCCAGCTTGATTTCTCCAACCGTGGGAAGCGGCGGTGGGGCGGGCTGCGCAAACAGGCCCGCCGTGGCCAGCAAAGTGGCTAGGATTACAAATAAGCTCGGCAGAGATCGTAACATCATATTAACTTAACGGGCAGAGCGTGAATGGTTTTCGAATCTGGTCAGCTCGGGAATAAATGTTAACGGCACATCTCCTACCGGCCCATTGCGCTGTTTGGCAATAATTAAATCAATCGTGCTTCCCGAGCGCCCCTCCTCCGAATCCTCGTCTTCCTTGTCCTTCCGTCTGCTCAGGAGCATTACCACGTCGGCATCCTGCTCGATCGATCCGGATTCCCGCAGGTCGGACAGCCGAGGGGGTCGTTTTTCCCTTTCGGAATCGCGGTTGAGCTGGCTTAGCACCAGCACTGGCACCTTCAGCTCCTTGGCCATCGCTTTCACCCCACGGGAAATTTCCGATATTTGCTGCTCCCGCGGCGCCCGTCCGTCCGTCCCACTGATCAATTGCAAATAATCGATCACAATTAGGCCCAGGTTCTTCACCTTGGAGGCCATTCGACGTGCCTTGGCCCGCAATTCGAGGATCGTCAAGTGGCCGGACTCATCGATCCACAAGGGTGCATCTTTGATTTCGTTGGCGCACCGGGCCAATTTCTTCTCATACTCTTTTCCGGGAAATCCTTCCTTGATCTTCAGCATGCTCACCCGTGCGAAACTGCACAATAGGCGAAAAGCGAGCTGTTCGGCGCTCATTTCGAGGCTGAAAAAGAGTGTCGGCACAGGTTGACAGCGGCTGCTCGGGCGCGGCAGCGTGGCCGTTTCCGCTATATTCAGGGCCAGCGAAGTTTTCCCCATCGAGGGCCGGGCCGCCAATACGATCATCTCCTGTGCATGTAGGCCGAAGGTAATCCGGTCCAGATCGATGAATCCGGTCGATACTCCCGAAATCTCCCCCCCGCCCTTGAGCAGCTTTTGCACCAGGCTGACGGCCAAATCCATCGATTCCGTGATCCGGGTCGCTGTGTCCGAGACCCTCTCCTCGCTGATTCGAAATATCGACTGCTCTACATTTTCGAGCAGCTCCTCCGACCTCAAACCGCCTTGATAGCAAAGGTCGATGCTTTCGGTGGAAACTTTGATCAAACGCCGGTAAATGCATTTTTCCCGCACGATCTCCAACCAATGGCGGGAGTGGGCTGTTGTCTCGATCCGGTTCGTCAGCCGCACGATGGCTTGATAACCGCCGATCTCCTCCAGCTTGCCCATTCTCTGCAACTCTTCGCTCAGAATAATTTCATCAGCCGGGGTTCCCTTTTCATAAAGACCGCACAAAGCTTCAAAAATCGACTGATGGGCAGGCTTGAAAAAGTAGTCCGGCTTGACTTTCGCCTCCAGGCAATAGGACATCACCTCTTGACCGCCGTCGAGCAGACAGCAGCCCAACAGCCCCTCCTCTGCATCGATATTGCAAGGCGCGCTCCGCTCTAGAGGCGGCGCCGAGCCGCTAACCGTCCTGCCTGACCGCTCCGGGCTAGTCCCGGCGGGAAATAATTGGGAGGACTTTGTTCCTTGTGGAGCTGCCATTTTGCCGCTGCTTTAGGATGAGGATGAACCAGGCAGCCTTAGGCTTCTTCTTCGATGGGATTTTCGGAGACCACTTCGAATTCGAAATCGACGGATACCTCCGGGTGCAGTTTAATCTGCGTCGTATGTTTGCCCAGAGATTTTACCGGATTGAATAAATGGATCTGCTTGCGTTTGACCTTAACACCCTCTTCCTCCAGTCTTTTCTGCAAGTCCATGCTCGAAACAGAACCGAAGAGCTTTCCTCCCGGCCCCGTTTTCATAGGAATGGCGATGTGGACTTTGCCAATTCGCCCGGCGATCTCCTCGGCAGATGATAATTCCTTCGCCAACCTAATCTCGCGGGCCCGCTCCAAGGCTTCCATTTGCTTCCGGTTTGCCGCCGTCATGGGTATCGCCAATTTCCTTGGCAAAAGATAGTTCCGGGCATACCCGGATTTTACTTTGACCTGCTCGCCTTCTTGGCCCAGCCCGTCAATCGGTGTTAAAAGTAGAAGGTTTTGTGTAGACATAAATTATCTTTCTCCCATCAAGGTTTGATTAAAATTCATCGGCAGGCGCCGTTTAAAATGGCACATCGTCTTCCAATTCATCATTCTGCGCAGCTGGTGCCTCTCTTTGAGGAGCAGGTGCACTGGCGCTTCGGGGCGGTGGGGCCGATTCCTCGTAACGGCGCGGCCCTCCGCCTCCTTCGGCATCCCCGCCGCGGCCCATGAATTGAAAATTCTCCAACACTACGTTGAGCTTGCTCCGCTTCTCCCCCGTATTGGACTCCCACGTATCAAAGCGCAGACGCCCTTCCAGAAAAATAGGATCGCCTCTTTTCAAATACTGCGAAATCAGCTCCGCCTGTTTGCCGAACGAGTCGATATCGACAAAGGTTGTTTCCTCCGTTTTGGTACCGTCCTGTTTCGTGAATCTCCGGTTCACCGCCAGGCCCAGCTTACAGATGGATAACCCGCCGGGTGTGACGCGGTGCTCGGGATCGCGCGTCAGATTTCCCATTAGTATTACTTTGTTGAATGAGGCCATGTTTTTTCAGCTAAAGCGGTTGCTAGATTGTTTGTTTGTTTAATTCAATGGACAAGACAAATCCCTCCCATCTCAGGAACATCCTTCCACGAAAATCCTTTTGACGGTTTTTTCCAGACGCAGATTTTCTTGAAACTGCCCTATCGCAGACGGTGGACTCTCGAAGTAAATCCGCACGTAGAAATCCCCCGTATGGCTCTTTTCCGTGATGCGGACAAAATCCTGTCGCCCCAGGTTTTCCACTCGCTCGGTTTCACCCCCGACAGAGGTAATGGCCTCCGCCAGTCCCTCGATCAAGGTCTCAACCGGACTTTCCGTCGAGCGGGTGTCCAGGATGAAAGTTGCTCTATATTTATTCTTTTTGGTCTGCGTGGCTGTCATTACTGGTATTGGCATTTTCTCGTTGATTCACCTGATTCATGGCCAGGAGTGGCCCTCTGTCAACAAGGAGCTTCAAGCCATCCTCATAATCAGGCATTTTTTTATTAACAAGGGATTGTTGGCAATCTGTGAATTTCCCTAAAACAAAGTCCTTCAGGTCCATCTCGGGCGGCATTTTTGGCCCGATCCCGATGCGAAATCGGGTAAAGCCTTCCTTCAAATGCGCTAACATGTCCTCCAGCCCATTATGGCCCCCTGCGCCCCCGCCGACGGATATTTTGACACTGCCCAGCTCCACCTGTATCTCGTCGTAAACAACAGCAATTTCCTCTTCGGGAATTTTGTAATAGCGGCAAACGGCTGCCAGGGGACTGCCGCTGTCATTCATGTAAGTCTTCGGGATCACAGCAAAAAAGGCTTTTTCACCCAGCCTGCATTTCGCCAGGCGGACCTTCAAACGCGTTTCATCCTTAAATGCCGCCCCCAGTCGGCCGGCCAGTGATTCCACAGCGGCCCGGCCGATATTGTGCCTCGTATTTCGGTACGTCGGGCCTGGATTTCCCAACCCGGCTATGAGAGAAATTGCCATCAAAATGCTTCAATTCAAATTCAATCTAATATCCCCAAAACCCCACATCCAGCAACCATCCCCAATACAAAAGGGGATCTCGAGGGAGTCTCTACGACTACTTCGGCCTCAGGACTCTGCCTCAGCCTCTGACCCTTCCGCCTCTTCTCCTTCAGCTTCAGCCGCTTCCGCTTCTGCTTCCGCTTTCGCTGCAGCATCCGCTTCTTCGTCTGCCTGCGAGATTGACGGCAGCACGCAAGCAATGATCCCCTTGTCCGGATCATCGGTGAAAACCACATTCTCAATCGGAACCAAGTCCCTCACATGAATGGAATCACCCGCATGCAGTTCCGTTACATCAACCTCGATAAAACGCGGAAAATCGCGTGGTAGACAACGCACTCCAATATCATGGTGATAAGATTCCAGCAATCCCTGCTCCATCTTCACCCCAATGGCCTCCCCCACAATGTGAATGGTTACCTGGGCATGCATTTCCACCCCCGACGGAATTTCCTTAAAATCTAGGTGCTCAAAATTATCCGTGATCGCGTTGCGCTGATAATCCAGTATCAAACCGCGCACATCCTCCACTCCATCCTCAATTAATTGAATCAATGTGGACGAACCCCGCACTTCCTTCCACAAATCCATGAACTCGATCCCGTCCACGGTCAGGCTTCGTGAACCCGACGGTCCATAGAGAATGGCCGGAATCCTGCCGCTTTTACGCAACCGCCGGGTCGGCCCTCTGCCGGTCTTCTCACGCGGGCTTACTTTCAAAGAGAAATCTTTCATCAATCAATTACCTACTTACTTAATTACTTAATTACTTAGTAAACTATCTGAATGTATATATATTATATTAAAATCTATGTCTATGCTATGCTGTGCTACACCGGTTCCGGAAGACGGATTTGCCTCCGCTATCCCATAGAACAGATTGCCTCGACCCTCTCTGGAAGGCCGGTCTTGCTCCCTGAAAACGTCCCTTAAATAGGATCGAACAAGTAAATGGCAACAAAAAGTTTAATAAATCCCTCCACCTTGTGGAAAAAGAAATCTAGAATCTATCTCAAATTCGCAGATGAATGATGTTTGTAGCGCCACGGCGGCAAATGCCAGACGGCTTTGCGCCCGGATGGGCTCGACGCCCCTCGGGCGCAAACCAACGCCGCAGGTGCTATCGTGCCGCACAAATCCTTTGGACAAAGGCAATTATGTGTTTGAGCGGCGTTCCGACGGGGCAGCAGGGCTGCTGCTAGCCCGGCAAACCCCGTCGCGCCTTGCTCAAAACATATAATTGCTCTCTGCATCACCATCAACGAATTTGAGATAGGTTCTAATTAAAACTCCTCCTCCTCCGAAATAAGAACCTCGACAAAAACCCAGCAAAGGATTGACAACCCGCACTGAACCCCTCTTTTCATACCATTTACCAGAATCAAATCAAAACCGGGAGGAACCCTCCGCACCGTCCTGTCGAGCGACGGTTCCGACGATCAACCCCGGATAGGCAAAAGAGATTGCTCGGTAGCTCAGCGGTAGAGCAGGTGGCTGTTAACCACTTTGTCGCAGGTTCGAATCCTGCCCGAGCAGCCAATTTTTTGCGTAGCAACAAGTTGGAAGCGAAGGGATGGATGAGAACCAAGGTTCGTTCCGAGGAGAGCAGCGACGACAAAAGCGAAGCGCCCATCCTGCCCGAGCAGCTCTTCGCCTTGTCGAGCGAGAGAAGGACAGGGCCTGCATAGGGTATTTTGGAGGTGATCGGCTGCAAGTTGACCTTCAAACCTGTCTGTATTGCCCCGATCACCTGATGCCGCAGTTGCGCATCCAGCTTATTGTTGTCGTCAAGAAATTTGGTCGCCGATGTCCTCAGGGTAATGGCGGGTTTCAGACTCGATTCCTCAATCGTCAAACCCAACAGTTTTTTAGGCAGGTATTCCGAAAGATCGAGATCCTCGTT
>JAJFLV010000013.1 GCA_021772535.1 Opitutales bacterium | reverse complement strand
ATGCAAAGAAAACATCGACCAGCCTCTCCGGCTGTAGAGGAGCCGATTCAAAGACGGGACCACCAACCTCGACCCTTGCCCAAATCACATTCCACTGTCTTGATTAAGCGATTCCCTCCCACAATAATCTGCGAATAGTCCATTTGAAAGACATTAACTTACAATTTTCAAATCTTCCCTTAACTGGACACTAGTGATTCATCCGAAAAAAGCTGATCGATCATGATGAACTGAGATGTCAGCTCAATGACTTGGCCAGCCGATTTCGAAAGCACCACGGCGCCATGTTCCAATTGCCCTGAGGGCGAAAACCGGAAACATCTGTAATATTAATGAACCTCCCGCCGATTGGCTTTGACCAGAAACCGGAGGCCGAGAGTTTGGAAGAGGAGGGTTGGGATCTGGATTTGCAGGAATGAATATTTTTTAATGAGAACATCTATCGATGGTTGTTTATGTTTTGGGAAACACTGGCTGGATCTGGACTTTTGGAGACAATACCCCGGGTCGACTTTTTTTAAAGAACCGATAACGGAAATCGTTCCAGCATGCCCTTTGCTTTTCCGGTTGATTAAAGACACTTGTTAGGAAACTTCAATATCTTGCTTTTGAAGCGATTTTCCGTATCTTTCTTATGCATTAATGAGAGAAGCTGGAAAAATCAGTTATGTCTCCGCAAGCAAATAAATTTGTGTTAAGTGGATTGCTAAAGCTGATGCGGCCTCGCCAGTGGGTGAAAAACGGTTTTGTCCTGGCCCCGCTCGCTTTCTCAAACGAGTTGTTTTTTGTGACGGATGCGGCAGTCGGGGCATTGGGGGCAACGCTTCTTTTCTGTGTGGCATCTTCCAGCGCCTATATCATCAATGACATTCGCGATATCGAGCGCGACCGCAATCATCCCGTGAAATCCAGGACACGGCCTTTGGCCTCGGGCGCGGTTAGCGTTCGTCAGGCGCTTGTCCTGTTGGTGGGGCTTTTTGTAATTCTTGCATTGGGATTTTTCAAGTTGCCCTCAGTGGGTCCGATTCTGGCGGGTTATCTGGTACTTAATTTGGCTTACTCTTTTTTCCTGAAACGCCAACCTGTCATTGATATCTTTACCATCGCTATATGTTTCGTATTGCGCGTATTCGCCGGAGCAACGGCAATTGCGGTGGATGTTTCTTCCTGGATGTTTGTCACCACACTCAGTCTGGGTCTTTATCTGGCAGCGGTAAAGCGGCGTCAGGAACTTGCACTTAGCGGCCCCGGCAGCCGAAAAGTGCTCGAACATTACACGGTTTCCCTAGTAGATCGATATGCGGAGATGTCGGCTACCGGAGCATTGGTTTTTTATAGTTTATTTGTGATTTCGGAAAAACCGGAATTGGTCGTCACCATACCATTCGTCCTCTATGGATTGTTTCGATACTGGTTTGTGGTGGATTCTTTAAACGGCGGGGAATCGCCCACCGATTCGCTGCTGGGCGACTGGCAACTAGCCTTGACGGTGATTCTTTGGATAGGCGCATGCATTTGGATTATGTGGCCGGCGGGAAGCTAAAAAATGGATTTCACCTATGCTCTTACGCCTTTTCTCGCTTGGTTCCTGGCAGGCGGCATCAAGTTTGTTATCAACAGTGTCAAGGCCCGCAAACCAGCCTTCAGCCTAATAGGGTGTGGCGGTCTGCCTAGCACACATAGCGCCGTTGTCAGCAGCATGGCGGCATTGATCGCATGGCGTGAGGGGATTGATAACGCGATGTTTGGTCTGGCGGTGACTCTCGCCTTCATTGTCTTTTTGGATGCTTCCGGAATACGTGTTAGAGTGGGCAAACAGGCAGCGGCTATCAATCAAATGGCCGAAGGGCGAAATGGCCTGATTCCCCAGCGTGAGCGAATGGGCCACACCTGGGTTGAGATAATGGCCGGAATAGGCATCGGTGTTTTGACGGCCTGGCTGGTTGCAGGTTAGCGACCCGGGACAACCCGGCGTACGAAACTGGAGGAAAAGGCGGGGTCGATGAATTTCCCGAATTCTTCCCATTGAGGGTAGAAACTCCGAAAATCCTCGGCCCTCATGCAAGCATCCTTGGCGGGGTAAAGTCTCCCACGGGCCTCCCTCACGATTCTGTCGAGGTTCCGGAACAACCCCAAGGTGCGGGATCCATTGTTGGAAAAATCCAGGGCCAGAGTGATTCCAGGACGAGGAAAGGAGATAAGACCGGGAGAGGAGACGGAACCGAAAGTTTTGATGACCCCAAGAAAGGAACCCTGGTTGGAGGCGCTGATTATTGAAAGTATCTTGCGCACGGGTTCCCGGCCCGCCGAAAACGGTATGAGGCATTGGTATTGAAAAAATCCTCTCTTGCCATAAATGCGGTTCCACCGGCCAATTGAGTCGAGGGGGTAAAAAAAGGGATTGTAGTGCGTTTTGCTTTTTTTCACAGCCCTCTGTTGGCGGTGGTAATAACAGAAATTGAAAGCCTTGATGCTGAGATTGTTCAAAAGAAAGTTCGGGGCGTCGAAGGGCATTTGCAAACCCGGATCTGAATGGACTTCAAGATTGAGAGACGGATCGATGGCATGATTTCCACGCATAAATATTCCTCGACCCAGATTGCATCCCGAAGCCAACCCATCAAACCAGGCCACGGTATATTCAAAAGTGCTGTCGGAAGCGGCGGAGACTTCCAAAAAGTCTTCCAGATTTCGCAACTTGACGGTTTCCAGTGAGATAAAAGCGTTTTGTATCGGTTTTAACCGGATTTCTCCCCAGGTAATCAAACCGGTAAGCCCTAAACCGCCGATGGTCGCGTTAAACCATTCGGGGTTTTCCTCCTTCGAGCAGAGCAGCCGTTGCCCATCGGAACGGAGCAACTCAAATTGGTTCACATGACAGCCAAAAGTGCCGGCCACATGGTGGTTCTTGCCGTGAACATCGTTTGCGATGGCCCCTCCCAAGGTGATGTATTTCGTTCCTGGGCTGACCGGGAGAAACCAGCCCGCCGGGACAATCACTTTCAATATCTCATCCAGACTGACGCCTGCCTCACTTCGGAGAACTCCTTTGGCCCGGTCGAAAGAGAGAATACGGTTCAAAGTCCTTGTGCGCAGGAGAACTCCTCCGTCGTTAAGGCAGCAATCTCCATAACTTCTTCCCAAACCGAATGGGAGAAGTTTCTTGCCCGTAACAGCGGGAAGCGCCGCATCGACCCGCTCTAGCCAACGGGATTCACTTCCGCAACGGGGATACCTTCCCCAGGATTCCGGATTATCCGAAAGCTTCTCATGCATGAAAGGGGCCTTTACTTTAGGAGGAAGATTTTAAAGTGTGGAGAATCCCTTCTTCACCTAAGTTACTGAAAATGGCAAACTTCTTACCCACAAATCCTTTCCGTCAACAATTCAATTCCTGATTATGGCTGAGAACGCAAAATCTGCACAATGGAAAAAGAAATTATTTGAGAGGTGGGGCGCCGTTTTGCATCGGAATCAATTTGAAATCTTTACAGCTACGGTCCTCTTTTTTGTTTTTTTCATCCTCTACTTCAAGATCGGCCAAGCTTACAGGGACATGCCCGGTTATTCCAGTAATATTAATATCTTCTTTGGCGCCGATCATGTGGACGCCCTCAAAGGCTGGGTTCCAAACCACAAAGGAATTCACCCCTTAGTGCTTCTGGTAGTGTTGCCAATAAGTTGGACGCTCGGCCAATTATTTCCAACTTACGAATCGGCCATGATTGTGTTTGCCGCAGGAACTGGAGGGGTAGCCATTGTTTGCATTTTTGTCACCGCTCGAATGCTTTTGGAGCGTACGATTGTGGCGGCGGGAGTGGCCGTGTTTTACGGGGTTTCAATGAGCCAAATGGTGTTCGGAAGCATTCCCGACACCTACGAGTTGTCCATCATCAGTCTCGTGCCCACCTATATTCTCACCTTCCTCTGTTTGAAAAAGCGGAAACTCTATCTCCCCTTTTGGATCGCTGCGGGAGTGTTATCTTTTGGCATTACTATCACCAACTCGATACAGACTGCCTTATGCCTTTGCGTGGTTCTTTTCGCGTTAAAATCCGGAATCGAGCGCTTTAAGAAACTCATTATTTTCGTTGCCTTGGTGGGGTTGATAGGTCTTGCGCTGAACCTGGTGCAAAAAGGTTTCATTCCCGATGCGAAGCTCGTTTTCAAACCGGATGTTTACGACCACGAAATGCAGTACACCTCCAAACTGCTATTTAATAAACCTCTCTTTGTAGTAAAGGAGATCTTAAAGAATTTCTTCCTCTACAGTTATATTGGCCAATTTCCCATTGCCACGGCGTTTGTGGCGGGTGTCAGACTCAAACTTGTCTATTACAAGGCCGCGGTGGACTACGGATGGCTACCCCTGATTGCTGCACTCCTCTGGATCGGGCTTTATTTGCGCGGCCTCTATTTTAATTTGCGTGAAAATAACACGGACCGTTTGTTTGCCATCGCCATGTTGCTCTCATTCGGCGCCAATATCGGCCTGCACTCGATTTATGGAACCAGGGAAATTTTTCTCTACACCCCGCACTTCAGCCTTGCCGTGCTTTTGGCATGCCTGAGCGCTAACAATACAAGAAGCAATTATGTGTCTGCCTGCTGGTGGTTGCTTGCCATTCTGGTGGGTCTCAATAATCTCAATGTGATCCAGCAAATGTTGGAGAAATTTGCCGTCCAATGAGCTTTCGTCATTAGGAAAAATCAGTTCCCGGCAAACGGTCCCTGATATTGGCTTTGACAAAATGACTGGCCATAATTGCGAATCCCTTTGTCAAAATATCGTCCAGAGCCTCCACGAAGGCGTCCAGATGCCGGATTTCGACAATTAGAGGGGGCATGATGTGCAGGACATCCGGACTGGAGGGGGAAAAATGCGCGAGGATATTGTGCCGCTCGTTCAATTCGCGAATCATGCTCGCCATGAAGGCACTGTCGGTTGTCTTGAATAGACCCATTTTCGAGGTGTCCACCACCTTGTCGAACAAACCTTTGCCGAAACTGAAACGCACTCCCTGCAAAAGCCCGCGACCCCTCAGTTCGACGATTTTGCCCTTATGCTTTTCCTTCAACAGGGACAACTTGCGGGTTAGGTATTCACCCTTCTCGCGGGCTTTTTCTATGAGGTTGTCTTCCCGGTAAATATTGAGTGTTGCGATGGCCACTGCACAGGATTCGCCAAGACCGCTGAAGGTGGAGGTGTGCAAAGAACAGTCCTGTCTTTTACCGTAGGCCTTATGGAAAAGCTCTCTGCTCGAGACCATCGCCCCTATGGCCCGCTTGCCGCCGCCTAGCGCCTTGGAAAGCGTGACCACATCGGGAACGACCTCCTCTTGTTGAAATGCGCAAAAGGTTCCCATTCGCCCCATGCCCACTTTTACCTCGTCGAAGATTGTGTAAATGCCGTTCTTTTTGCATATTCCCGCCAATCCCTTAAGGAAGCCCTTGGGCGGTGTGTGAACGCCCTCTCCCGTAACCGGCTCGACCAGGACCGCTATTATCGGGTTGCTTCCATCCAAAGTCTCTTCATCAATCGCCCGCTCGACAGCGCTCAGGTTGCCGTATTCGACTTCGAGGACATTTTCCCGTGGAAGTCCCATCAGAAAACCTCTTTGGAAACCTCCTACCGTGGTGACCGAAAGCGCGCCGTGAGTCTTTCCGTGAAAAGCGCCGCTCATGGTGATGAACTTCGTTTTGCCGGGACCTTGCGCTTTTTCACAGAGCTTCATGGCGGATTCCACCGCCTCGGCCCCTGAAACCGAAAAAAACGACACCTCTAATGGACCGGGCAGCATTTGGGCGAGGTTGTGGGCCAATGCGCCCTGGAGTTTATGCGGCGCCATTTTTATGGCATCAATAATCTTTTCTTCGTGGCAAATCCGCTCCGCTCCCAGGATTCGCGGATGGTTATGCCCAAGACCCAACACTCCAATAGAGGAGGAAAAATCAAGGATTGTCCTTCCGTTCCGGAGCCGGATTTCCATGCCCTCTGCGCTCACGATGTCCCACGAACCCAATCCCAACGCCTTATAGATTTTCAATAGGCCAGGGTTGAAATGTTTCGAGTAAAGCTTGTTGGCATCCCCGAAATCAAGATCCAGGCTTTCCCGAAGAGACAAAATTTTCATTGGTTCGACACCCTTGCTTTTAATAATCCTAGAGGCGGTTACCCCGGGGGCGCCTCTACCTGGAGGCGGACAAGAGCCTCACTGGCTTTTTCGTGGTCCTTCTGTAACCGTAATGTTTCCTCGTAAGACTGAATAGCTTCTTTTGTCTTTCCCAGTCCCTCAAAAGCCCGCCCTCGGTAAAAATAAACGTCCACACGTTTCTTTTCTTTGAGAGCCTGATCTAGCATTTCAAGGCCTTTTTGGTAGCTTTTCATTTTCACCAGCACCCGGCCCATGCGGTAGGAAACGGCGTTCTCCTCCGGGTCCACAAGTTGCTCTTTGGCGTAACTTTCCAGAGCTTGAGGATACTTTTCCATGTATTCGTAGCTGGCGCCGATGTTAAAATAGGAGTTGTCCCTTTTAGGATTTAGCTGGAGGGCTTTTTCAAATGAATCGATTGCCTCCGCATACCGCTCATTATTCATAAGATGAAAACCCAATTTATGGTATTTGTCAGCGGATTTGCCGGCTTTTGCGTTTTCTTTGTAATACTCTATTTCGGCTTCGATGTGCTTGATCTCGAAGTCGCTCTCCTGCCTCTTCAACAATCTCTCCCAACGGCGCGTGTAGCGCGATTTTTCCAGCATGATTTCAGTATGCACCAACAAGTGGAACGGATTCCAATCCATATTGGCGGTGAAAGCCTGGCTGATGTTGTCCAAACCCATGCCGTCGCGCATTCGGTTTTTAAAATCAGTATAGCCTCGTTTGCGCAAGCGGCTCATTTCAAATTCCAGGGCCGGGTAGTTCATGGTGTTCAAAGGGGTTTCCCTGTCCTTGGCCAGCATTGGTGCATCGGTGTGCAGAAGCCCGTAGGGCAACCAGTCCGGCTTGAACCCGAATTTCTGCATGAAGAAAGGCCCTAAGACAGGATGGTCCGCCACTATATTCGGCTGGTTGGCCTGAATCGGCTTATCCGAACATAAAAGCAGAAAATAAGAGGATCGAATATACCCGATGGCGCAATGCTGGAAAGAATTATCCAGGGTGTTAAATATTATGTCTACCCCGCGATTTCCCACTCTTGAGTCGATCCAGGTGACGTAAACACCATCCGGCTGCAATCGCTTTTTAATGACCTCCAGAAAATCTTTCGTATATAGCTTGGCCGAACTGAAATACAAGGGCGTCGTTACGGTGTTGATGATTAGTGAAAATTTTTCCTTCGAGGTTTTTGAAAAATGAATCCCGTCGTCGTGAACAATCGTTACCTTGGGATTGTTTTCGATGTCGAAATTAAACTCTTTCATTCGGTAAAGGTTTTTCAGCACGGCGGAATTTATCTCCACTCCGGTTGTTTGGTCGAAGAGAAGGCCGACTGCCGAGGCCGTCGCCCCGCTGCCCAGACCGAGAACCAATGCCTTGTCCGATCGTGGCGCGAAGGTCGAAGAGAAGGCGCCCACCAGCGGTTCCCAAGGCGCGTCAAGGGGCATGCTGATGTAGCCGTTAATAAAAAAGAAGGATTGGCCGTTGGTTCGGACGATGGAAAAAACATCATCACGAACCTTGAATTTATCGGTAAACTTGACGTCCTCTCTCTCATCTTCGAGATCCTCGGTGGAATGAAAAGAGGTATGGCCAATATAGAGAATATCCTCATCCCAGAATTTTTTATGCGCGAAGATGGCCAGCGTAAACAGAAGAACCGCAACTATCGGGACCGGACCGATCTCCAACCGGCAAATAATCAAGGACAAAGCCGATAAACCGGCGATGATGAGAATGAGAATGCCGTAATCGAAATGTTCGTGCAGGAAGAATACCATCAAAAGGAAGCCAAAGGCATTGGCCAAGGACGATATAAAAAGAAGCTGGCCCGACTCTCGAGCCACGTTCGACTGCCGGGTTATCAGAGCGGGTATGGCCGCCCCGAAGGTTAAGGCGGGCAAACCCATGACGAGGGTCAAGGTCATCAATTTCAGCAGGACCATGTTGAAGTGAGATTCCGCCGCCTCCCGGTAAAGAGCGGCAAAGCGCTCGACCGAAAAAACGAAACCGGCCAGCAGGAGGACAAGACCGACCAGGTTTACCAACATGTTGACCCTGAAATTGATACGGAAAAACTTCACCGCCATCGATCCCATGGCAATGCCCAGTAAAATCAGGCTCAGGACTAGCGCGAAGGACTCACGGAACGGTCCGAAAATGAACTCGGAAATCTTCACCATGAGTAATTGAAATATCGCTGAGGCCGTGCTGGCCACCGCCAGAGCTGCTAGTTCGGAAAGAGGAAAACGGACCGCTGCTTCTTTGCTCTCCGAAATTTCTAGCGGTGGCTCCTTCCTTATTTTTCCATATAAGGTAAATAAAGAAAGAGCCACGATGCCGTTGATCCCCGCGATGCAGAGTGTGGCGGTCCGAATCCCTACTTTGCGAATGAGCCAGAACTCGATCAATAAAACCGTTATAGCCGCTCCTATGTTGTAGATTGAATAGGCTTTGGCAAATACCAGCCCTGAACTGATGCGGCTCAAATACCCGGCAAAAAGCGGCAGGCTCGTCCCTATAAGAAATGCGGGAACCAGCAACACAAGGACACATACAAGTAACGGACCGGCCGTTGACGTGCCCAATAAGGACAGGATCGAGTAAAACAAGTCATCGAGAATTTCCGAGCAGAGTGCGATCGCCGCCCCGTAAATTCCGATAAGGCCTTCCAGAAGCCAGAGATGTTTCCATAACCGGTGGGCATAATAAGTCCCGCACCCAATGCCCAAAAGAAAAGTCAGAAGGACTGACGAAGTGACCAGGAATTGATCCCCGAGGGAATTGCCCAGTATTCTGCCATATAAAATTTCATAAGAAATTCCGCAAAACCCTGAAGAAAGAAGCAATAAGGCGAAAAATGACTGCTGAATTAATTTCATTCCAAAGGCGGGGCGTCAGAGGTTTCGACGGGACCCATAGCTATTTGGCAGTTAGGGAATGACGTCCCAAATGATTCCGTCAAACCGAGAGGCCAAAGTTGACGAGTTGGTGTGTTGAATGTCAAGGCCAGGTTAGGAGATTCCCAACGAATCAGGAATTTTCGGTCTCAAACCTGTCCAATTTGCTGAGGTCGCATTTTCCCGGATTGGTCAATTTTTAGCGGGTTTTTATGGCCTCGATACACTGGATTCTTTTTTCGGCCAGAAATCAGGTTAAAAAGCTTGGTGGGGACGGAAATATTCGTAAAATTTGCCCTTTTTCATTAGCTACACCGAAGGATGAGGATAAGGGAGACGAAGATTTTGAGTCTATGAGCATGGACAAGGGTGTCATCAGTAAATTGCTGAAGGATTTTTTCGAGGAGGAGTTTCCGAACCAGGGGACGGACCTTGAATATACAACGGATCTGCTCAACGACTGGTTTGTCGACTCCCTCGGCATCATCAATACAGTCCTTTTTCTGGAGCGTAAATTTGCTATTTCCCTAGCCAGGGCGGACATCAATTCCGATAATTTTCAAAACATCAACACTCTTTCCTCGTTTGTTCGAAAATCCTTGGGTTAAAGAGTTAGAGTTATGGCACGACTACTGGGCGGTCACCCAATCACGACCGAGGAACAAGAAAAGAATGATCGTCACAGCCCGGTGGCCGCAGCCGCGGTGGTAGGGGTGCTGCTGGTTTTCATCTACCTCTTTACCCAGTTTTACCAAGTCGTGGGGCTGCCCTCTCCAGAGGCATTGGCGGGCAAAGCGGGTCTTAATCTTAATTATATCTTCGATGCCGACCACAATGTCGACTGCACGCTCATTATCTCCTTTACCCGAAAATACGATAACGACACCGAGCGGCTGATTTTTTTCAGCATCGTGACGCTCGCTTTCCTCTGCGTTTATTTTCTTCCTCTTAAATTCAAACGGACGGCGCTTGTTTTCTGGTTTTTAACCGCGGTGGTCTTGTTGTACGGTTTGCATGCGGCGAGCGGTTTGCTCTTTGCCCATCTGGCCGTATATCTGATTTTTCACCCAACCAATAAGAGAATCGCCATTGTCAGCGTGGTGGCCGCAGGGCTTGGGATTCTCGCGTTTTCCGGAGATAATTATTTCAATCCAAGAACATTTGTTCCATGGCTGATACTGCCGGTGGCCTACCGCTACGGCCTACGACCGGTTTTGCTGAAAAAACCAAAGGCGGCCTCCGTATGCCGTCTTATTGCGGCACAGTCATCAGTCCTCCTCGTGTTTATGGGGGCGTCGATCGAGGGGATAAGCGGTTATGAGTGGAAGGTTCCACTGGGCATCTTTTTATTCTTTTGGCATTGGCAGCGGGTTATCCTCTACCATGTCGATTACAAAGACGGCCATGTCCCCAAAGATTTGCCGGTATCCCATTACCTGTCGGTGTTTTTAAACCCGGCCATGATTCCGAGTTGGACCTGGAGCGCCTATATCGGACAAGGGTATGCCTACATCAGCAATAATTTTCTTTGTGAAGACAAGAACAGGCTGGTCATGGCCGGCCTCAAGATATGGGGGTTTTCCCTGCTCTACTTGGTTTTTGACCGCTGGTTCATTTACAACCTGGTCGACTACCTCGAAGATACTTTCGATATCACCCTCTTTGTCCATATTAAATCCATGGTCCGCCACCATGTCAGGGGTGAGTACATGAGCACGCCGACGGTTCTATTCTCCTGCCTGATCGACCAGTCCCGCTGGATGCTCCTGTGGGCCAGCGTGGTTCACTTCAAGGTCGGCCTGTGGCGTATTTTCGGGTATAATGTGGACCCCCATTTCAACCGCCCCTGGCTGGCCACCAATCTGGCCAATTTCTGGGCGCGCTACGCCTTCCACTTTCGCGCCTTTTTGGTAAGCGCGTTTTACTATCCGATCTTTTTCCGCTTTTTCAAAAAGAACCTGCATCTGCGGGTCTTCGTCGCCACCATGGCGGCGGCCTGTGTCGGAAACATGATCTGGGGCCACATGAGCGAGAACCTGTTTTACGAGGGTCTGGAATGGGAGAACATACTGGATTACCTGCCCAGGTGGCCCTATTTTCTTCTGTTGGGTCTGGGCATTTCCCTGGTCCAAGTTTACCTGTTGCGCAAAAAACGAAACCGCAAACCCTGGACCTGGGGTTGGAGAATCGGGACCGACGTTTTGGCCACTTACCTGACAATCCAATTTTACTGCTTGATCCACGTTTTCGGCCGGCCCGTGCCCGGCGGCACGATCTATGAATATTGGCGGTTGTTCCTCATTGGACTGGGAATTCATCTGCCGGGGTGATTCAATTCCGCATCCGGGCCATAACGCTGAACTGTAAGACGGCGATTCGGCTTTCCGGTCGAAGTGTGCGGAATAGCGGACAAGACCACTACCCTGCGTGGGACCATCTGGGGGGGGAGTTTTTTCCGTGCGGCGGCGAGAAAATTTTTAACTGACCAAGTTTCCGGATCTTCCGGAACGACAAAGGCCCACGAAACATGGGTGAGCACTTTCTGGGGGTCGGAAACACCGGCGATCAAATACTCTTTTACCCCTTCGGGCCGGCCCAGCTCGTTTTCCACTTCGGCCGGAAAATAGGAGTAACCGCCGCAGTTGATCATGTCATCCCGCCGCCCTCGATAAGCGATAAAGCCATCCTCATCGATAAACCCGAAATCGCCGGTGCGAAACCAACCGTTTTGAATTCTCGCCTCATTGCGCTCCGGATCTTCCCAATAAGCGCCCATCCTTTTATCTGCACGAAGAAGAATTTCGCCTTCCAGGTTGGCTTCCAACATTTTGCCTCCTGGTCCGGAAATTGCCACCTCCACTCCATTGGTAGGTTTTCCCACGGTGTGCAGCTTGTCCATGTTTTCCCGTGAATCCAGTATGAGGGCCCGTGAACACTCCGTCAGGCCGTATTGAAAAAAGACATTGGCTCCGGGGAAAAGACTCAATAGATGGTCCAGCTCATCGGGAGAGAGCGGGGCGCTAGCAATTTCGATAGAGCGGCAGGATCCAGCCATTTTCGATATTTTTTCCGGAGACGCTTTGAGCAAACTTCTGATTAGCGGAGGAGTGGTGAAAAACCCGGTGACTCCAAATCGTAGAATATCCTCAAGAATTGCCGTTACGGTTAAAAATCCTTGTGGGAGAATAATACACCCGCCCGACAACAATGTGGAAGTAACACGTTGCCATCCGCCGCTATGGGTCATCGGACTCAGAATCAGCTCCCGGTGATCCCTATCCATGCCAATTATCGCTGCTAGAGTCTGGGCGATATTCAAAAAGTGGCCCTGTTTGAGGACAACGCCTTTAGGCTGGCCAGTGGATCCAGCCGAAAAAAGGATGGCGGCGGGAGTTCCCCCGGAACCGGCCGAGCAGAATAGGGAATCCGGCACAACAGGGGCCGGTTCTGGCCCAGGCGAAAATACCGCCCTCTTCGAAACAACGTCTATGCTGTAAGTAATCTGGGGGATGGCTGATTTTTCGGACAAGCCTCCTTTGGCCGAACAAAGAGAAAATCCCGGCCTTGTCTTCTTTTCAATATACCGCATGCGCCCGGCCCCCGCATTGGCGTCGAAAGGAACAGCCAAACACCCGGAATCAGCCACGGCCAAAAAAGCGACAATATATTCTGGTGAATTTCCCAGGTTCAGGCCGATTCGATCCCCCGGCCTCGCTCCGGCGGCGCGCAGCAACTGAGCGGTTGCCTTAACTAATTGGCTCAGGTCGCCATAGGTTAGAACCGCCGTATCGGATTGAATGGCCGGACGGTCGGCTAATTCCGGGAGCTTGTCCGAAATCAGGTTTCGGAAAAGGTTTTCCCCTGCAGTGGAGTTCATCGGCAAATGTTCAGAATCCGCCGGACTGGCCGGGAGCGACAAACCGGTCCTCAAGTCGCCTGATTTCCTCGTAACCAACCAGGGAAAATATTTCGCTCAATGGACATATATCATTCTCAACCGAAGCAATCGTCTGCGTTTCAACCATACGGCGAAAAACCTCTCCCATGGCCGACACGGCAGCTCTAAACCCCTGGTTGGCGAAAATGATCATGGCATAGCCCAACTCATAGAGTTCGCTCACGGTGATTTCCGGATACATGGTGGGAATAGCCACCAAGGGAACCGCGCCATCCCATTCAATGGCGAAAGATTTGATTTGCCCCGGTGTGGTTTCCTTCGACTGCACAAGCACAAGGTCCGCACCCGCCGCGGCATAGGCGGCGGCCCGTTCAAGAGCCTCCGTGGCGCCCTTCTCGGCCACCAGCGCCTCCGTTCGGGCGATGACCACAAAATCTGGATCGTTTTGGGTTTCTTTGGCTGCACGGACCTTGCAAGCGAACTCCTCTAAACTTTCGAGATTGCGGCGAAATCCCTTGATCAGGCTGCATCGTTTGGGGTGGTGATAATCCTCCAGGCAAATACCGGATATCCCGGCCATCTCGTACTCCTTTACAACGCGCGTGACATTGATGGCGTCCCCATATCCGTTGTCCACGTCGGCCACCACAGGCAGGTTTGTGCACTTGTTAATCTTGCTCGTGGCTTCGAGATGTTCGGACATTGTAACAAGGCCGACATCGGGGATGCCCATGCTCGCGCTGATACAAAAACCGCTTGACCAAATCCCGTCAAAACCGGCCCGTTCAGCCAAAGAGGCAGAAATTCCATCATGGGCGCCGCAAAGCAAGGTGGCCTGCGGTCTCTCCAGCAAACGGCGAAGCTGTGTTGTTTTTTTCATGGGAATATTCTCTTTAATTAACTAATACTAGAACCTATCTCAAATTCGCAGATGAATGATGTTTGTAGCGCCACGGTGGCAGATTCCAGGCGGCTTTGCGTCCGGATGGGCTGTAGGCCCCTCTGGCGCAAACCAACGCCGAAGGTGCTACCGTGCCGCACAAATCCTTTGGACAGAGGCAGTTATGAGTTTGAGCGGCGTTCCGACGGGGCAGCAGGGCTTCCAGCCCGGCAAGCCCCGTCGCGCCTTGCTCCAAGCGCATAATTGCTCTCTGCATCAACATCATCGATTTTGAGATAGGTTCTAGGTAATATACGACTTAATTTGATTAAACGTTTCCGTCAACACCTCGACATTTCCATCTTCACTTTGCTGGCGTCCCAGGCTCTGGGATTTCCAACCCGGAATACGCACCTCTTCCTCATCAAGCCTCTGCAGCCAATCGGACATGGCCGGAAGAACGTCCTCGAGAACTTTCCGAGAAAGGAAAAGACCGAACACGCCATGGCTGCCATGCGCGAGCCCACCAGGAGGACAACCGCCTAGACTCACCAAGAGTTCAATTCCCATGGCCAGAGCAAATGCCTTATGGGATCCCCCAAATGGCAGCAAGGCGCCTTTCCCCCGGGCAGGATCTAAATCATCGGCTAAAACAGTGGGTTCGCCGTCCTTTCCAACCGCAGCCTGGGTTGGCAGCGGTTTCCCGCTGGCGCGGGCCAGAAGGAGCATGCCATGGGTAATTTCACTGGTTGCGCAATCGGAAATGAATGGCACAGGTTGAGTTGGAATTCCAATACAGATCGGGTTGGTTCCCAGAACCGGCTTGGACCCACCAGGGGCTGCCATCCTGGGCGGTGAGCTGGCAACCAGAATAGTGGCGGCGCCATTCTCGCATGCGATGCGGGCCCAGTCGCCGAGCATACCACTCGGATACAGATTCGCGCTTGTCCCAATGCACACTTCCTGATTTTCGAGTTCCCGCTGGCAGGCTTCCACCAGTTTGTGTAATGTTGGGTATCCCAAATGCCCCTTGCCATCGGCATGGAAACGCCCTGGACCTAGCCGCTGGGGAAAGGGAGCCACGCCACTGTAGGGGCCGAATTTTCCCGAGGAAACAAGATAGGAAATCCTGATTAGGCCGTGGTCCGACTTGCCCGCCTGTTCGGCGCGTATAAGATGATCCACCGTTATTGCGGCGTCTTCCCGATGCAAATCGAGCTTTGTCACAAGCAACCCGATCAAGGGTTCCCTGAGCGAAGCCACCTTTACCTTGGTCTTGGGAAACCCCTTGTTTTTCATCAAATCCGGACAATTGCCCCTCATTGATTCTTCTTAATTCCAAGAATAGGTGAATGTCGATTCCTCATTTGCATTGCCTTCTAACAAAAAAGGGCAAGCCAGCCAGGCTTGCCCTTTGTCGAAACAGTTTGACGATGAATTAATCCATGAAATCAGGTTCCAGGTTCCTGGTCGTCATTCGGTGGAGGATAATCATCAGTTGGTGGATTGTCGGTCTGATAGTCCTCACCTAACTTTTCGTTAATCAGATCGATAAAGGATTGAAAATCGATTTTGTCACTAGGCTTTATCAGCTCATGCCAGCTTGACAACGTGTAGGTGGTGTCACCGGTATCCTTGAGCTGTTCATCGTAATGGAAATTATAGGTTCCGTAGACGAATATTTGGTACCCCAGGACTGCTCCGAATAACTCGCCGGGTCCTTCATCTTCTTCCTCACAGGCGCCATAGTAGTCATCACCATGCAATTCGGCACGATCGTCTGAGTCCTTATCCTTGTCACCGGAATCCTTATCCTTGTCACCGGAGTCCTTGTCCTTGTCACCGGAATCCTTGGATTGAGCGAAGGAATATTCGGCCAGTGCTTCCAGAATAAAGCGATGCTGAAAGCCTGAATCCAAATCAACAGCGCCCAGGCTACTGGCAAGGTGTGCTTCTAAAGCCGCTTTTGGTAGCCAAAGAGTTTCAGCATCGTCTGAGCTTCCCGCGGGAACGTGGCAAATAAGGGTCCTCTCATCTTCCTCTTCAGTATCTTTATCCTTGTCCTTGTCACCGACATCCTTGTCTTTATCCTTGTCGCCGACATCCTTGTCCTTGTCACCGACATCCTTGTCCTTGTCACCGACATCCTTGTCCTTGTCACCGGAACTCTTGTCTTTATCATCCTCTACGCATGCGCCATAAGTATCGTCATCATGCAAGGTTCCGTTACTATTCATGTGTCCGGCCAACGCTGCTGGAGCCACCTCCAGAGTTTGCACATTATCAGGATTTCCGGGAGGGCGATGGCAAATTGTGATTTTATCATCCGCTGCCGCGAAAGCAAATTCTGACAAAGCCCTGACTATGAAGGGAGGTTGAACTTCTAAGTCCAGGCTGCCGGTGCCTTTATCTTCGTCGCCGGAACTTTTGTCTTTATCGTCCGAGCTTTTGTCTTTGTCATCCGAGCTTTTGTCTTTGTCAGAGTCCTTATCCTTATCCTTGTCCTTGTCTTCTTCTGTGGCGCCCGCGCCGATGAAGGTTATGACGGCGTTAGGGGCGTAAATACCGGCCGCCATGGAAGAGCCTGTGTCGATTGTGAAATCCCTCCGGCCATCAACGGTGTCCGTGCCGAAAATGAGGAAATTTAAAGGATCATTGGTTAAATTGGCATGGGCGTAACCGTTCATGGTATAATCGCCTCCAACATAAAGTCTGAGGCTGCCGGTTTCCTGGACTTCAACAATGCCTTCGATATCAACATCATTTTCAACCACCATTACGACCGGACCTTCCACCACGAGCGCTTCTCCCTCGTCGATTTCCAACTTGTCCAGAGAGTACTGGGCGGTCGTAAAGCCGCTTACATCTCCAATTGTTTTAACATCATCATCCGGCAGGGAAGTGAGTGCGGAACTGGACAGGGGCGGAGCAGACCGGTCCCTGAAATCCGAGGTGAAATCATTGGTAATCCGATTGGAATCGATGGATATACCAGAGTCTGTTTCCGCTCCGTATATTTTGCCGGATTCACCCACTACGGGAGCTTCGTCATTAGTGGAAACAAACCCATAAACATCTGCATTTGAGGTAGTTACATCATCGCTTCCAATGGCACCTGAATCGGTTCGATTGAGAAAGGCATGGTAGGGGCCGGCCGCGGAATTGTACCCATCGAAAATGGCCGACGTATCTGCCCCCGCCTCGTCGAAGATAATCTTGTCCTCCGCCGTCAGGCCGTTGGCAAAAAGTCCGCGGGTAGTGGCATTGATTCTCAACTGCCGGCTAAGGGTGCGGCCGTCGACCATGTCAACCAGACCTTCCACATATATAATCGGATCATCGGTACCGTAGTCCACCACAATCACTCGGGCTCCGCCGGTTTTGCCGTTGCCAATGTCAAATCCAGTCAATTCGCGTACCATGCGATCGCCCATATCGGACCAATCGGACCAATCGTCGTGGTTGAGAGCCCAGAGAGCCTCTTCAGCGGCGGCCTCTGAAAGGTTCAGGATGGCGTTGGCGACCAGCGAATCCTCAGACTTTTTCAATTCTTGTGAAGTTATTTTCAGATACCCACCGATGATCAGTACAATGGCTAGGGCAATAAAGAGGGCAACCACGAGGGCTGATCCTCTCTTCTCACGATTCCTGAAATTGCGATTTTTTTTATTATTTATGTTTAACATGGTCTTTTAATTACTCACTTTACGGTTGCGCATCATATACCCAGCGGAAATGACTTGATAATTGTTTGATATATGCATCACTTTTTTCAGCATTTTCGCGTAAAAATGGACTCTTTTTACTTCCAGCAGGTTAGTGGTTTCATCACCCAAAAGGTTGTAAAATTCAAATTCCAGATCTTCCACATTGTTCAGCAGTGTGAATACATTGGTATCGTCCACGGTACGGGTTAGTATTCTCGTATCGGAATCATAGAGGTAATCAACATCGCGTATGTCCGTATCGGAGTAGGCTACGACTAGATTGACTTTCCCTTCTCCAATAGCGGTGACATCAGTTGCCATGCGTATATCTCGGGCAAAAATCTCCACAGTCATTCGGGAATCTCCGCTCATCTCTGCGTAATTGCCTACCGACAACGAACTTTTAGTGATAAACATGTAGGCCGACATTATTCCGGCCATGACCACAGCCATGAGGCTCATGGTAATCATCAATTCCACCAAAGTGAACCCATGTTTGGAAGAAAAATTCTTTTTCCCCCATCCGTAGCTACAGCTAGATTGTGCGGTAATAATAGTCATTCAGACCGTCTTTGGTGAATATGGTATAAAATTTCCTCTCATGAGGCAAGCCGCGGGTGTCCTTCCAGCTCGCTTTCAAAGTAAGCTGCAACTGGTCGGTTTTGGAGGTTGTTAATTGACGGATCAGGGTGTATTTGCCTCCAAAGATTTCCGCCCCGGAAATGTCGTAATCAGGGCTGATGGTGGACGTCCCCTTCAGTGCTTCAAGCTGAGTCCAGTTCTTCGTCCGCAGGCTTTCAACCTCGCTTTGCAACATCTGGGCCACCCGTACGGAATCCCGCGATAGCTCGATTTCAAAGAAACCGTACCCCAGAGAAGTGATGGCGCCCCCGAAAAGAAGCCCAAGTATCATGACAGCCATCATAAGCTCCATGAGGGTAGTGCCCATCGAACTGCCAAGTACTTTCTCTTCCACAGTATAACTATTCAAACCCAAAGCTTTCTCTTGTCTCGGTGTATGAATTTATTCATTCGTAAAAAATACATTGAGACGTTACCACACAAACATAAACTCCCCTAGGGTAGGGAGACATAATACAAAAAAATGTAATTCTGTAAAGCAAAAAAGTCGCCCAAGATGAATTTGGACGGAAACAATTAAGACTTCGTCGCGCAATGAAAGATATCTCAATGCCTTTAAGAGTGAGGTACTGAATTCTCTGGCAGAGCGCTTTTGAGCCCGCCAGAACCTCCATCTGCCGCTCACCCCAGCCTACTTGGGCGAGTCGTCGCTGACACCAAAGGACAAAGTCGGGCAATACCTTCGTCATTCCCGCCAGTATACATTGGAGGCAAGGATGATGTGCACTGGAAAAAGTGGACACGAGATTCTCCAAAAAGGAGAATCGAAGAATGGGCAAAAGACGCTATAGTATAGAGTTCAAAAAAGAGGCCGTGCAACTGATGGTGCTTGATGGTTTGAGTGCCGGCGAGGTATCG
>JAJFLV010000120.1 GCA_021772535.1 Opitutales bacterium | reverse complement strand
GCTTCTGCTGGCGAGGTCTTTGAGATTCGGGTTTGGGACGGTCCTCTATCGCCCAGTGAAATTCCTGGCGCTTTTGGTGGTTCAAGCGGTAGCAGCGTTTTGGATAATGACAGCGATGTAGAGGATGCCCCGCTAGACGGCACGGTGTCATTGTTTGGAAACGGGCCATTGCACGACGATGGCGGATTCACCCTAAATGGTGACGGCACTTTCAGTTACTCCCATGACGGGAACGAATCGACGACGGACAGTTTTGACTACTTGTTGACCGACGATGGTGGCGCAACCGCCACAGCAACGGTCCATATCGCCATCAATCGGATCAACGACGCGCCTGTGGCGAACGATGACCCAGCGTCTGGTCAGGAGGGGAGTTTTTCAACGGACGAGGATACTGGTTTTACGACCGAAAACGTGCTTACCAATGACACGGATGTCGATCTGCCGCCAGACACGTTGTCTGTTCAGAGTTTTGATGCTACGGGAAGTGGCGGCGGACTGGTGTCCAATCAGTCGAATGGCACTTTCAGTTATGACCCGAATGGACAATTTGAAGACCTCGCGGTCAATGAATCGTCGACCGATACTTTCGCCTACACCGTTGACGACGGCAACGGGGGCACGGATACGGCCACGGTAACGATCACCATCAACGGCGTGAACGACGCGCCAATAGCACAAGACGATGGGGATGGTCAAATTCAGCCGACTAAAACGGGAGTTGGGGGATTTGATATTCTAACCGAATACACGACCGATGAGGATAGCGCCTTTACCACCGGCGATGTGCGGGTTAATGATAGTGATATCGATACCAGCGACGTCTTGACGGTAACCGGACTGGACACTACCGGGACCCTCGGAACGGTATCCATCATCGGGGACGGAAGCTCTGGAACCTTCAGTTATGATCCGAACGGGCAATTTGAAGACCTGGCGTTCGATGAAATCGATAGCGATACCTTCGTATATACCGTATCGGACGGCAATGGCGGGTCCGACACAGCCACAGTAACCATCACCATCAACGGCGTGAACGATGGGCCGACGGCGGTCGACGATCCGGCATCCGGCCAGGAGGGGAGCTTCAGCACGGACGAGGACTCCGTACTAATTACGGGCGCGCCTGGTGTATTGTTCAACGACACCGATCCAGACGCCAGCGATGATTTGATCGTCCAGAGCTTTGACAATCCGAGCGCCAAAGGAGGCATTGTCACGGTAGGACAGAGCGGCGACTTTACCTATGATCCAAACAGTCAATTTGAATCGCTCGGACAGGGAGATTTCGATACAGACACCTTCACCTATACAATCGACGACCTCCACGGCGGCTCCGGTACGGCAACTGTAACCATCACCATAAACGGGGTGAACGACGCCCCGGTGGTCGTTGGGGACAGCATCACGGTCGATGAAAACGGCACGGCCACGACGCTTACTGGCGGTGAAAGCAGTGTATTGAATGGCGACAGCGACGCCGAAGACGTTCCGTTGACCGGGACGGTAACGCTGGTGGGCGGGAGCGGTCCAAGCAATGGTTCACTGACGCTGAACGGGGACGGGACCTTCAGCTACACCCAAGACGGCAGTGAGACGACGACGGACAGTTTTGACTATCAAGTGACGGATACGGGAGGAGCCACGGCGGTGGCGACTGTTACGATCACGATCAATCCAGTGAACGACGCGCCGGTAGCCAATGACGACACCTTCACGGTGGCGGAGGATTCGGGAACGACGCCGCTGGACGTGCGGGCCGACAACGGCAACGGTGCGGACAGCGATGTTGACAGTGGAACCTTGACCGTGACTGCAGTGAGTGCGACGGACAACGGGGGCACAGCTGTGATCAACGGCAACAACATTGATTACACCCCGGACCTGAATTTCAACGGTGTGGAGACTTTTACCTACACGATCAGCGACGGAGCCTTGACGGATACGGCCACGGTGACGGTGAACGTGACGGCGGTGAACGATGCGCCGGTGGCCAACGACCAGACGGTGACGGCGACCGAGGATGTGGAATTGTCGATAACCCTGACCGGAGACGACAGTGATCCAGAGTTGACTCAAACTCTTACGTTCACCATCGAGAGTTTACCGGCAACGGGAACATTGTCAGAAAGCGCAAACGGTGTGTCACCGATCGTGGCACCCACAGTCCTTTCGGATGCGGAAGTATTCTTCACTACTGCAGCCGATGATGTTGACCAGCAGACATTCACATTCAGCATAAATGACAGTGGAGGCGGTACCGAAACGAGCGGCAATGCTACGGTGACGGTGAACATCACGCCAGTGAACGATGCACCGGTGGCCGTGATGGATTATACTTCGGTAGCTGAAGGCGGCACGGTAATGGTGTTAGGCGGCAATAATCCGCCGCCAGGTGGAGAAACAACCGTGTTGTTCAACGACACAGACGCTGAGGACAATCCGCTGACACTGCAGGTGACAGTGGTTCCGGGCAGCGGCCCAAGCAATTCCAGCAGTTTCACTCTTAATCTGGACGGTACATTCAGTTACACCCATGATGCTGGCGAGACCACGACGGATAGTTTTGATTATCAAGTTGAAGATTCCGGTGGTTTGACAGACACCACGACGGTGATGATCACGATCAATCCGGTCAACGATGCGCCGGTGGGTGTGGACGACACTGCCACTGTCAATGAAGGGGATTCAGTTTCGACCGTAAACGGTTCAGTTACGAGCATATTGGCCAATGATACGGATGCTGAATTTGACAATCTGGTTGCTTCATCCTCACCTGTAAGCGGTCCGGTAAACGGTACCGTAGTGATCGCCCCGAACGGTGAATACACCTACACGCACGATGGGGGTGAAACCACCTCAGACAGCTTCGATTATTTAGTGAGTGACGGAGCGGCCAGCGCCACGGCGACAGTATCGATTACTATTATACCAGTGAACGATGCGCCGGTGGCAGTTGCTGACAGCGCTACAGTTGATGAGGGTGGCTCGGTATCCACGTTGAGCGATGGAGCCACCAGCGTGCTGGCCAATGATTCTGACGCGGAGAACGACACTTTGACGGTGACTGTTTCACCGGTCAGCGGTCCAAGCAACGGCTCTGTCACATTGGCGGCCAACGGAACCTTCACCTATACTCACGACGACAGTGAGAACTTCACGGACAGTTTTATTTACGAGGTGACAGATGGTAATGGAGGCTCCGCCACAGCCACCGTCAGTATTGCCATAACATCACTGAACGATACGCCGGTAGCCGGCGACGATGCCACATCTGTCAACGAAGGAGGCGCGGTGAATGTGCTTAACGGTGGATTTAACAGCTTATTGGATAATGATAACGACGGCGACCTGCCGAACGACACCTTAACTGTGAACGTTTCGCCTGTGAGCGGGCCGAGCAACGGCAGTCTGACGTTGGCGACGAACGGCACATTCAACTATCTTCACGATGGCGGTGAAACGACCTCTGACAGCTTCGTCTATGAAGTGAGCGATGTTGTTGGCGCCAAGGATACGGGGACGGTTACGATCACGGTAATTCCTCAAAACGATAACCCGACGGTTGATCAAGGTATAAGCAACCAGTCGACGGATGAGGATGCCTTCTTCAGCTTCACCATTCCGGGTGACGCCTTCGCCGATCCCGATATCGGAGATTCCCTGAGCTTTGGCGCTACCCTCAATTCTGGCGGTGCACTACCAGGTTGGCTCTCCTTTACTACAGACACATTCTCGGGCACTCCTGATTTTGGAGATGTTGCCACGATCACAATCAAGGTTACGGCCACCGATGTGGGTGGACCTGCGAATGTCTCCACAACATTTGATCTGACGGTTGTCGCGGTCAACGACGCCCCCGAATCGCAAGGGGCCGATAGTGTCAATGGAGGCACTGCAACGGTAGATTCGGCTACATTGGGCCAGATCAATGAAGAGGACTCGAACCCGACCAGTGATACGGTGACCAACCTCTTTAATAACACTTTGCCGCACCGCTTCTATGCGGATGAAGAGTCGAATGCTTTCGCCGGTGTTGCGGTGGTGAATAATGCGTCCACCCTGGTCCAGGGCCTCTGGCAATTCTCGACTGATGGCGGAGCAAACTGGAACACAGTTAGCGGCACCGTTTCCGATTCCAACGCTGTGGTCCTCGACCCGACCGATCTATTACGGTTCCTGCCGAATAAGCCTAATATAGGCGATTTCTTTGGGAATGTGGGTGTGCTCACCGTTCGCTTGTGGGACGGCACCAGTGGCAGCTCCGGCGTTGGCTTGGACATTTCCAGCAATGTTGGCGGCACTGGCGCTTTTGCGGGTGACAATGACCTTATCGAGCTGTCGGTAGAGATTCTCAATGTGAACGATGCCCCGGTAATCGGAGACATCCGAGATACGGTCATTTTCCCCAATGTTCCCTCACAACTGCCCGATAACCCGCCGGTGACTTTCAAAGTTGCGGATGACAATCCGACCAACATGAACGTTACCGTTACCGGGATGAGCGCGAACATATCTTCTGCAACTGTGAGTGGTTCCACCACTGACTGGACATTGGTTGTTACCGCAGCCTTGGGCTCCATGGGTCAAACCGGCACCGTTTCGGTGGCCGCCAACGACCTGGATATAACCAACCCGGGACCGCAGTCGGATACACGCACTTTCAGCTTCACAATCGAGCCTCAGCCACTCTTCCCGGTTGTTCGCAACTTGCCGGAAATCTATGTGCCGGGCGTCACCTTCCCGGTCAATGTTACCTCTACACCGGGAGCAGCGGTTTTCCACGGTATCTTCGACATGACTCCGGGTACCAAAGCCGTACCTGCCGTCGTGTCACCGCCAACTCCCAAGGTATTGGCTTCCTGGCAGTCCTTCAACATGAACTTCGACGGCGATTTCCAGGATACCTTCCCACGGGTGCAATGGGGCGTGTTTACGGATGCAGTGACCCGCGAATTGAATTACTGGATTACTCCAGCTTCGGATTCCACCGTCGATCCGGCGCAGTTCGATGGCACGGGACTATTACAGAGAACCAAATTTGATTTCTGGGGTCACTTTACGGTCGATCTGCGGACGGTTGAGTCCTACCAGGATTGGCGTGAACGTAATTTCGGTCTATTGGCCACAGATTCCTCTACGACGCAGGATCAATCATTTGTCAATGACGGGTTCACCAACTTCATGATTTACGCCATGGGCCTGAACCCGGCGGTGGACAATACTGCCAATGGTCCCATGATGATAACGGACACCCAGACCATTGAGGCTGGAACCAGGGACGTTGAAGTTGTTAATGGACTCGTTACCATTGGGCTCATTCAGGATGTCGGAGGGATTAATGTTCAGGTCGATTCCGAGCATGCTGTGCTCACCTACTTCAGGAATCCCGATGCGGGGTTTGCCAATTATGTAATTGAGAAGAACACTGGAAGCGGCTGGTCTGTGGTCTCCGATCCGATCCATCTGTTCGTGAGTGAAGACTCCTCCACGGGAACCTGGACCATATTGGCCCTGGTGCCGAATGAGGCCAACATCCAATTGCGTTTGGTCATCGAAGACACCACGCCCACTGTGGCATTTACCGCAGGGTCCCAATCGGCCGATGAAGATACAGCGGGCACCGTTTCTGCGACCCTGCAGTTGTCCCGAAGTGTCGATGTGGATGTGAGTGTTCCTTTCAGCTTATCCGGGAGTGCGACAGAGGGTGGCGGCGCTGATTTTACAGCGTCTACGCCTTCACCCGTAACGATTTCGGCGGGCAATACGACCTCGCCGGTCCAGATAACAATTAATAACGATGCCGACCCCGAGAGTGATGAAACCATAGTCATCAGCATCGGCGATCCGGACAACGCAGTGCCCGATTCAGGAGGTTTTACGGACCACACCATTACCATACCTACCAACGATGTTGTGATTCCCTAAGTTCATTCACTGGACAGTAGATTCGACTTTTAATTCGGGAAATGGACAGCCTCAGCTGTGGCTAGGCCGTATTGGGGCTGTCCATAAATTAATAAAAAGTTACTGAAGTCGGAGTTTAGATTCGACCGTTAACGCCTTACATTTTTTGATAATAGTGATTCGAGGATTGAGAATGCTCCCGGTTCTTCTCCCCGTGGGAAAACAGGTTTTTAATAAGCTTGCCGAACCCTGCCGTCATGCCCGGTTTATTCTTATCGCTTTGACGCTCCTGGTTATTGGAGGGGAGGGTTGGGCACTGAACCGGAGTGATCCAAGAGGGAAGAACCTTTCCTCGATATTGCGAAATCTGCCTACGGAAGCATACTCGTTTTACCCTTCCGGTGGATCGATCGAGGAAGAGATGGAGGCAAAAAATCCCGCCCAAAACCTCGTGTTGAACTACTCCAATGATAGGCTCAACATATACTCCAGTAATGCTCTCTGGCGGCTTCAAATGCGACTCCTGGGATTTGAGCAAGGAGCTGAAAAACTGGATTTTGCTAAAACCGACTCCCGGTTAGAAGCCAACGGGAATCGTCTGGAAAACCGGCGCGGAAACCTCACCGAATGGTATGTGAATGATTCCCATGGCCTCGAACAGGGGTTTGATTTAGCAGCTCCACTGTCCCTTACCTCGAAATCGAAATTTTCTAAAGGATCGAATTCGGAAATAGAGACCCTGAAAGTTAAAATGGCCATCCAGACCGACTTGATTCCAACCATGGACGAGGTCGGTTCGGAAGTCATTTTTAAAGACCAAAATAACAGGACTATATATCGTTACGACCACCTCTACGTTTTCGATTCCGAAGGAAAGGAACTGCCCTCTCACTTTGAATTAATCTCGAAAGGCATCGGCAGGAAGACCAACTTGAATATCTTGATCGATGACTCGCAGGCCGTTTACCCCATAACCATCGACCCGTTATTAACCAACCAGACGGCTAAAGTAATCGCCAGCGACGGAGCAGTTGATGATAATTTCGGATTCGCTGTTGCACTAAGCGGAAACACTGCGGTCGTCGGAACGGATATAGAAGCTAACACGGCCGGTGCTGCCTACGTTTTCGAGCGCGATTTTGATCCCTCAAATCCTTCCGTTCCTTTACTTGATAATTGGGGCCAGGTGACAATCCTTTTACCCAGCGATGGTGTCGCAGGAGATAATTTTGGATCTTCCGTAGCCATTGATGGTGACACAATTGTGGTCGGTACTTTTACAAGTACAAGTCCCGGAGCCGCTTATGTTTTTGAAAGAGACTCCGGCGGTCTTGATAATTGGGGCCAAGTAGAAAAACTAGTTGGAAGTGATACTAATAATGGCGACATCTTCGGATTTTCGGTTGGAATAAGTGTCGATACAATTGCCGTTAGTTCTCCTTTAGGAGATGGACCTGCGGCAGGAGATCAGGCAGGTGCACTTTATATCTTTGAGCGAGATATCAACGATATTACAATTTGGACCGAAACCGTTAGAACCTTTTCTCCCGATGAAGGTACTTTAGGTTTGTTAATCTCATCGATGGCTTTAAATGGTGATATTGTTGTTGTAGGAGCTCCTTTTACTCAGAGAATCAACTCGCAAAATGGCGTTGTATACGTATTTTCCCGTGATCAGGGAGGGGCAGACAATTGGGGCCAAGTTACAGCTATTGTTGCCGAGGACGCCGACTCTCAACCTGTAGCATCGTCCATTGGCGATTCTGTGGATGTCGATGGGGATACAATTATTGTAGGGGCCTCGGGAAATGATTCATCTGGAGCAGCCTATATTTTTGGCCGCAATGAGGGTGGAACGGACCATTGGGGCCAGATAACAAAACTGAACCCCGCCGATCCCGCTCCCGCCGCTCTCTTTGGCTCTTCCGTTAGTGTATCCGGTGATACAGTTGCCGTTGGCGCTATCGAAGAAAGCGGATTGGATAATGGATCTGTATATATCTATCAACGCAATGAGGACGGAGTCGATCAGTGGGGCCAATCCGCCAAATTGAGGGCTGACGACGGCCAAGCCGATGACCGGTTTGGAATTTCTGTGGCTGTTGATGGAAATACCATTGTCTCCGGCGCTGATGGCGATGACGATAATGGCGCTGAATCCGGTTCGGCTTATGTTTTCGATATTTCGGGGGCAACCGGGGTTGTTGACAATGTCATGGTTCTGGAGGACGCGGTGAATTCGGTCCTTAATTTGAATACCGCCTTCGATGCGCTTGTCGGTGATCCTACGAATTTAACCTATACCGTTTTTGCCGATTCGGTCCCTGGAATTGTTTCACCAGTTGTGAATAATACTACTGATGAACTTACATTGGGCTTTATTCCTAACCAATTCGGTTTCACCAACATCACAGTGCGGGGTGAGGATTCATCCAATGTGATCACCGAGGCTACGTTCCTGGTCAGTGTGGAATCGGTTAACGACACTCCGGTGGCTAACCCCGATGCCACTTCGGTCAATGAGGGAGGAATGGTGAACA
>JAJFLV010000119.1 GCA_021772535.1 Opitutales bacterium | reverse complement strand
CAGCGTAGCCTGGTCGGTTCTCTCACACAACCTCTGGAAAGTCGCCAAGATGCTGGCCCAGCAAGATGAACAAAAAACCAAAGCGGCAGCCTAGATAAAGAGCGAAAAAGCAAGGACAATACTTTTTCACAGGTGCGCTGTCGGCCCATAAAGAGAAAACCAGGCAACCGGATTTTAAACCCATAACCCTAACGTCATTGAGAAGCAAAGACAGCGCCCTCCCAAAAGAAAATACCACTAAAATGAGCGCCCATCAAAATCCCCTCGCAAAAATCACCCTTTTGGGACAGCCTCTAATTAAAGGGCACGCTCTATGCGGAGGCGGATGTAGCGTCTTTGAGCATTTATAATAGCCAAATTATCAATCACGGTCACGGTCTCGGTTCCGTCGCCATTTTCGATTCTGGAAGTCTCTGTGGTAACATCTTCCTGCCCAGCGGTATTGGATAACCATGTTTGCAGGTCTTCGGACATTTCGACCGTGTAGATGAGGTCGATAGCGCTCGTGTTTTCTGTGTAGGCAAGGGCCAGGTGCAATCCCCCTTGGTCGTCCACCACGGTTGTGAGCGCAGGTAGTTCGGTGGTATCGGAAACGCCCGGACCGAGGAGGAGAGCGTATTCCAGCAGGTTGGGAATGCCGTCATTATCGGGATCCGCGTCATCAGCAGCGTCGGGATCATTGGGATTGGCCAGGTTATTGAATTTCCAATCGTCCGCCGGAAGATCCTTGATCGCCACTGTCGCACTGTCCTGGGTTCCAAGGGTGAAATCCGGGCTGCCCTCGATATTCAATACGACGGATTCAACGCCTTCCGCCTCGGCGTCGGCAAGCGGAGTCACAGTTACCGTTTGGATCAAGGTATTGACCGGGATATCCACTGAATCGCCAAAATCGACATAATCGGTTCCCGCCACTGCGCTGCTTCCGGTTTTGTTAAAGGGCACGGTTAGGGTCTGTGTCAGGTCGTTATCGGGCCGTGTTATGGTGAAACTTCCTTCCACTAAACCAAATTCGTGCGCCTCGGGCACGGTGGTCTCGACAATCACACCGCCAATATCGGGAATATCGAGTGGATCTGTTGGGTCTGAACCGTTCGTGATTTCCTCCAAATTGGAAAACCGGTCGCCGTCGAAATCATCGTTCGGCAATACATCGTCAACCGTGGCAAAGGCATCCACGCTGTTTGCATCGACAATCCGAAGTTCTTCGATGTCGTTCATGCCGTCAGAGTCCCGGTCGTTTCCGGTGAGGCCATTGTCGAAACTCACATTAAACACCCTTAATTCGTCCGGGCTATTAGTAAAGAGAGCAGTCAGAACGGCATCCCTGTTAGCTCCTGCCAAAACCTTCAAATCGTGGTAATCTCCAATGGAATTGCCCGTCAGGTCGGTTTCCGGGATTTCGACTACCCCGACAGTATCGGTGTAGGCATAAGATATATTCGAGGGACCGCTACCGGAAATCCAGCTTAGAAGAACAATGGTGGGGTCAGCGGCATCGGCCAAAGAGGCAATCTGAATTTCACTCGGAGCCGCATTCGTCGACGGAGTTCCCAAATCGGTCCATACGCTGTCGAATTGAGAAAGGCCTATGCCGCCCCCGAGAAGACCGTAGGCGGCATAAAAAGTATTTGTTTCTCCCGCCGCAATAGCTAACGTTCCGGTGGCCGCATCACTCAACAATTCCGTTGCCCCCGAAATACTCCCATCCCATTCTAGAGCATAAAGTTCTTGGTCGCCGTTGACGTAGACGATCTGGGCAAGATCACTTGCGGTAACGCCTGCCCCTACCGCGTCGAACCCGCTCAATGTCGTAGTGGCCAGTAACGGCGTACTATCGAGGGTCCAGGTGCCTCCAGCCCAGGTGGCACCACGAATTGCGAAATCGCTCGAAATCGGTCCACCATCCGTTTCCAGGAAAACAAGCCCAACCAGGGTGGAGCCGATGGTGAAACGCAGGTCTTTGGCGTGGCTATCGGTGAGATCGGCCACTTCATCGATATTTCCTACCGGCCAGGTATTGCCGGTGGCATCACTGCTCAGGGCCGTCTTGATATTCATAGGCGCGAAGGGATCAAGGAGATCGGCGGCCGCAATTTCGATCCAGGCCACCATCCACTGCCCACCTGGAAGTTGGGTGATGGCAACTTCGGAAATACCGGGGGCGTCGGTGATGGTGACCGGCGAACCCCAACTGCTTGGGCCTGTGCGCAAAGCGATTTTCAAAGTCATGTTGCCCACTGCTGGATCGGGGGCAACCGCCAGATCAGTAAACAGGAGGGCTTCCACACTCCCGGAGGCCCCTGCGTAGGAACCCACTTCAAGGAAATCGAGCGCCACTTGGGGAGTATCGCCGATATAATTAACCGGGCTGAGATTTTCTAAAAGGGTAGCGGTATCCGTGATGGTGAGAGGAACGAGTTGAAAGACCGGGGGAGTAACCGGTCCCGCAACATTGGTTTCCGGACCACCGAAGAGACTCAACCCTTTCGCTGATCCTGCAGGTTGAACGGCTGTGCCAAAATTGTGGTCGAAAGTGATCAGGTCCCAATCCCAACCCTTTTTCAATTCTGTGATCCCGAGATCCAATCGGGCCTCAATGCCGAGATTGATGGCCCCTTGAATTCTCGTCAGATAAGGCCAGTCTGCCTCATCGTTAAAAACCACAGTGGCGACCGCAAGCGGGTCCTCGAAACCTGGAATCACTTTCTCCTCACCCTGCAAGGCGATCCGCCCGGTGGCCCCAAGAGCGCTCTTGGTCTTGATTTCGATACCCGCTCCGAAATTGAAACCGAGTTCGAAGCGATTGCTGTTCTGTGGCTGCTCCCCTGCTGGGATGGAAATATCTTCATCACCTCCCATAAAATGCCGTCGGAAGCGGTGATCCGTAGTGATCGATTGGGCCTCAAATACACGGGGCCGAACGGTGCTCCAGGTAGTTTGAGAATCCAGGCTGATTGCACCATCAAGAGTACCGAAAATCTGAAACCTCTTCGCCTTGTCGAGCGAGAGAAGGACAGGGCCTGCATAGGGTATTTTGGAGGTGATCGGCTGCAAGTTGACCTTCAAACCTGTCTGTATTGCCCCGATCACCTGATGCCGCAATTGCGCATCCAGCTTATTGTTGTCGTCAAGAAATTTGGTCGCCGATGTCCTCAGGGTAATGGCGGGTTTCAGACTCGATTCCTCAATCGTCAAACCCAACAGTTTTTTAGGCAGGTATTCCGAAAGATCGAGATCCTCGTT
>JAJFLV010000118.1 GCA_021772535.1 Opitutales bacterium | reverse complement strand
CGCTGATCGTCACCGCCACCCACGAGCTGGACGCTCCTCGGGCGGCCGAGGTGATTGAGGTGCCATGGTCTGCGATCACCGAACATTTTCCGAAGCCGATGATGGATCATTTTCGTGTCCGGCGAGTCGCGGATGGTAAAGAGATAGCCAGCCAAGTGATCAATTTCGGCTCCACGGCGGGTGGCGTCGGCGTGCGTGCGTTGATCTTCCAGCACGATTTTGCAGCGGGGGAGCGTTCGGCGGCTTTTCGCATCGAATTCTCAGAGAACCCGGTGGCGCCGTATCCGGCCAAGGTCTTTGCGCGCTACGTGCCGGAGCGGCTCGACGATTTTGCGTGGGAGAACGATCTCCTCGCTCATCGAACTTACGGTCCCGCGCTGGCTGCTCCCGCTGCCCATGGCTCAAACAAGGAAGTCCTTGTGAGCAGCGGTCTGGACGTTTGGTTCAAACGGGTTGATTATCTCGTCATCGACCGATGGTATCTCAAGGACCACGAGGGCTTCGATTACCATCATGACTCCGGGGAAGGTCTCGATGCCTATTCGGTCGGCACTTCCAGGGGCGCCGGGGGAACCGGCATCTGGGATGGCCGGCAGCTCCACGTGTCGGGAAACTGGAAGTCGTGGCGTGTCCTTGCGAATGGACCGATCCGGGCGGTGTTCGAGCTGGATTACGATGCGTGGGACGTGGGTGGCGTCCAAGTGTCCGAGGTCAAGCGGTTCACGGTCGATGCTGGGCATCAATTTGATCGGGTGGAAAGCACCTTCACTGTAAAAGGAGACGCCTCAGGACTGACGACAGCGATTGGTATTGCGAAACACAATGATGTGCCCGGGCAGTTGGCGACGGAATCCAAGGAGGGGTGGATGGCCTTTTGGGAACGCTACCCGGCAAACGGCAGCCTTGGGACCGGAGTGGTCCTTGAGCAGGGAAAAACAGCGGGCTTCACCGAGGATAAAGCCAATCACCTGCTGCTGGCAAAACTGACATCAGGACTGTCGCTGCGATACTACATTGGGGCCGGCTGGGAGCTTCGCGGCCCCATCGCGTCCTCCGAAGAATGGAATACCTTTGTCGCACATTTTTCGCATCGGATCCGGTCGCCACTGCAACTCTCCATCGCCGCATCGTCGTCGACCACTGCTACACCGCCGGTGGACGAGGATATGCACCCCTCCGCGGTTCTCAAGGTCATGGAGCTTGTGGCGGACTGGCAGCTCGCCAATCCAAGCACGCATCCACCCACGGACTGGAGCCAGTCGACTGGTTACACAGGGATGATGGCGTTGGAGAGAATTTCGAGTAATCCACGCTACCGTGACTCCATGGTCGCCATGGGAGAACAAAACAAATGGCAGCTCGGACCCGTTTTCTATTTCGCCGACGATCATGCCATCGGACAGACCTACGCCGAGATCTACCTCCTTCTGGGCGATCCCAAAATGATCGCGCCGCTGCGCGAGCGGTTCGACGCGATTCTCGCCCGGCCTTACTCAGTCCCGACGCTGGAGTACCATCCGGACAACCCGGGCCGGAAGTATGCCTGGACATGGGTTGATGCGCTCTTCATGTCACCACCGGCATGGGTGCGACTCTACGCGGCGACCAAGGATAAGCGTTATTTGGACTATGCCATCAGCAACTGGTTGCGCACGTCTGATTACCTTTACGAAGAAAGGGAGCACCTGTATTTTCGCGACAGCACCCACTTTGCCCGGCGCGAGGCCAACGGAGAGAAAGTCTTTTGGGGCCGCGGCAACGGCTGGGCCATGGCCGGTCTGGCGCGGGTGCTGGGGTATGTGCCCGCAGATCACCCTGACCGAGGCCGTCTCGTGCAACAGTTCCAACGAACGGCGGCCAGGCTTGTGCAATGCCAGCAGCCGGACGGACTGTGGCGCGCGAGCCTGCTGGATCCGGCGAGCTATCCCCTTAAGGAGACGAGCGGATCCGGGCTGCTCACCTTCGCACTGACTTGGGGGGTGAATAATGGACTCCTCGACCGCGAACAATTTATCCCGGCCGTAACGAGAGCGTGGGCCGCGCTGGTCGGCAGCGTGAACCCGGATGGCAAACTCACCCATGTGCAGCCCATCGGCTCATCTCCGAAAGACTTTGACCCGGACTCGACCGAAGTTTACGGCGTGGGCGCTTTTCTCCTGGCCGGCAGCGAAGTGTATCGCCTGTCGCAGCAGCCGATTCCGCCCAACCCGCGGTGAATTCAACGAACCGGAATTACAAATGAAGAATCCAAAGAAGCTAACTATTTTGAGCGCAATGGCAGTCGTTGCGATATTGAACGCAGCGGCGGCCAAACCGGTTACCAAGGGAGGGGGAGTCCAGCCTCATCTTGAACTCCATTATCCGGATGGGTATACCCCGATAGATAAAAGCGCGGCGGCGGCCACGCTAACTTTCCCCGACAACTTCACCGGCGAAGACTTGACTGCGTTGCTCCAAACGGAACATCCTCGTCTCTACGCAACCACCCAGGACTGGCAACGAATCCGAAAACAAATCCCGAACAGCCCATACCTGAGCGCTGCCAAGGATATGATCGTAAAGGGAGCAGAAAATATTCTGCCCAAACCACCACACGAACGAATCCTTACCGGACGTCGCATGCTTTTCGTGTCCCGGGAAGTGCTCAGTCGGGTTTTGACTCTCGCGACCGCCTACCGAATAACAGATGATCGGCGATTTTTTGAGCGCGCCCGGATCGAGCTCCTGGCAGCGGCCGGATTTTCAGACTGGAACCCCTCCCATTTTCTGGATGTTGCGGAAATGACCATGGCCTTTGCCATCGGATACGACTGGCTTTACCACGACCTCTCTGAAGAGGATCGGATCATCCTGCGGGACGCAATATTAAAGAAGGGGCTTAAACCGGGCACGGGGCCCGCTGAGGCCGAAACCATAACTTACTGGAAACTCAAAGACAACAATTGGGTGCATGTATGTTTTGGAGGCATGGTGGGCGGTGCTCTGGCCATCGCCGAGGATGAACCCGAACTTGCGGCCACTTTTCTGCGTGAGACTTTTTTCCATATTCATCGGTCCCTTGATGCCTATGCGCCAGACGGCGCCTTTCCCGAGGGTCCGGGATATTGGGCCTATGCCACCAACTACAGCGTTATGCTTATATCCATGCTGCAATCATCTTTGGGAACTGCGTGGGACCTCGACAACTACCCGGGATTCCAGGACAGCGCACTTTTTATGAACCTGGTCATTGGGCCGACGGGTAAGGCATTTAATTACTCGGATGGAGGAGAAGAGGTAAGTTTGAATCCGGCGCTTCACTGGCTTGCTGCCCGAACTGGTAATGCATCTCTGGATACCCGTGAAAAGCGCCAATTAACTTCCAATCTCGCACTTATGGATGGTAGCCTAGCGCGTAGCCGGTTCTTTCCCTTTACCTTGTTATGGTTGAACCTTGAGTTACAGGAAACAAACGATGGAGCGTCCATGCCTTTGAACTGGTCAGCCGACGGATTGAATCCCATCGCATTGCATCGCTCATCCTGGGATAAGGATGCCCTTTTTCTCGGACTCAAAGGAGGTAGCCCTTCCAACAATCACGGACATATGGACATCGGTTCATTTGTGCTCGATTGGAAAGGAGTTCGCTGGGCCAAAGATTTTGAAAGCCAGAGCTACAATGACTTGGAAATGCTGGGGATGCACATCTGGGGATACAAGGATCAGAATTCCGATCGATGGGACGTGTTTCGGCTCAACAATTTAAGTCACAACACTTGGGTCATCGACCAAGAGCCGCAGCTCCTCGACGGGTTCGCCTC
>JAJFLV010000117.1 GCA_021772535.1 Opitutales bacterium | reverse complement strand
CCGGCTGCCCCGCCGGAACGCTGCTCAAACACATAACTGCCTCTGTCCAAAGGATTTGTGCGGCACGGCAGCACCTGCGGCGTTGGTTTGCGCCCAAGGGGCGTCCAGCCCATCCGGGCGCAAAGCCGCCTGGCATCTGCCGCCGTGGCGCTACAAACATCATTCATCTGCGAATTTGAGATAGGTTCTAGAACTTGCTCCCCCCTCGCGGCTCTTTTGGCACAAAGGATGCTAAAAGGAGATTACAATCGTTTGTGGAAATAATTTCCGCTGAAGTAATTTTGATATGAATCCAATCCTGTCCATAGGTCTTCTCAACATCGGTAAAGAGGCGGTAGAGAGTCTGATTAAAAAACCGTCTCCTTCAAATCGGGTTGATAATATCAAAAAAATTCCATTTTCCCAATACTTGGACCGTTCACGCACACTCCCAGTCAATTCTCAACTGGTTCAATTTCTAAAAGACTCAAGTGTTGAGAATCTGGCCGATCTTGAGAACACCTTATTTCACCTCACACAGCAGTTGATTAAGGACCCGGCGTTGGCGCAGTTTACGCCGGATTATTTTCGAAATGGATATTTTTCATTGCAAGGGGATGGAAGCGGCCGGATTACTATAACAGGTCCCAACGGCGAGGAGGTCGAATTTTTCGCCCAGAGTAAGCTGGGAGAACAAGCCGAAAAGATTCAGCAGCTTTCCATGATGCTGCATGAAGCAACTGTCACCCAGGGGGGCTCAATCAATTCACTGGCTCAATTGGTCGAGACCAAGACTCTTTTTGGCAAGCCGTGGGGACTGCAATTGCAACTGAGGTGACTTTTCTCTCTGAAATCCCTTGATAACTCGTCCCGGTGCGGGGGTCATTTTTTCCGGAAAACAATGAAGTATTGTTCTTCCATGAATGGATCTTCTTTAACAAATTCAAATCCTGTATCCTTTACTTCGTCTGTGACAGTTCCTTTCCCACAGCGCACATGGCCAAGGACCCAATCCTGGCTAATCCCTTTGACCCGTTCAAAATCCACGATCACCAGCCTGCCACCGGGCCGCAGGGCTTCGTGAATGGATTCCACCATAAAAACCGGATATTCGAAATGGTGGTAGGTGTCGCAGATATAGGCCAAATCTATTGAATTGGGAGGAAGGTTAACGGATTTCTCTCCCCCCTTTACGGTTTCGACGTTTTGCAAACCCATTTCGTCAGCGGCTTTCTCTATGTGATCGAGAAAATTCTGAGCCAGATCATTGGCGTAAACAATGCCCTCTGGTCCAACCTTCTTCGCCATCAATAGACTAAAAAAGCCGGTTCCCGCTCCGATATCGGCAACGTCCATTCCATTACTTAACTCCATTGCGTTCACAATCGCGTCCCGGTTGTGAAAAACTTCTCTGCTTTCTATTTCGAACCTGCGGAGAAATGCATCCACGTCCGGATTTTGAAAACTCTTGTTGATACCCGGTTTGACACTTATTTCTTGTCCCAGGGCCGAACTCGACAATCCCAGAATAATAAAAGTCAGGGTATAACCGATTAAGATAGTGAATCTCCTTGCTCTCGAAAAATTGTCGAAAATCATAGCTTTATGGAATTAATTTTATGGTTACAGTTTTCCGGGAAAATCATGCTTGGGCAGAAACACCCTGTCAAGGAACACGGCCTGGACCCTACGGGAAATCGTTTCCATTGCTATGAAAGAACTTTCCGTTAATATTAAATTACCCGACCTTTGGCAACAGGAGGCTTTAAGGGCCCTTCAGTCCGGCTTTGATGTGATTGTCAATGCCCCGACCGGAGCCGGAAAAACCTATATATTTGAATTGCTGGTTGAAACCGGCTTCAAGGGGAAATCCATTTATACGGTACCCACCCGTGCGCTTGCTAACGACAAATTGCTGGAATGGCGAAAAAAGAATTGGGACGTGGGAATTGCCACCGGCGATATTTTTGAAAATCTCGATGCCGCGGTAATTGTGGCCACCCTGGAAACCCAAAAGCGTCGTTTCATGAGTGGTGAGGGACCCGAATTGCTCATTATTGACGAATACCAAATGCTGGCCGATTCGATACGAGGGGTGAATTACGAGCTCATAATCGCGACAGCTCCTGCCTGCACGCAATTGCTCTTGCTTAGCGGGTCAGTAGCTAATCCAAAAAGCGTAGCTCATTGGCTGAAAAAGTTAGGGCGGCGAGTTGAATTGGTCACTACCTCGACCAGACCTGTTCCCCTGGAGGAGATATTTGTTGATGCCCTGCGTGAGCGAATTCCGGACTCCGTTCAAGGCTACTGGCCTCAATTGATCGGGAAAGCACTAAAAGCAGGGCTGGGACCCATCATTGCATTTGCTCCCAAGCGTCAGGCAAGCGAAGATTTCGCGTTTAAGATTTCCTCTCAATTGCCTGCGTTGGAACCCCTAAAGCTTACCTCAGAGCAAAAGAAATTAGCCGGAAAAAAATTAGCCGGACTTTTGAAAAACCGAATCGCCTATCACCATTCCGGCCTGAGCTACCGGCAAAGGGCAGGAATAGTAGAACCGCTAGCCAAGGCCGGTCAGTTGCGATTAGTTGTAGCGACAACCGGGTTGGGCGCCGGCATTAATTTTTCCATGCGCTCCGTTCTGGTAACGGATAGGGAATACCGGGCCGGTCACCATTACCACTTGGTACGCCCTGATGAGCTTCTACAGATGTTCGGGCGGGCAGGCCGCCGGGGGCAGGACGAGAAAGGCTATATTTTGGTGGCATCGAACAAACCTCGTCTGAACGAAGGTCGGCCCTTGTATTTGAAGCGGCCAAACAGGCTGGAATGGCCCGCTTTTATTACAGCCATGCAAACCGCACTCGATGACGGCAAAAAGCCGGTTCCGGCAGCAGAAAATCTGAGCCGGAATCTTTTCACCGAAAAACCAGTAATTCTGGGGTTAGAGATATTTAACCTCCCGGCAGAATCCAGTTCAATTGGGAGCCAACTACCCGACCCGGAAAACAACATGCCTCCGGCTACTTTTTTGACAGAAATCCTCAATTTTAAATGTCAATGGGAACGCCGCCGGGCACCCGTGAAGAAGAAATTGGGGGAGACTTATGTCTTTACCAAGGATCAATGGCAACCCGCACTGCAAACCCCGCTTCCCATGCTTAAATTGGATGTTGGACGGATGAGCAAAAGGCGTCTGGGGGAGTGTTTTCAATATGGACGTGAAATCTCCCTGGCCCGTTTAGGGAATAATTCAGACGAAGGAGAATTAGTTTTGACAAAGTGGATACTCCGGGAATTGAGAAAATTGAAGAAAATAAAAGGTAAAATCCACTCCTTTGGTTGGACCCTGGAACGCCTTGAGAGCGAGCTGTTGCCGCTCCTACCACAACTGACCCAAGGGGGCGTCCCGATTACATTACTCGACCGTAACGGTATTATTTATGCCTCTCTGGATTACGCTGAAGCTGAGATATTGGCAGTGGTGGACACTGATGGACGAGCGCTCCTCAATCCGCCGGTCCGAACTCGTAAGGAGGATCTCGATTTTTCATTCCGTAATGAGATGGAACAGATTCCAGAAGACGGAAATTTTTCCACTCCTGCCAAGACTTGGCGAAAACTCGGTTTGGTCGATCGATATGGAAATCCAACCCGTCGAGGAATAATTTTCAGCTTATTCAATAACGGCGAAGGCCTTGCCGTGGCTGCCGCACTGGAAGAGGAAAGTTACGAAATCGATGAATTAATTAACGATTTGGCCAATCTGCGAGCGGGTCATCGATTTGAAAAACATGAGTATTATAGCGGACGGCTAGGCAGGGCCTGCCGCCAAACCTACAAAGGTGCTACCTCTCCCGGTTATCTGGACCGTGGAATTCCTCCCGATTACGGAGATGGCGCCGCGGAGGTGATTGCTGAAGTTGCAACCAATCAGAGTTCCTTCATAAATCGGCAAAAAAATGAATTACTGGCAGGTGACATTGAAAGGGCGCAACTTGAATGGAGAAGCCTGCTCAATCAAATTGCCAATGCTCCCTTCTGCGATTGGAACCGCTGGACTGATCTTCAGACGGCGGCCCGAAAAATTCTGGGAACTTTTAAACCGCCTTTGCTTTACACGGACCTCCCTGAGTTGACATTAAAGCAACGTCACCGCTGCCAAAGCCTGGCCCAAATATGCTAGAACCTATCTCAAATTCGATGATGATGATGCAGAGAGCAATTATGCGTTTTGAGCAAGGCGCGACGGGGCTTGCCGGGCTGGCAGCCCTGCTGCCCCGACGGAACGCTGCTCAAACACATAACTGCCTTTGTCCAAAGGATTTGTGCGGCACGGCAGCACCTGCGGCGTTGGTTTGCGCCCGAGGGGCTTCTAGCCCATCCGGGCGCAAAGCCGCCTGGCATCTGCCGCCGTGGCGCTACAAACATCATTCATCCACGAATTTGAGATAGGTTCTAATAAAATTGTAACCTTATTGCGATTATTCGTGTATAATGGGGTATGAAGCAAAAACACATTCTTTTTCCCTGCCTCTTTTTCTTTGGGGTTTTCCTCGCTACGGCGCCTTTGACCCATGCCAAAGTTAAAGGACAGGGTAAAATAAGGACGGAAACCCGTTCGCTGGAACCCTTTTCCGAGATCAGTTTTGGAGGCTCTGCGGAGATAATCTTGACGATTGGAGAGAAACCCCAAATTCAAATTGAAACCTACGAAAACCTGTTGCCAATCCTGGTAACAGAAGTTCGCAAAAATCGTTTGAAAATAAAATTCGCCGAAAAGGTTTCCTATAAAAAGGATTTAAAACTCCACATTACCGCGCCTGCATTAAGGAAATTGGAATTCAGCGGGGCGGTTGAAATCGTTTCTGATGGAGTCCTCATTTGTGAAGACTTGATTTTGGTAATTTCCGGAGCTGGTGACGCCAACCTGGAAATTGAAACCCAATCGCTGAAAACCACAGTTTCCGGATCATGCGATTTAGTTTATAGAGGAAGCGCTCAGTCACATACCATATTTTTAAGCGGAGCGGGCGACATCGATGCCGGGGACCTGTTTACTGAGGAATCGGTCGTTCAAATCAGCGGCGCCGGGGATGCAATCATCCATGCAGAGAAGATTCTCAGGGTAAACATATCGGGCTCAAGCGATATCCGTTATTCAGGATCCCCCGAAATCTCCCAAAAGGTTTCCGGCCACGGTTCTGTGAGTCCGCTTTAATCGACAAAATATCTAAACGTTTTTTTGTAGACGCTAGGAATTCAGCCGGGGCGCGTACTTTTTTAATGCGTCCCGGCTCGATTTTATACCATGTTGACGGGGTCAATGTCGAAGGTGTCAATGACGGTTTTGTCCATTCTGAATTCCTGGCGGAGGCGAGAAAGCAGGGCGGCTGCCCTGGTTACATTGGTGACAAAATACCATATTTGAAAGCGATATTGGTCGCGAACTTTTTCCAGCGGCGCGGGAGCAGGACCACGAATTTCGATATTTTCGGAAAGATTGGCTTCTAGGTGGCGAGTCCAATGCTCGGCATAAAAGGAAACTTTTTCCGGGTTAACCCCTCGAAATAGGTGATGAATGAGATGCCGAAATGGCGGGTAGTGATATTCCTTCCGCTGAGCCAGCTCCTCCGTGAAAAATCCTTCGAAATCTCCTTGCCGGGCAAACTGAATGGGCGGGCTGTGGGGAAGAAATGTTTGTACCACGACTTCTCCCTCGCGGTCGCCCCTACCCGCTCTGCCAGATACTTGCACCATCAGTTGAAATGATCTTTCAGCCGCCCGAAAATCCGGAATGCGCAGGGCGATATCGGCATCGACTAGCCCAACCAGTGTAACGTTGGGGAAATCCAGGCCTTTGGCTATCATTTGTGTCCCGACCAAGACGTCGATTCTCCCGGCCCGAAATTCGCTGAAGATTTTCCGGAAGAGGTTTTTTTTGCTCATGGCATCGGTGTCCATGCGCACAACGCGAGCGCGAGGGAGGAATTTCTTTACAATTTCCTCGATTCGTTGAGTTCCATGGCCCCGCCTCTGGATTTGATCAGATTTGCAGGAAGGGCAATAGCGCGGCGGCTTATCTTCGGTCCCGCAAAGGTGACACAGCAATTTTTCATCGAAGCGGTGGTACGTCATGGTTATGCTGCAATGGGAGCAGATGGCAAGGTAACCGCAATTGGGGCAAAGGACACTGGAGGAGTAACCGCGGCGATTGATAAAAAGAATTGTTTGCTCCTTCCGATCGAAACGATCCGCCATTTTCTCAATTAAAAGTCGCGAAAAAAGACCCGGGCCCCTTCCCTTGCGGATTTCACGCTTCATATCGACGATGTGAATCTGGGGGAGACGCTTTTCATCCACTCTTTGAGGGAGAAGATTACAGGTATATTTACCGATTTTAGAATTATAGAGGGATTCCAGAGAAGGCGTAGCCGAACCGAGAACACAGACAGCCTGACATAAACTGGCCCTGTAAACGGCCACATCCCGGCCATGGTAACGGGGCGAATCTTCCTGCTTGTAAGCAGGCTCATGCTCCTCGTCCACGACGATCAGGCGCAAATTCTGGACTGGTGCAAATACGGCCGAACGAGCCCCCACCACAACCCGTGCCTCCCCACTGGCCAAAGAATGCCAGGCATCAAGACGTTCGCCATCGGAAAGGTGGCTGTGCCAGACAACGGTTTTGACCCCTTCCGCCTCAAATCTCGATCTTAGACGGCCAACGGTTTGAGGGGTCAGGGCAACTTCCGGCACCAGATAGATGACCGCACCGCCCATTTTCAAGGCGTGCTTCATGGCGTATATATAAACCTCTGTTTTTCCCGAACCGGTTACACCGTGGAGCAAGTGCGTGCAAAACCTGCCTGAATCGAGACTGCCAATAATTGACTGAATAGAGGATTCCTGTTCAGCATTGAGATTAAAATCTTGTAGTGGTACGATCTCGGCATGCCCCAAGGGGTCGTCATAAGCTAATCGCTCCTGACGCTCCTGAAATTCTTCAACCAATCCTTTTTTTACCAGCGCTTTTAAACTGGCCGCAGAAAGAGCGAGTCGTTTGAGGACCATCTGTCTGGGCAATGGCTTGAACTGGGCGCAAAGAAATTCGTAGAGATCGGCTTGCCGGGGAGCTTTTTTGCGAATTTCGGCAATTTCCTGAGGACCGATCTTTTTAGCCGCCTTGAGGAGAGTGTGTTGTTTAACGCCCATGCCTCGGCGCACGGATGAGGGCACCATGGCTTCCACGATGCTCTCTGCGGTCAACAGATAATAACCCTGCATCCATTCGGCGAGCAGCAACAGGTCCGGGGTTATAACTGGAAAAGGCTGCACCACCTGGTAAATAAATTTTAGTTTCGAAATTGGATATTCTTCAAGCAGCCCGAATTGCTTGACCACTGCCAGCTCGTTTCGACGCAAAATAGGAACCCGGACAAGTGAACCCACCTTCACCCGGTCTCTTAATTCAGGAGAGACTCGATAGCCCAGCAATTTGTCAAGACCCGTTAATGGCACCACTGAAACGACATCATCACGATTCTCTGCGCAGTTGACTTCTACATCCATTGGTCTGGCGGATAAAGAACTATCCCTGTTCATAGCATTCACTAAAAGCCAGTAAAAAGCCGGATACTTCTTGCGTTAAAGGGAAAAGTGAGATTAATTCTCAAGTTAGTCTCATTAAAAATAAGAGGAAAACCATTGGACTCCATCAAACCTGAAGACCGAAGAAAGTCCAGCGAGACCTTCAAAGAATTTCTTGCTCAAAAAGGATTGCGGGTGACAAACCAGCGAACGGCCATATTTGATGCCGTATTCAACCAGGAGGATCATTTCACGGCAGAGGATTTGCTGGATTTTTCACGGGAGATCGACCGCTCCGTATCACGGGCGACGGTTTACCGCACACTTCCAATTTTGACTGAAGGCGGCCTGGTCAAGGAAATCGATGTCGGGCGAGATTACAAGTTTTACCTGGCCAACCGGGGACAGAAAACCGAACAAGCCCAGGTAATTTGCCTGGACTGTGAAAAAATATTCGAAATCGAGGCGCCTTTCATGGAATGGTATGCCCGCTCGGTCGCACAAAAAGTCGGCCTTGAACCCGTCAGCCAGCGATTACAGGTTCACGCCAGATGCATCCGCTTAAAGGAAGGTGGGAGCTGCCCAAACAGGGAATCCCACTAGTATAAATAAAAAGAATCTCAGATACCCCAAGTTCTTGAGTTTAGACTTTTCGGATTTCTGTTTATCTTATTGAAAAGGATGTTTTTTACAGGATACAAGATGCGGGAAGCCTGAAACCTGGAGACATATAGAACATTACTGTGATAGATATGTCAGAATGAATTACTCTTCACCATATTTGCGGTTCTTTTTAGGGAGATTATAATGACACTGGAGTTATTTGAATATCAACCACTCGTTTTCGGACCTGAGAAAACGGCGCCTTTTTCCGATATCGAAGAAGAGATTCTCGCTTTAAAAAAGGAAAAGAATGCTGTTCTTTTGGCCCACAACTACCAAATTGAATCTATTCAGCGGGTGGCGGACTTTGTCGGCGATTCTCTGGGCTTGGCCTACAAGGCGGCGGAAACCGATGCCGATGTGATCCTTTTTTGCGGAGTCCATTTTATGGCCGAAACGGCCAAAATCGTTAATCCGGAAAAAATTGTGGTCTTACCCGATCTGGAGGCTGGCTGCTCTCTATCCGATTCATGTCCGGCCGATAAGCTGGCTGCTTATAAAGAGGCAAATCCGGGACTATATGTAGTGGCCTATATCAATTGCTCGGCTGCGGTCAAGGCTCTCAGCGATGTCATTTGCACAAGCGGAAATGCGGTGCAAATTGTGAAACATATACCGGAAGATAGAGAAATTCTATTTGTCCCGGATCAAAATTTAGGTCAGTGGGTCTCAGGACAAACGGGCCGCCCAATGCGTCTATGGCCCGGCAGTTGTTATGTCCATGTGTTGTTTACCGTTCGCTCGCTGGAAAGGATTCGTGAACAATACCCCCAAGCGCCCATCGTTGCCCACCCCGAATGTGTCGAGACAGTGCGGGACATGGCCGATGAAGTCTGTAGCACCGAAAAAATGATCGGTTTCGCCAGGGAACATCCCGCCGAAACCATTATCGTGGTAACGGAGACCGGAATGATTCATCGACTGAGGAGGGAGGTTCCCGAAAAAACATTCATCGCGGGTCCCACGGATACCTGCGCCTGTAATGAATGCCGGTTTATGAAAATGAACACGATTGAGAAAACGCGGGATGCCCTGATTAATTTGCAACCCCGCATCGAGATGCCGGATGATACGCGCCTGGCCGCCAGTAAACCGATCAAGCGTATGCTCGATTGGAGCCGCCAGTGAATCCCGCCGGGGATGCAGAGCGAGCCCGCATAACTTATTTCTGGGATCGAATACGCGGTTGCGCGGGTGGATATTTAGAGGCTACCTTTCAAACCTTCGCCCTTTTGGTGGCCATTCGGGTTTTCGAGGCTCCTCCCTTCTTGAAAGCCACCCTGCCAGCCGCCTTTCCGATAGGCTTTTTGCTGGCCCCATTGACGGTTTATATCGCGGCGCGGCTCAGACGTCGGGCAGGCGCAATTTGCGCTAGCTATGCTGCTTTTTGTGCATTCGCCTTGGCACTTGCGGTGGGAGCGGGAGAACTCTGGGCTTATGTAATTTGTATCCTGGCATCGCAAATCGTTTTGTCACAGGTTTCTTCCCTGGTTACGCAGATTTACGCCAACAATTATCCACCTAACGAACTGGGAAGCCGTTTTTCTACCACCTTTTTAATATCTGCCTCGGTGGCAGCGATCGTTTCCTACACCGGCGGAAAGCTTTTGGACTACGACATTTCCTTTTATATTGCGATCTTTGTTGGTGCATCGCTGGCGTCCATGGTGGTGGCTTTGGCTTTTTTAAAAATTCCAACCAAACCAATCGCAGCGGTAATAAAGGGAAATCCCTGGCAAAGTATCGGGTTGGTGAAAAAAGATAAATTGTTTGCCTGGATGCTGGGCGGGTGGATGATTATGGGATTGGGCTCGTTTATGACATTTCCCATCCGTATCGAGTACATGGCCAATCCGATTTACGGAATCGATGCCACCAATGAGCAGATTGGAGTGGTTTTCGGAGCTATACCAATGATAACCAGACTCCTGTCCTCCAAGGTTTGGGGTTATTTATTCGATCGAGTAAATTTAGTCACTTTGCGTATCATACTGAACTTCCTGTTAATGGTGTCTCATCTGTTATTTTTCATTACCACGAACTTATGGTTGATGGGTGTCGCGGCTGGAATTCTCGGTCTCGCTTTTGGTGGAGGGAGACTCATGTGGCAACTTTGGGTAACCAAAATTTCTCCTCCCGATAAAACTGCAGCTTATATGAGCGTGCATAGCGCACTTACCGGAGTTCGGGGTTTGATGGCGCCTTTTCTGGGCTATGCTTTGCTGCAATGGGCAGGGCCGGAGTTTGTAGGCTGGATGGCCGCTGCTCTGATCGGAGTCGCAACCATAATCTTTCTTCCCACTCGAGTTTTATTGGACGCTCGCCGCAAGGAGATATTCTCCTGATCCCAAATTTAATCCGTGATTACATGAATTTCTTAGCGCGGCTGAAACTTAAACAACAATTCCAGAACCTGACTAAGATGGGAACCCATTGAACCATCCGCAGAGATTGTGTTGCGGCAAGAAAACCGGATTCCGTTGCCTGGCTTCGAATCGAGCAAAATGACCCGGTTTTCCTTCCAAGGTTCTAAAAGCCCGTCATTGGAAAGAGGCTTCCAACCAACGGGGAGTCCGAAGCCGGTAAAATCTACATCCCAGCCGACTAAGGTTCGGTCGGATATTTCGCCTTTCTGAAGACTTGGATAACGACGAATGAAATTTGGCGTTTTTCTGGTGTTTATCCGCAAGGTGAAGGCAACCGCAAGATTCCCAAGATAATCGTCGAAATCGGCGCTGTCCTTTTCTCGAAAAACTGAAAAAAATGCCAGCGGATCAAACCCAATCAGATTCATACCGTTGAGATCTCCGTGTTCATTAGGACTTTCAAACTTCTTCAAATCATACCACTCCTGGAAAGCTTCGCTCAACTGCAGGCCAATTTCGAAATGCAGATGGGCGCGCTCTTTCGGAATCGTATAGGTAGCACTTCTGCCCATTATCCCCAAGGTATCTCCAGCTTTTACAACGAAACCTGTTTCCAGGTGGGGCTCGATAAGACGAAGATGCGCGTATAGGGAATAAAAGGCGGGTTTTTGCCCATCATGCATAAGAACGATATATCGGCCATAACTGCTTTTTCCAGGCACCCGATTCACATAAGCAACCTTCCCATCCATAGCGGCGTAAATCGGATCTGATGCTTCTCCTTTGGAATCGTGACGGAGGGCCTTTAAGTCTACTCCCTCATGAAAACGGGTCCCCTTGTTGCGCACGCATCCGAACCCACCAGACTGAGGATCGCCGGATTGTGTGGGCTGTAGATAGTGCTCCATGCCCAGACCTTCCCTAAAAGCTGTATTGGGCGTCGGCCAAACCAGCCTCGTCGCCGCGCCCTGAAGATTAATTGTGGAGGCCACCGCAATCAGAGGAATTGAATTGAGCAATACCTTAAACAAAACCCTCATCATGGGAGTGATTTATGATCCTTGGATGATTATGTTAAAACGACACCGAAATGGTCGGGAATGCGGACAACCAATCGTTTTTCGCTTGAAATAAATCCTTCACATCAAAAGGAAAGTAAGGATGAAATTTCGGCAAAATAGTGATCCACGTAAGTATGAAAAAAGAAAAAGTTAAATAGGGCCGCAGCCGCCAGCATGGGCCCGAAAGGAACCTGCCGGCCTATGAGGGTTACAGATTCTTCTGAAGGAGATTCATTTGAGGTTTCTTCAGGAAGATCGTCCTTCTTGGATTTCCTGATACTTTTTCCGAACAGCAATCGGAAAACGACAAAGATTACCACTCCGATCGTGCCTAGGATAGCGCCTCCGAACATTGAGAAAACAGCACCCTTCCACCCGCAAAATGCTCCGATGGCTCCCATCAATTTCACATCGCCGAATCCCATGGCTTCTTTTTGCAGGACAATTTCCGCCAGCAATCCGATCCAAAGCACAAGCGCACTTCCAATAAATGCCCCTATCAAGGCAGTAACCACGGAGCGCAAGGCATCGAGCAGGAATATGCTCTCCCCAAATCCATGCAGGGAGGGAAAAGCTAAGGAAATCAGGAGACCAACTACAAATCCGCCAATGCTGAATCGGTCGGGAATATACATTTCGTCCAGGTCGATAAAGGAAGCGCAGATTAGGATACTGCTGAATATCATTCCGGCGACAGCTTTTCCGGGAGGGAATAATAACCAGCAAAGTAAAAAGAGGAGACCCGTAAGCGCTTCCACCATTGGATAGCGAATGCTGAAGGAACGCCCGCAGCACCCGGCTTTTCCCCTAAGGAATATCCAACTCAGGATGGGCAGGTTGTTATACCAGGCAATTGGCTTGCCGCAGGCGCAATGTGATGACGGAGAGACAATTGAAACGTCTTTCGGGATGCGGTAAATGCAGACATTGAGAAAACTCCCCACAATTGACCCGAAGATAAAGGCAAATAGCGGGAAAAACCATGGGAATTGGGCATCGACTAAAGCATACTGCTCGAACATGGAATCAGGGGTTCAATATATGGAACAGGTCAAAGGCTATGAATTTCGAAGTCAGGAATCCACTAAAACACCTTTTCCCGCGGGTGCAGGAATCAGCGGGATATCCTTGTGCAATTCCATCAAGACCCGCTCAGGCGTTAAAGGAGAGTTAAACTCAAATTGGGTCTTGGGGGAGAATGCCTTCATGGCATTTCTCAAGGCAAAGAAAACAGCAATGCCATACATGAAGGGCGGTTCACCCACCGCTTTGGTTCCCAGTGGTCCGAATTTGTTGGTCGAATCTTCAAGAAACCTCACTTCCATATCATCGGGCATGAAATAAACATCCGGGGCTTTGTAGGTGGAAAGAGCATGGGAGAGGCAGCGCCCATCCTCGCCAAACTGCAAATCCTCCAGAGTCATCCAGCCCAATCCCTGGGCCAGAGCGCCCTCGACTTGGCCAATGTCCACCGTTTTGTTGATGCTGCGCCCGATATCGTGGACGATTTTTGCCTGATCAATCGTATAGATTCCCCGCAGGCAATCGACCGTGACCTCGATCAAGGAAGTGCCAAATACATGGTAGGCGAATGGATTCCCCCTGCCCTTTTGGGGATTAAAATAAACTCCGGGAGTCGAGTAATAGCCATGGGCGGATAAGCGCCTGCGCTTCATGTAGGTTTTTAACACCAACTCCTCCCAGGTTAGCACGGATTCGGAACCGTCGTAGAAGACCACTTCGTCAACGATTTGGACTTTGCTTTTGTCCTCCACACCAAGCTCGACCAAAGCAACTTCTTTCATTCCGTCCAGTATCTGCTCTACCGCGCATATGGTGGCATTGCCATTCAGGTCGGTGGTGGCGCTGGCTGCGCTCGGCGACATGTTGGCGACACGGGTTGTGTTGGTGCTTTCCACTTTAATCCGATCTTCACGGATCCCGAATGTTCTCGCCGCGATGGTTGCCATATTGGTGCTGATCCCCTGCCCCATTTCTATTCCACCGGTGGTAACCCCCACACTTCCATCGAGATATACATGAACCAGCGAGTTGCCCTGGTTGAGAAAATATTTGGTAAAGGAAATGCCGAAACAGATCGGCATGAGGGCGAACCCTTTTTTAGCCGCAAAATTTTCTTCGTTAAAGGACTTTACTCTCTGGCGGACGCCCTCAAGGTCGAAGTCCTCACAGGTCTGTTTCCACGTCCTGCCAATGGTGCAATTTTTAATCGGTTGTCCGTAGAATAAATACTGGCCCTCGGAAATGAGATTTTTGGCCTGAATTTCTTCAGCCGGCATTCCAATCACTTCGGCCGCCTTGTTAATCGCCGATTCGATGACAAACATCCCTTGCGGGCCGCCAAATCCCCGAAAGGCCGTGTTGGAAGGTAGATTCGTCCGGCAGGGAGCCGCAAATACACGCACGTTGGGAATGTAGTAAGCATTGGTACTGTGGACGATTGTCCTCTCCAAAACCGGGGTGGATAGATCGGCGAAGGCGCCCGAATTCTGGTAGTGGCTGACATCGTAAGCAAGTATCTTGCCCTCCTTGGTCAGTCCCATCTTGAAGTCGCAGGAGTAAGGATGCCTCTTGCCTGTCATCTGGATATCTTCCAGCCGGTTGAGAACAAGCTCCACCGGTTTCTGCAACAACAGGGCACACATTCCGGCCATGCATCCCCAATGGGTCGCCTGGTCCTCTTTCCCTCCGAAACCGCCCCCCAGCCGTTTCACATCGACTTCAATTTTATGAATGGGAAGCCCCAATAAAACCGATGCTGCTGATTGCAGCGCAGCCGGACTTTGGGTAGAGGCGAAAATCTGCAGGCAGCGATCCTCTCTGGGAATGGCCCGGGCACGGTGGGTTTCCAGGTAAACATGCTCCTGTCCAGCCATGTCACAGCGTCCCTCCACGACAAAGTCGCAATCCTTCCAAGTCTCCTCCACATCTCCCATGGAATTGGTGCGAGGTTGATCAACGAAATCTCCATTTTTGAAGGCTACTCGCGGATCGACCACCACCGGTAAGGGCGAAATTTCGGCTTCGATCTCTTCCCGGGCTTTGCGGGCGATTTCCGGAGTTTTCGCCACGATAATGGCTACCGGCTGCCCGATAAAATTCACCTCCGAGGAGGCCAATAACTCCTCATCCTGAAAGATTGGGCCGAAGCAATTGGTCCCTGGAAGATCCTCCGCCCTAAAGATAGCCATGACTCCGTCAACTGCTCGGGCCTTTTCCAAATCCAGGTTTTCAATAATTCCGTGGGCGCAAGGGGAACCATAGACGGCCGCGTGCAGCATTTCGGCTGGCGGGGGGACGTCGTCCACATACTGGGACTCTCCGCGCACATGAAGATGTGAGTCAATATGCTTCATAAATCGTAAAATTCTCTAACTTTTAATTTTTCCGGGCATAGCTTGGTTAAATGGGCAATAAACAACTGCTTTGCCAGCAAACGCTTGTAATCGGCTTTGCCCCGCACGTCGTCGATTGGGGCGATTTCCTCCTGCGTGATTTCAATCGCTCTCCTCGCGTTTTCCAGAGTGATCGGCTGACCGCTTAGGAACCCGCCGGTCTCGCACAGTAATAAAGGTATGGGTGCCACCCCTCCCAAGGTAAACTGTATCTTCCCCACCACCCCATCCTCCACCAGAAGAAGCATACCGCTGTTGACGCTGGCTATATCCAGGCAGGTTCGTTTGGAGACCTTTTCAAAGTTTATCTTGGTTCCGGGCGCGGGCGCCGGGAATCGTATAGCGGTCAGGATTTCCGACTTTTTCCGGTCCATCTGTTTGTAGCCCTTGTAAAAATCCTTCAGCGCCACGATCCGTTCTTTTCCTGCCTCCTGAAGAATGAGTTCGCTCTCCAGAGCCAGTAACAGCGCGGTCATGTCACCGATGGGCGAGGCATTGATGATGTTGCCCGAAAGCGTTGCCCGGTTGCGCACCTGCCAGGAGGCGATCAAATGTATGAAGTGCCCCAAGTCGGGAATCACCTCCTGCATCTCGGGGCTGTTCCCGAACTCTTCAAATGTGGTCAATGCGCCAATCTGGTAATGGCCGTTAACCCGATTGATGCCTTTCATCCCTGGTAAAAGGTTGAGCACCTGGACCTTCGCATCGGGGATTTTTTCACCAGCCTGTACATATAGGTCGGTTCCTCCGGCAATGAGGAAATCAGCTTTCTTCAAACCATTGCCATTTTCCGACGTTATTGGCTCGGGTGCGATTTCGCGCAGCATTCCGGGAATTTCCACGAAATAGTTGGGTAGTGCGCCGGCAGCAACGAGGCTGGACAACCGGTCGTCGGCCGTCAGATGCTCCCCAAGTCGTTCACTGAGCAAAGTCGCCGTGCTTTTCAGGGAACGGTAACCGGTGCAGCGGCAAAGGTGTCCGCTCAAGGCGTATTTGATACCCTCCAGATCCACCGTTTTGCTTTTATCCATCAACAAGCCGTTCATCGATACCACGATGCCGGGCGTGCAGAATCCGCATTGGGTGCCGCCTTCTTCCACGATGGCTTTTTGCACCGGAGAAAGCTCGGTCATGTTCAGCCCCTCGATCGTGACGAGATGTTTTCCCTCCAATTCCCCCAGGGGGAGAAGGCAGGAGGTGACCGGCTCATAACGCACCGATTCGTCTTCCTGTAGACTGCCCACGAGAACGGTGCAGGCGCCGCAATCCCCTTCCTTGCAGCCCTCTTTTGTTCCCGTTTTCCACTCCTGCCGGCGAAGATAATCGAGCGCCAGCATTCCCGGTGCGCAATCGGTTTCAACCAACTGTTCGTTCAGAATAAATTTTGTTTTGTAGACCATCTCTTATTTGCTCAAATTTTGCCGGTTTGATCTGGATACAGATACCCTTGGTCAAAGTTTTTGGAAAAAGTCACCGGACATTAACCACCAATCTTCCCGTTTTACCTCAAAATTGTAAACGTCCCCATCGTTTTTCGTCAAATATTTTTCCGTGTCTTGCATAACCATTTAATTCCTTGGGAGTTTCCCTCCAACATTACGTTCCTGCAGGATTTGGGCGGCCACGCTGACGGCAATTTCCTCCGGGGTGTCGCTATTCAATGAGAGGCCGATGGGGGCGTATACTTTCTCTAACCGTTCCTTTTCAAGCCCCTCTTTCTCTAGAGCATCGTAAATCTCTTTTATTTTCGTCATGCTGCCCATTACCCCGATAAACGGAAATGGCAGGGGCACCGTGCCGAGCAATCCACGAAAATCCGACACGAAATCCGTTGTCATAATGGCCACGCAGGTCAGTTCTGGAAACCGGAGGCATCCGCCCACCTCACTGTAATCCTTCACGATACGTATCTCCCGCGCCCCTTCGGCCTTCTTCAGAGTGAAGACATCCTCCCGTGTGTCAAAAATGAACACCTCGTAGCCAAGCCCGGTCATCGTTTGGCAAAGAGCGACTGAACAATGCCCGCCGCCCACGATTGCCAGGCGTTTGCGATTGAGTAGTTGCTCCTCGTAGCGCCATTTCTCCCCTTCCCGGTCTAGTTTGATTTTAGGCTCCTCAAGGTTTCCCTCGGTATCATCAACCTGTAGGCCATTGGCGTTGATGGTTACGATGGCATTGATTTCTTTTTCCGCCAATTCCACTATCCGGTCAACCGTGGCTCCATCCCGTTCCGGCAAACACAGGCAATAGATATTCGTCTGGCTCCCTGCACAGATCATGCCCGATTTTTCACCCTCGCCCGTCCGCCGATGCCAAAGCGTCTGCACCTCCGGGGCGAAACCGCTCTCCTTCAGGATATTGCGGGCTCGGTCCACCAGATTGTACTCCATCGCGCCCCCGCCGATGGTTCCCCACAGATCGCCCCCATCGGACATCAGGAATTTGGCTCCCGGAGTGCCCGGAGATCCCTTTGTATTTTCCGCCACCAAAGCAATAAAGGTTTTCTCCCCCTTTTGCAGGTGACCTTGAACTTCTTTCCAGAAAGCGAGCATATCTAAATTATCCCTATAATTTCAAAAGTTTGATCGTTGATAAATGTTAACTAACATAAAATATTGGAATTCTTTCCATTTTTTCCCTCATTGAGCGACATTATATCGCAATTTGAACAAAGCGTCAATGGTTACGTTGGCTGCGTTGGATGCGTTGGATCAATAAATAAAAAAAACTGAAAAAAAATCAGAAAAAATCCCAAATCCCGCAAAAACCCAAAAAAAACACATCCCCTCAGCCTTCACCCTGGCTCCTGGCTCCTTCTTCCTACCTCCCGGCTTCTGGCTTCTTCCCCTCTCATCAAGCATCCAGCATCAATCCCCGCAAAAAATCTTCGTCTTCGTCTACCTCTTCCTCTTTCTCTCCCTTAACCACATCCACCATCCAGCATCCAGCATCAAGCAACCCGTATTTTAATGCCCTGAAAGGGCAAAATTCGCCAGCCAGGGGCGAAACCCCTGGACACCGAGATTCATGTTTTTCTATAAAAACCCTGAAGGGGTTTCATTCCTCAAACGATTACGAATTTCGACCTCATCCAGCATCTCCCTTCTCCTAATCTGCGTTCATCTGCGCAATCTGCGGATTTATTAAATAATCATTGAGTAATAAATGTTCCTACGGCTCTCCCCCTCCCATCCAGCATCACGCATCCAGTATCAATCCTCCCCCATCCTTCCCATGGACATGTCGAGGTTGACACTTTTAGTGAGGATTTCAAATTTCCATACACCGGATAAATTTCATAACAAATCGACTAAAAACAACAAAAAATCCGTCCTGGGTAAGGCGATTGAAGCGATGGGGTAATATTAAATGCAGCATGCAACACTATTGGTCGGTTTAAGTAACCGCGGACATGCCTGGGCTAAAACTCTTGAGGACCATGACCGGTTTTTCATCAAGGGCATTTCAGAAATAGATCAACAGTGCCTCCATGAAACCGGGGAAAAATTTGAAATTCCTCAAGCCTGCCGCTTTACCGATTACCAAATGGCACTGGATTCGGGCCAATTCGAGGTGGTTGTTCTGGTCGTGCCAAGCCATCTGCACTGTTCCATGGCCGTACTGGCGCTGGAGGCAGGCCTTCATGTTCTGGTTGAAAAACCCTTTGCCCTGCGCATGGCCGAAGCGGAAGAAGTTGTCCAATTGGCGGATCGAGTGAATAAATCCCTCACCGTGGTGCAGAATTACCGTTACAAAGAAAATTTTTTGGAACTCGCCCGGCAAATCGCCCGAAAACCCCTCGGTCAATTATTGGCCGTGATGGGGGATTTCAGGTCCTGGAGGCAACCCAAAGCAGACCATGAATTGGCCTACCCCAACCCCATGATGACCATTCAAGGCGTTCATTTTCTTGATACATTGCGTGCCATTTTGCCCTCGCCCATTACCAAAGTCCATTCGGTTGGTCATCGCTCTCAACTCAGCGGCTGGGAAATCCCTCCATCTGGCATTTACTCATGCAATGTGAAAATGGAGTTCCCGTCACCATTACCGGTAGTTACGATTCAAAAGCGACCTTCACCGGATATAATGGGCTCTGGCGCTTTTCCTGTGAACACGGCGATATCCTTGTCAACAAGGACGGCTCGATCTCACATCAAACCGAAGACCATCAAAAGCAGGTTTTTACGCCCAGCCCCGATGCCAAATCGGGAGAATATCTTTTGCTCGATACCGTGCATAACGCCATCACCACCGGCGCCCCCGCACCAACCAGCGGCGCCGATAATCTCAAGACCCTCCAGCTCCTCTTCAAGATCGATTCCCCAACTTGTTTTCCCCCAAACCCCCTCTCCTAATCTGCGTTCATCTGAGTCATCTGCGGATTTATTAAATGATCACAGAATAATATTCGCAGTCCTCAATCCCGGAAAAATCAAGTTTGACAAATTTTCGGTGTTTTTAAGCCGTTCGCATCGGGTTTGGCACCTTTTCTTAATCGATTTACGGGGTTTTGCAATGAGGTTAGAGCACTTTTACAGTGTCAATGCGTGAGTTGAGCGAAGAGTGTTAACGTATTAGCTCGCATGATCGGCGTTAGCCGAATTGCTGTGAAGCGCCTTGTTAAATGATTTCTCTCGTATAATCGTCGTGACCGTAAGATGGCCGTTGATCTTCAATTCGATGGGCAATGTTTTATTAATCTGTTTTTCTTGGAAGCCGTCGAGAAAGACCTCCAACTCCGTTCTACCGACTTCCATTACTTTTACCCCTCCACGCCCCTCAGTGTGGCGTTCTGCAATCATAGTGACGATAATAGTATTCGGTGACTCAGACCGGTTATGAAGGGTAAGTTCAACGCTCGCGTAAGAGCCTCTGTCTCTCCATGTCAAATGCAGGACCTCAATTTCTTCCTTTTCGAGAACCACCCAAAGAGCAGAGCTGACAACTAGCACAACGAGACTAATCCAGAATCCAGTGGCCTGTTTCTTTGTTCTTTTCATTTAAGGTCAAAGTCAGACGCGCGGCTTGTCCGCGTTGTCTGTACTGCCTTGATATACTGGGTTTCGTTTGTAGTGGTCAGCAAGATCTTTCGCTATCCAAACGACAGATCTCCATTTTTCGGTTTTCAGTAATTCCTTTACTGAACTAGTTGTCTCGGTGGTTGATTCGCAGAGCATGCCGTAGAGATGGGCTAGGCCTTTCAATTCTTCTTCGGTGAATTCTGCTATTAATCTTTCACTTTTCGGATGGTATAGATCATCACAAAAACCGCAGATGAGTTCTGCTGGAACGTTAGCAATTGGAACGTTCTTTTCGTATTCAAGCTGTTTAGATGGTAGAGAGAGGAGCTCAATGCAGTCGATGATGGATTTCCTCAGATTCATTTGTTCTGCATATCATATTGTAGGCAGCGTCTACGCGGCCCCTAATTGGGTACCATAAAATATTTCCTAATTTTTGCAAGTGAGTTTGTAATTCTTTGCCTGAGAAAAAGATTGTAAGGTGCTTCTTAAAATTGACGAAGTGATTGAAGATGCGCAATTGAGTACGGGCCATTTTCGCCTCGGACACCCCATCTTCATAGGTGCCGAGTGCGTGAGACATTTTTTATTGCACCTGCTTTTCCGGGCAAAATCTTTCCTGCCATAACTCGGAAAGGATTCCGGGGTAGCGGTAATAGATATCCTTATAAAACTCGATCTCGGCGTTGCTGGTTAAGTTGACAATTTCCCTTTCGTCCAAAATCGCCTGGATTGATCCCTCTTTTTTTCCATAAACGTAGGTGCCCTCATCATCACCTTCCAGCACAACACCGTCCAGGGTACTCGAATAATTGTATTCATAGAGCCTGGCAATTCCATTTCCGGTAAGGTGAAAGACAAGGTCTCCCTCCTCGCAACCGGTTATATAGGTTCCTGCATATTGGGCTTCCAAAGAGGCCACCTCTGCCGGATTGGTGACTAATTCATTGTCTATGGGGGGAAACCGATCGCCGGTTTGCTCAAAATAAATCCAGGCCGCGGTAGCTCCTCCGGCTATCAAAATAATGATTACAGCCATTCGAATGAAATACGTAAGGTTGTAGGCACGCTTTGACACCTTTTCTAATTCACCTACAGTAAGCTCCGCGGTGGGCGTGTAATCGCATTCTCCCCCAGACACAAGGACTACTGCTTCTTGCACCGAAACTTCCACTTTACTCTCATGGGCCACATCGATATTCCAGATGTATAGTTTTTCATCCCTGGCCTCGATAGTGAAATTGCCCCATCTGGAGTTGGTAATGATAGAGGGCGACCGTTCCATGTTCTCGGGACATTTAAGCCTTATGAGCCTTTCGATAAATCCGCATAACTCCTCCCCGCTGAGATTTCCGATCTCGTTGAGACCAAACTCCTCCCCCGCGGCCAGAAAATCTTTATCCACACCGCGGGAAGTAACTTTAAAAACTGTTTTCAATGTTTTAGCCCCATCATACAGGATTCCATTCCACTCTTGGCCTGAACCTTCTATATTGCCTTGAATGACATAAAATGTCAACGAAAACTGCCCCTGCAAGGTATCTGGTAAATCAGTTGCGATCTCAAGAGCGGATGCATTTTCCCTTGTGAACCTACTCCATCAATCCCAGCACTTCCTCATCCCTCTCGTCCGTCCAACGGGCAATATCTTCCGGGGTGAACCATTCGTCCCTCAAAGGTTTGTCATAGGCCGACTTCACGCGGGTCATAATCAAGGTTATACCACCCTGATAATGGTTCACCTGCATCCGCCGCGCCCGGAGTTGTTGCGATGCGTCACCTGCCAAATGCTCATGGCCGGATACCTCCAATGTTTTCAGAAGCATCCCGCGCCGGTCAAAGTAATCCACCTTCATGGCCCGGTTGTCGTCACGCGCGAAAAAATAGTGCCGTTTTCGATAGGCGCTTTGACGCTGTAACTCGGGACGCGCGAAACGGCCTTCGATTACATTGCAATCCACTCCCTTCACCGTTTGTATTCCCAAATCTTTGTAAATCCACCCCATTGTTTCAAAAATTCGGGAAGTGATGAAGGGCAAGGCGCAGTGTGATACCGAGCGAAGCGACATCCTTCAAACCGGCGCGGGAGCGTAGTACCCTACGTAACCAAGCGGTTTGCGGGCTGCAACACCGCTATTCCCGCTTGTCGGTTTTAGGTTTCTTAAGGGCATATTCGTATCCTCACATTCGGTGACGACCAAATTTGACCAGTTCTACATCATAACTCTTTCATTATAAAGTATTGTTCACCCGCCCATAAGAAGCCGTTTGAAAAATTGGGGTTTATTCTAGCCAAGTCGGAAATAAACTCATACAAGAGCCAGACCAAATGAAGTATATTTTAGCGCTTGATCAGGGTACGACCAGTTCGCGGGCCATTCTTTTTGACTCCGGTGGGTCAATTACTAACATCGCTCAGAAGGAATTCGCTCAGCATTTCCCGCAACCGGGATGGGTCGAGCACGATCCCATGGAAATTTGGACTTCCCAAAGTCAGGTGGCCACCGAGGCCCTGACGGCATCCAATCTTGGGGCCGGGGACATTGCCGCCATAGGCATTACCAACCAGAGGGAAACTACAATTGTGTGGGACCGCGAAACAGGCCAACCGATTTATCCGGCCATTGTCTGGCAGGACCGGCGAACGGCGGAGACCTGTAGCGCATTGAAAGATTCAGGTTTGGAAAGAACGGTGCAGGAAAAAACCGGATTGCTCCTGGATCCCTATTTCTCGGGAACAAAGGTAAGTTGGATTCTGGACCATGTTTCCGGTGCCCGCCAGAAAGCAGAAAATGGCGAACTCGCATTCGGAACGGTTGATTCTTGGCTTATTTGGAACCTGACCGGTGGAAAGACACATGTCACGGACGCAACAAACGCCTCCAGAACTCTCTTGTTCAATATTCATACCGGTGATTGGGATGACGTCCTGCTCGAAATGCTCGGCGTGCCCCGCGCACTCCTGCCCATAGTGGAATCCTCGAGTGGTGAGATTGCCAAAGTCACCAACCTGAAGTCCTGTGCGGGCATCCCCATTGCAGGAATCGCAGGAGACCAGCAAGCGGCTCTTTTCGGACAAAACTGTTTTCAACCCGGAATGGCCAAGAATACCTACGGCACGGGCTGCTTTCTTTTGATGAATACCGGAGATACACCCGTCGCTTCACACAACAATTTATTGACCACCGTAGCCTGGAAGATCGGAAACCGGACAGAATACGCCCTCGAAGGCAGTATTTTTATCGGCGGCGCTGTCGTCCAGTGGTTGCGGGACGGATTGGGTTTAATTAAAAAAGCAGAGGATATAGAAAAGCTCGCCGCTTCGGTTTCGGATACAGGTGGTGTCTATCTTGTCCCGGCATTTGCCGGGTTGGGCGCACCTCATTGGGATCCCTATGCCCGCGGAACGATTGTCGGACTGACCCGGGGGACGACCGACGCCCATCTGGCCAGAGCTGCCCTTGAAGCAATCGCCTTGCAATCAGGCGATGTTCTAGCGGCCATGCAGCGGGATGCCGAAATCGATTTGGAAGAGGTGCGCGTTGACGGCGGCGCCTCCCGAAATAATCTTCTTATGCAGATCCAGGCCGATTTGTTGGGTGTTCCAGTGGTACGGCCGAAAGTAACGGAAACCACCGCCTTGGGTGCTGCGTACCTCGCCGGGTTGGGTGTTGGAATTTGGTCCAATGTCGATGAAATTAAAAACTATTGGCAAATCGACCAAACCTTTAATCCGCAACAATTTGAAGATTGCATGAGTGAACTCCGCACAGGTTGGGATCGAGCACTGAATCGGGCAAAAAATTGGGTTCCCAAGACAGGAGAATAAAAAAATGATTACCATACTGTTTCATGTTACGGCTAAAGAAGAGAAAAAGGAGGAGTTTCACGACCTCGCTAAACGTTTGACCGAAGTTTCCCGGATAGAGGATGGTTGTTTGGCTTACGTATTTCTCCAACAGCAAGACGATCCCCGCAATTATGTTTTATATGAGCAATGGACAGACGAAAAAACGCTTTTTGCCCACATTGATAATTTGATCAAAATTCTCGGACCCTGTGCGCCCGACGAAAAGCTGCCCGCCGCATTTCTGGAACTTTGTGAAAAGACCCAGCCCTATTTTTATAATGTCGTCTCTTGAAAAAAGAGATTATTCTTTCCAGAACTGAGAAAGGTCCGGGTGGCGGGGAAACTGGAAAATAAAGTTGCCCTGGTTACGGGTGGGGCTTCGGGAATCGGTCGATCGACGGCTCTGGTTTTCGCTAGAGAAGGCAGTATAGTCGTTATTTCCGATCTGGACGTTCAAGGCGGAGAGGAGTCAGTGGGCTTGATCGAGGAAATGGGTGGTCATGCGGTTTTCGTGAAAGCTGATGTATCCAACGCCTCGGAGGTTGAGGCGTTGGTCGGAAAAACGGTGGAAACCTATGGTCGGCTGGATTGTGCTTTTAATAATGCCGGAATTGTGGGCGCAACGGAAATTCTCGTCGCGGATTACCCGGAGGAATCATGGGATGAAGTGATCAATATAAATCTCAAAGGAGTTTGGCTGTGCCTGAAATATGAAATTCGGCAAATGCTGCTGCAAAGTAAGGGAGCAATCGTCAACACTGCGTCGGTTTATGGTCTGGTAGGCGGAGTCAACTCCGGTTATGTGGCCTCTAAACATGGGGTAGTTGGTCTGACCAAGGCCGCCGCTTTGAATTATGCCGACAAAGGAATCCGCATCAACGCCGTATGTCCCGGATTTATCCGCACTCCCATGGTCGAGCAGTTCATCCAAGATAAACCGGAAACTGAAGAACAATTCAATTCGCTCCATCCCATTGGCCGCATTGGGCAGCCGGAAGAGATCGCCGAAGCAGTGGTCTGGCTATGTTCGGATGCAACTTCCTTTATCACCGGCCAAACCTTGACCGTAGACGGCGGTTTTGTCGCTCAATAAGGTTGCTTCATTTAACATGGGATTTTTTAAATCGTAAAATCTCTGCCCAGGCCGATCTTAATCATCCATCGCCGCATGGCCACGGAGGCCTTGTCAGCCCGAACGTGCACTTCCTCCGATAAATCGAGTGGTATCTCCTCCGGCTTTTGCGATTCGATAAAATTCTTGTCTTCCAGCAGGATTTTCTTTTCCCAAGAGAGAAGTTCTTCCTCCGGCACATGGTGATCGAAATTTCTCGAAAAAAGAAAGAGCAGTTGCGATTTACGCGCAGATACAGGCGTCACATTGATATGGATGATGTGCTCTTTGCCCTCAGGATATTGTATACGGGAGCGAGTAAAAAAAGGGAAATTCAAGGTGCGATTCATGTGCCGCTGGAGTTGATCTGTTCCCTTTATGGGTGAATCCACCGGATTGCCGGCCAGATAATCGAAATCCATGATGAGGCCATGTTCAAATGGCTCCAAACCATACTCGGCGCCCATTTCGGCGCTCGATTCCTGCCCGAAAGTGCTCCGATGAATGAAAGAAAAATGGGCGTTATCAATAAAATTCTCAATGGCCCGGCCGGCCGAGCAATCCCATACAATTGGCCCCCAGGAAAACCAGCGGTAATTTTTGTCATTCCATTCCATTTCCCAGTCCGGAATAACGTTTTTGGGTTGTTTCGACAAGCAGGCCCAGATAACGCCATACCTCTCCTCGTTCTGATAAATTTTTAAACACAATTTGCTCGGCGGTTTCCATTCGGGGTGGGATGGCACGAGTGTGCATCTGCCTTCCGGGTTGTAGCGGTAACCATGATAACCACAGACGATCTCGTCCCCCTCTATCCACCCATAGGAAAGCGGCGAACCCCGGTGCACGCACAAATCCTTGGCCACCACGAAACCCTTTGAAGTGCGGTAAACAACCATATCCTCATCCAGCAACCTCACCTTATACGGTTTGTCCTCAATATCCTTGGCCAAAGCAATGGGATACCAGAAGTTTGACAGAATTTTCCAATCCGAAGACGTAAACGAGCACTCCCGCGGAACGTAATCCACATTCTCATAACTCGTATCAGAAATCATATATAAATGTCATTTTATCCAGATTTAATTGTTAATCCAACGGAATCATAATGGTACCGGAATACACGTTTTCAAGTTGATTAAGGAAACTCCCTCTTGTGCAGAGTCATGTATCCTCAACAAAACATTCCGAAACTACTGCGAAAAAACGTCCAAAGTTTGGATTCTTCAACGGTAAGAAAGATCGGATTCGTTGACCTGCAGCTCGACTCGAATAACGCCTTGTTCGTCGATTATCTGAAGGGTGACGGTGCGGGCGTCTCGTTTTCCTCCGAAGCGGAGGAGACCGAAATTGTAATCGAGGACGAAGGGGGAAACCCATTGGTTGTTGCTTGGACCTTCCGCGATTTCCACTGTGCCGCGGGGAATGATTTTCACGGCTACGTTGGAACTGAGTAGCTCGTAAAGCGGATAGGCGTCTTGGGGTCGATGGAGGCGGTTGAGAACGCCTACATGCCAGTCTCCCGCAATAAAGAGCACACCTTCGATTTTTTGATCGAACATCCACTTGAGAAAATCATCCCGTTCCGGTCCGAAGCGATGCCAGGTCTCTTTTCCCTCATCGACAGCCAAGGTCCCGCCATTGCCGATGATTTTAAAGGTGGCCGTGCTCATTTTCAGACTTTTTTTCAACCATTCGAGCTGGACCGCCCCCAACATGGTGCTGCGATCTTCGGCTTTATTTGGATCCCGGTTATAACGATCATCAAGCAGGAAAAATTCGGCGTCGGCGATTCGGAAAGAGTGAAAAACGCCGGGCGGATCGGGGATGCCGGATGCCGGGTTGGCCCAATAGCGGCGAAATACATCGAGGCTGATTTCCTTGCCCTGAAAAGTACGGTCGGAATCTCCCGGACCGTAATCGTGATCATCCCAAATTCCGTAACTTGCGGTTGAGGCCATTAACTCGCGGACGCCGGCGACATTCTTTAAAGTCCGGTGCGTATCGGATATGACAAATCGCAAATCCTCTCCATCAATATCGAGGTTCTCGGGCTTGTTCGGCAGGTAGTTGTTGTCTCCCAAAAACAAAAAGGCTACCGGCCGCCGACGCACAACCTGGGCCCAAATCGGTTGAATGGGTATGCGAGCGGGAAAATCGCAGGAAGCGAAGGCAACGGAAAATTCGACAACATCATCCGGCTCCTCCGAATCGATTACTTCCGGTGGAAAAAGAGAAAAAATCTGGGTGCTGAGAGGGCGGGCTTTCCGGTTGTTTATGAAAACATCATAATGAATCAGCCATCCGGGATTCAGGCCGGTCAATTCAACTATCCCGGTATGCGGAAAATCGGACGCGGTCCGGCCGGTTGCCCTGCCCCGCTCGATCGGTTCTGGAACAAGCGGATCATACATAAGCCGGGGTTCCTGCCAGTAATCGATGCGGATATTGGCTGGTTCATCGGTTTCAAACCAGATTTTCGCAGAGGTCAGCGTCGTGTGTCCAACCATGGGACCGGCCATCATCCCGGTGGCTTCGAGCTTCAATCCCAGAGGACATACTGAGGAAAGAGCAACAATTACAAGAATCGAGAAAATTATTCTCATTTGCGATAAACTCATTTTTCTCTTATGCCAAAATTGCTCAAACAAATACGGATTTTGGAACATATTTTATTGACAAAATAGACTTCAAAATCATTCCATAGCCTCAAAAATTGTAAGGTTCAATAATAAAGTGTACCTTGGATTGAAAAATCCATGCGCATAATTTCTAAATGAGGATTTTAATATGAATTTAAAGGTCTTTAAGCCGACAGGAAAGACGCGAATCTTTGCCCTGACTTGGAATATTTTTTTTACCCTGATTTTTCCGATCCAACTTCTGGCCGACAGCCGGACACCGCCTTCCCTGGAAGATTCTCAAGCTGAACCGGTCAAATACGTAGGGTCCCGGCAGACGGATAAACTTTACTTTCACGGCAAGGTTCGCCCCGCGGTGGGTGTGCACAAGTATCAGGCCCTCCGGGTAAATCGTTCTGAGCCGCCGGAGGTGGGAAGCAATGTCGGCTGGACCTATAACCACCAGCCTTACCTGACTTTTTGGAATGAGCGTTTTTACCTGCAATACCTGAGCAACCTGAAGGAAGAGCACAACCCACCGGGCCGGACGCTTCTGATGACTTCAAAAGACGGTTTTGACTGGTCCCGTCCGGAAATCGTTTTCCCGGTTTATACGCTCCCGGAAATTGATGATGAGAGAGGCAATGTCCCCAAGGGGATGACTTCCGTTATGCACCAGAGGATGGGTTTTTACATCGCTCCCAATGGACGTTTGCTGACCCTCGCTTTCTACAGTTACTGCCCTACCCCAAGGGACAGCCCCAACTCCGGGAAAGGACTCGGGCGGGTGGTCCGGGAAGTTTATAAGAACGGCAAACTTGGCCCCATATATTTCATTCGCTATAATCGACATGCAGGCTGGAATGAGAGAAACACCGATTACCCGTTTTTCAGTCAAAGCAAAGATGCGGGTTTCGTGGAAGCCTGCCAGGATTTGCTTCAGGATAAATTGAAAACCCTTCAATGGTGGGAGGAGGATCGGGCCGAAGACGGGTTTTTTACCATAAAATCCATAGATGAGGAAAATCCACCCAAGGCACTCAGTTATTACCATAGGCCGGACGGTGTGGTAGTGGGCGTATGGAAGAAACAAGTGACTGCCTTGAGCGCGGACGAAGGCCAGACCTGGACACAATTTGCCCTTTCCAAGACCCTCATGACCTGTGGCGCCAAAGTTTGGGGTCAGGCAACGGAGGACGGCCGTTTCGCGCTGGTTTACAACCATTCGGCCACTCGCCGAAATCGCTACCCGCTGGTCGTCATGACCGGCGACGACGGCCATGAGTTCGATAATATGCTAAGCCTGCAAAGCGAGGTTCCTCCCATGCGCTACCAGGGAATCCATAAAAACCGCGGCCCTCAATACATACGCGGCATTGCAGAGGGTAATGGCAATCCGCCTGGCCAGCACCTGTGGAACACCTTCAGCATGAACAAGGAGGACATTTGGGTCAGCCGGACACGATTGCCTGTTTCGGGAACAGTTGGTCAGCATGTCAATCAGAATTTTGATTCCATCAATCAAGTCTCCGACCTGGAATACTGGAATCTGCATATTCCTCAGTGGGCGCCGATTACTATCGCGTCATCCGGAGACAACAACTCACACCAATATCTTGAGTTCCGGGACGAAGATCCTTACGATTATGCCTTGGCGGAACGCACTTTTCCCGAAAGTGTTAAAGGTGTCCTTCAATTCCGTGTTCAGGCCGAGCAATTCGGGCACAACATTTTCGAGATCGAGTTACAGGATCAATACAACGAACGGCCCTTGCGACTGCGAATCGACCCCGATTGGCTTTCCCTAGACATCAACAAGGTAAACCCACGGCCACTACCTATCAGTCCTGGTCTTTGGCATGAGGTAAAAATCCGTTTCAACTGCAAAAAACAATCCTATGATTTAGCCCTCAACGGCAAATGGCTGAGGAACGATGTGGAATTTGCCAACCCGGTCGAAACCATAGAAAGAATCGTATTTCGGACTGGTTCATGGCGGGGGCATGTGCCCAGGCTTTACCTTGAAGGAAATCCCGGAAATCCGGGCCTGGATGAAGAAGATTTGCCCGGATCGGATGTCAAGGTTCCATTAAGCGTTTTTCGAATCGACGATCTGAAAACCTCAAGTTATTGAAAATGATGCGCCAGGAATTGGAAAATGTATGGCTGACGAAATTGGAAAAAACCGACCGCCGGTCTTTTTTAAAAACCTTCAGTCTGGGCACCGCGGCCCTGACTTTTTCGGGAATGATGTATCCGGCAAATCATTCCCTCGACGCGGCTCATCATGAATCAAATTCGAACAAGCCCAATATCGTCCTGATTCTGGCCGACGACCTGGGGTGGCATCAAGTCGGTTGTTATGGGAGCACATTTTACGAAACGCCCAATATCGACCGTCTCGCCAGTCAGGGGATGCGCTTTACGGACGCCTATGCGGCCTGTCCGGTTTGCTCTCCTACCAGGGCCAGCATTATGACAGGCCAGTATCCGGCTCGCCTTCACATAACGGACTATATCCCTGGTAAGGATGAAGACCGAATACTCAAGAATCCCGATTGGGCGAAAAATCTTCCTCTTGATACAACAACAATACCAGAGTCCCTTAAAAAAGCGGGCTACACTTCAGGCCATTTTGGCAAGTGGCATCTCAATGTGGACAAAAATTACAGCCCCGGCCGTCCAGGAGATCCTCAATC
>JAJFLV010000116.1 GCA_021772535.1 Opitutales bacterium | reverse complement strand
TGTCGGTTTTATGTACTATGGCAAAATGACTTGATTACGGCTCTGAGGGGTTTTGCAATGAGGTTTGTCTTAATCTATGATTTGGAACATTGGATTTCTATTTGGTGAACAAGTCACGATGTGTTCCTGTCCGTTCCAACTTTAACACTTCAACACTTATGGTGTAAATTAAAATCCAATCAGGTTCAATATGACAATCTCTGGAACCTTTCCATTCTCCTATCAGGGCATGATCTCGATGCTTTTTATCTAATGTCTTCTCTTGAGCCAGAGCAGAAACGATTTTCTTTAATTTCTCCAAATCTTTACCTCTTTTTTTAACTCTTTTAATATCCCTGGAGAATTGTTTAGTTTGCTGCAAACGCTTCATCCCATTGTTTCAAAACTCGAGAAGTGATGAAGAGCAAGGCCCAGTTTGATACCGAGTGAAACGACATCCTTCAAACCGGCGCGGGACCGTAGTAGCATAGGTAACCAAGCGGTAGCGGACTGCAACGTTGCTATTCGCGCTTGTCGATTTTAGCCTCACCCAGGGCTTGTCGGCATCGACACTTTCAATGCGATTTTTGAAACACCAGAAAAATTTCATAACATGTTGAATGAAAATAATAAACACTCCACACTTGGGAAGGCGATTGAAACTATAGGGTTCATTCTTCCCAGCTATCATACATCGCATCAAGAGAATCAAATTCTTCTACATTCTTTCCTTCGCCACTCTCCTTCAATACTTTTTGGGTCAGCTTATTGGGAATCTTAACGGAAAAAGGTAATCCCTTATGCAAAGAGACTTGTGCATAAAATAATCGAATGGCTTCCGTAGGAGACATTCCTAATTTTGCAAATATAACCTCTGCACGTTTTTTGGTTTGAGGCTCTAGTCGAGCATGTACTACTGCTGATTTATTCATGAATAAAAACGTATTACATTTGTAACACATCGTCAAGTCATTCCTTTGCCCGACATAATATTATGCTACATGTGGGGTTATCCCACTTGGCGGGACATGGTGGGTGTCGGTTTTATCTACTATGGCAAAATTGAGAAAAGCTGCGGCCCTGGCAAAGCATCGGGATGTTTTCCCGTCGGTGCTTTGGTTGGGATGATTTCAGTTCAATTGGCTTCCAGGATGACGATGAGGTTGGCGCTATCATGGGAGGGCCCGCCGAGGATGGTGGGGGCTCCTTTTTGCATCACGAGGACGGTGTTGATGAGGTTTCGTTTACCTTTTACCCAGCGGACACCGGCGCGGATTTTATCTTTTTGTGCCGGTGATGCGTCAATCTGCATGCGGTAGCCATTACCGAGGGAAAAGGAGGCTTTTCCCGGAATTTCTATGGAAGCGCCGCCCTGACCGAAATGGCGGTATTGCTTGAATTTGAAAAGACGACGCAGTTTCCCCTCGTAGCGTTTCAGTTGGCCGTCCGTCGGCCCGCTTTCATTGGAGGCCAGGATCATGATGCCCCGAAAGGAAACCTTTGCTGCCTCAGCCTCAGTAGCGCAAAGCGATATTCCCATAAACAAAGCCACAAAGAGGAACCGGAAGAAGGAAGGAAATATTCGTTTTTTAATCATCATCGAAAATCCTCCATCTTCGCTTGTATGGATTGGCGGGCATTGTGGATGCGTGACATGACTGTCCCGATTCTGCATTTCATGATATGAGCAATCTCCTTGTATGACAATCCTTCAATTTCCCGCAAAACCAATACGGTGCGCTGCTTCTCAGTAATTGAGTTCAAAGCGATTTGAAATTGTTCCCTGATTTCTTTTCGGCGCAGAGCGCCGACCGGCGATTCCGGGGCGATTTGTGGATGGGCGGGGTTGGTCAAGGGACCTTCCTCCGGATTTTCGAAAAAGGAGACCTCGGCCCGGCGTTTTTTCTTCCGCAAAAAATCCCAGGCAGTGAACACCGCGATGCGGTAGAGCCAGGTCGAAAAGGCCGATTTTCCTTTGAAGGCGGATAATTTATTCCAGGCTTTGACCCAGGTCTGCTGAGCCAGGTCCTGGGCATCGCTCTCATTGTTGACAATCCTGTAAATCAGCCGGTATGTCCTCTCATGATGTGCTGTCACGATCTGGCCAAAGGCATTTTGGTCGCCTCCCTGAGCCGCCTTTACCAGCCTTTGGACATCATCCATGATTCAGAATAGAGCATTTTTTGCCATCAACGTTCCATAAAATTAAACCCATTTACGGAAACCCGAGTTTCAGATATTTCACCGCCAACAAAATTATCGCTTTATTTTTTGCCACGGCAAGGTTATCAAAAACTTGCGCCAACGACAATAACGACTTATACTATACGCAATGAGAAACAGCATAAGAAAAACCCTCTTTGAACTACGCTGCCGGCCCCTTTTGGCGGGCCTCCTGGCTACTTTCCTCCTTTTAATTCTCCCGCAAGGTTATGGTGACGGTCTTCCCCTGGACAAAATTAAGCTCCCGGAGGGGTTCCAAATCGAGGTTTTTGCGGACAATGTGCTCAATGCGCGCTCCCTTGCCCGCAGCCCCTCGGGCGTTCTTTATGTCGGTTCCCGCCGTATCGGCAAAGGCCAGGTTTACGCGGTGGTCGATAAAGACAACGACTACAAGGCAGACGAAGTAATTGTTTTGGCACAAGGTTTGCATTTGCCCAATGGGGTGGCTTTTCGCGATGGCGACCTCTATGTGGCCGAGGTCAGCCGAGTCATCAAGTTTCCCGATATCGAGAAAGACCTCCACAATCCGCCCCCATACGAGATCGTCAACGATACCTTCCCCAACAAGGAGCACCATGGCTGGAAGTTCATTCGGTTCGGTCCCGATGAGCGTCTTTATTTGCCGGTGGGAGCGCCCTGTAATATTTGCAATGAGGGGGACCCCTTCGCCACCATCATGAGCATGAAGGCCGATGGCTCGGATTTGCAGATTTTTGCGCGCGGTGTCCGCAATACGGTCGGTTTTGACTGGCATCCGGAAACCGGCCACCTCTGGTTTACCGAAAACGGGCGGGACCATCTGGGTAATGACATACCTCCAGACGAATTGAACCGCGCCAAAAAACCTGGCCAGCATTTTGGCTACCCCTATCGTCACGCCAAAAGTGTCTTCGATCCCGAGTTCGGCCATCTCGCGGTCAATTACGACATCACGATCCCGGAACAGGAACTAGGGGCCCATGTGGCTGCGTTGGGGCTCCGTTTTTACAACGGCAAAATGTTCCCGCGGGAATACCGGGGGCAGATATTTTTCGCCGAACACGGATCCTGGAACAGGGACGAAAAGATCGGCTACCGAATTTCAGTGGTGAAATTGAAAAACGACAAGCCCGCCAGCTATGAAACCTTCGCCGAAGGCTGGCTGCAGGGTGACAAAGCCTGGGGCCGCCCCGTCGATGTGGAGGTTCTCCCCGATGGTTCGATGCTCGTGTCCGACGATTTTGCCCATGTCATCTACCGCATTTCCTACGGTGGAGATGGTTCCTGAACCAACAGCGAGGCCGGATGTTTACTGGGGGGCCAGACAAGGACTGGACATTTTTCGATAAGTGGCTCTAACTGCATGGGCTAACTAGAACCTATCTCAAATTCGATGATGTTGATGCAGAGAGCAATTATGCGTTTTGAGCAAGGCGCGACGGGGCTTGCCGGGCTGGCAGCCCTGCTGCCCCGGCGGAACGCCACTCAAACACATAACTGCCTCTGTCCAAAGGATTTGTGCCGCCGTGGCGCTACAAACATCAACATCATCGATTTTGAGATAGGATCTACTAAAAATAAAGATGCATGACACCTTTTCATTTTTATGAAAATACAATCTACTACTACTACTACTATACGAACTCTTTTCATTGCTCTTGCGATTTCGCTAATACCTGAAACTGCGCTAAAGGCAGAAGGGAATTTGCCAATTTTCGAGACCATAAAAAAGGAAGGCTATGGAGATCTTTCCGGCCGGGTGCAGACCTTGTTAATGGGCCGCAGATTTGAAAATCGTGGCGCCAGCGATACTGAACTGCATTCCGGGTCAACGGCATTTTCTTTCAATTACGAAAGTCCCGAATTTAACGGCTTCTCTTTTGGCGGCGAGTATATGTATAGCTGGAAATTATTTAGCATCGGCGACAGGCAGGCTTTCGGCAACCAGGATCCCGCATACATTCTATCCAACTCGGACTTCTCAATTCTGAACAAAGCCTATATTCGCTTCACTCTGGATGATTGGGGTTGGCAGAACTCATACATTAAAGTGGGTCGCCAGGCTTTGCATACCACCTTTGCGGGCACCTACAACATTCGCCAAAAAGACCAATCTTACGAGGCCATACTATTACACTTTGAAAACCCTGAAAACCTGAAAGTCGATCTTGGTTTCATTGATAAATTCAGCAGTTGGACTTCCCGGGATGATTTAACAAACGGACCTTCCGCCAACGGTTTCAATCCCGTGGAAAAGGTGGAGGGCGTTCCTTATTCCACCAATGGAATGCCATTTGTCGAAGTGACCTATTCGGGATTCAAGGGAACGGAATTGATTCTATACGATTTCTACGGAGACGATCTGTATAATACCTTCGGCTTTAATATCGTGGGCGCTGTTTTTGAGTCCGACGAATTCAAGACCGATATAAAAATCAAATACATCCAACAGCGCGGGATAGACAGGTTTGAGGATTTTGTCGGTTTTGATCTGCACTCCGATGCACTTCAGGGCGGCGTGAATTTCCAAAAAGGAGACTTCCGTATCGAACCGGGCTTTTTCATAGTCGGCGGCGGCGGCGCTGACAACGACATCCATAGCCCCTTCCAACCCAGCTTGATAATCGAAGAACCGATGGTCGAAACGGACGCTGGTTTTTTTGGAGGCAGTCGATCAATCTATGTGGAAAGCAATTACGCCTGGAACAACAATAATCTCTATATTCTCTACTTGCACACCGATCTCCATTCGTCCCACCCGGTCGATAAAAGCAAGGAGCTTGATATCATTTATTCGAGAACTTTCGGTCCCCGCTTCTATTTCAAGTTGAAAATGGGCTTCCTTAATTACGACGGCGTTAGTGCGGGGACAGAGAAGATACTCGATTATCGAATCTTTCTAGGGTGGAATTTGTAAGAGGGCGTCTAAGAAGCTAACTTTGAGCTTTCTCTTCGGTAGATTCGCGCAAAAACTCCACCATTCGCGGGAACTCGGACAGGGCCTGGCTCATCTGATCGACATCGAAGCTTTCCACCGCGAGCTTGAGTTTGGTGGCATATTTCATGACTTCGGGCACCTTGAAATCTTGTGCCAGCCGATCGATCTTTTGTGAGAGTTCCTTAATCGGCCCAAGGCGAGAGCGTTTGCTCGCCCGCTCGAACTCGGGCATGAGACTGTCCTCCAGAATATCCAATAATTGCGGAAGACGTAACCGCTCCGCTTCGGACATTATGGGAACCTCTTCGTCAACCGCCTCTAAGAATGGAGCATCGCCATCCCCATCCATCTCGGCGGGTACTGTTTTGCTGATGTGATGAGGGAGGATCTGCCGCAAATGTTCGATCAGGTGCTCCTTGGTAATCGGTTTCATGAGGAAGCCTTGCAGGTCCAATTTTGTCGTTAAATTTTCTTCGCCCGCTTGCGAAGAGGCGGTCAGAACAACGATCGGGATGTCCGCGATATCGGGGTCTCCACGAATCTGAGCGGCTGCCTCGCGACCGTCCATTATGGGCATATTAAGGTCGAGCAGAATAAGGTTGGGCCGATGTGCCCGAGTCATTTCGAGGGCCACTTCGCCATTTTCAGCTTCGATTACCTCAAGACCGGAATCGCTCAAGTATTCATATATCAAGGAACGATTCATGACGTTATCTTCTACCACGAGGATTTTCGAGGGCTCAAAACGCACGATGTAATCCGATTGCGATGGCTGTTCAGCGCGGGCCTCGACCACGGCAGCGGGTTCAATTTGTTTTAGCAGCACGGTAAACCGGCTGCCCTTGCCGGGCTCACTTTCAACAGTGATTTCACCGCCCATCATTTCAACGAGGCGTCTGGTGATGGCGAGCCCCAGTCCGGAACCCTCGAACTGGCGGGTGCGTTGCCCGCTTTGCTGCTCGAATGCTTCGAAGATGCGTTTCTGATCTTTTTTGGGAATTCCAACGCCGGAGTCCTGAATCGAGAAAAGGAGGTCAAAAGTTTCTCCCTCCTCCTGTGAGTCGAAACGCTCGGCGGATAGATTGATGTGACCTTTGGGTGTAAATTTAACAGCGTTTCCGACAAGATTGAATAGCACCTGACGCATGCGAACTTCGTCCAGCAGAATAGACTCCGGCAGGTTGGGGTCTATCTCCACCCGCAAATCGAGACCCTTTTCCTGTGTTTTAATCTCGAATACATGACCAATATCCCGGAAGAGAGCGGAAATATTGACCGGTTCGGGTTCGAGAATAAGTTTACCCGCTTCAATCTTGGAAAGATCAAGCAAATCGTTGATAAGGCTTAGAAGCGTTCGGCCACTGGATGCGATCGATTCCAAAAAGCGTTTCTGTTTGGAGTCTTTGATGTCCCTTTGCAAAAGCCCACTGAATCCCAGTATGGCGTTCATGGGAGTGCGAATTTCGTGGCTCATATTTGCAAGGAAGAGACTTTTGGCCTGGTTGGCTGCCTCGGCCCGTTGCTTGGCCTTTTTCAATTCCGTTTCGGCTTGTTTAAATTCGGTGATGTCGCGGACACAGGCGAGGATGGCCGGCTGGTCCTTGTATTCGATTTTCCGGAGCACGATTTCGGCATCGAAAACATGGCCGTCCTTGGGCCGCCGCGCTTTCCACTCCAGGCGGTGAACTTTGCCCTCCATGACTTCGAGCCAAAGGGATTCCAGGATTTCTGAGGAGCTCTCCCGGGCCGAGTAATGGCGGGAAATACTGTATTGGACCGCCTCTTCGCGGGTCACCTGGTAAATCTCCAGCATCTTGTCGTTTACATCGATGACACGCCCGTCCACGGCATGGATAAAGACGGCGTCATAAACCGAATTGAAGACCGTTTTAAGGGCTTCCTCCGATTCCCGGATAGTTCTTTCCTTGCGCCGCATTTGCAAGGTCCAGACCATGGCGATGACCAAAATTACGGCAGCCACTCCACCAACTTGAAGGCCCACCCGCCACAGTTGGCCCACATCCGTTTGCGTATCGAAGCGCACACTGATCCATTTGCGGTAGATTTCATCCCGCTGTTCCCTTGAAATCGAAGCCAGTCCTTTGTCCAGGATTGAGAGCAGTTCCGGCCAGTCTTTTCGAACGGCAAAGGACAGCTCGATAGTGTAAGGCGTCGGCGCTGCCACTTTAAGATTGGTGAGACCTTCCCTTTGAAGGAGATAACTGGTCACACCCAGTGAGCCTACAAAGGCGTCGGCTGCTCCTGTGGATACCGAGCGCAACGCCTCCTCCGCAGTGGCCGCCGATTGCAATTTCAAGTCGGGAAAATCGCTTTCAACTGATTCCTGCGATGCATAGCCTTCAACCGCTACGACACGTAAATCCGAAAGATCGGCCAGGCCGGTGATAAATTTTTCATCCTCCCTGGTTATAATTACAATGGGGAAATTCGCATAAGGCCGGGTGAAATTCAGGTATTCCTCTCTTTTTGGCGTTTTCGATATACAGTAGACGACATCCAGACTTTGGTTTTCGGCCTGTTCCAGTATACCCGTCCATGCCAGGCCGGTAACCACTTGAAAATCAATACCAAGTCGTTCTTCCAATAACTTCACATAGTCCGAGGAAACCCCGGTGTGATTGTCTTCCGCATCGAAAAAATCATAGGGGGGGAATTCTGGGTCGGCTCCACCGAGGAGGGTGTTATGATCCTTCAGCCATTGGCGCTCTTCACCGGTGAGTCTGACCAAGCCCTCGGTTTTTTCGAAATAACGGTTTTCGGGATCGGCTATCCAGCGATTCTCGATTTCCCGCAGTTCATCTATACTGATCGCGCTGAGACCTTCATCCACCAGTTTGAGCGTTTCACTGTCGTCTTCGACAACTCCGGCCAATAATTCCTGACTGAAGAGAACTCGAGTGTCGGCAGTGATGCCGCCGGACAAACCGCGGCGGCTGAGCAAGGCTTCCGTGACGGGAGCGGCATCCACAAAGGCCCTGATTTCTCCGGCAATTGCGGCGTCAATCATCTCCCAACCCTCAAGATACGTAACCGTTTCAATCTGTGGCAGATTCTCTCGCAGATACAGTTCCTGAATGGTGCCTTTGACCGCGCCTACGCGGGAGCCGTTGAGTTCGCTCAAATCTCCCACCGGGCCAAGGTCGGAGGGATAGAATAGCCGATAATCGAGCCCATAAAAAGGTTGGGAGTAATCGATATAGGCGTCACGGTCTTCCGAGAAATCGAGGCCAGAGTGAATTTGCGCATTTCCATCCCTTAAATATCCCAACGCCACATTCCAGTTGGCATATTTGAATTCCACGCGGCGGCCGGTCTTCTTCGACCAGAGGTTCCAGACATCGATCAGCAGCCCTGCCGGATCTCCCTGAGCATTAAGCATTGTGAGCGGCGGAGAATCCAGAGCCGCTGCAATCACGAGGGTATCGTCCTCCTTCACCTCGGTCGGTTCCGTCCATCGCCCGGTGATGGCGGAACGCTGCTCGGTCGGAATCAGGGCGATCCCCCGATTGAAAACCTCGACCAGTTCGCTGTTGCCCTCGGCTGATGCGGTGTGGAAGGCGCGCGCAAATATCGGACTTTCCGGATGGTAACGAAAATCTTTCAAGAGGCCATTTTGAGCTAGTTGAAAAACAATCGGGAGGGTGTCGCCAACAAGTATGCGCACTTCTCCGCTCCGGGCGCCGTTTATCATACCTTCAAAATTGTCGTACTCGATAACGGTGGCTCCGGGCTGGCGTTCCCGGACATAATTGACCGCGAAGTCTCCGGTCAGAATACCGACCTTAAAGCCACCAAGGTCCTCGACCTTTTGCAGGCCAAAGATGCTTCGATGGAAAAAGAAGTGATTATCTCCGGTAAAGATCGGCTCGGTGTAGTCGAGGAATTGGTCGCGAGCTTCGCTGTAAAATAGGCCGCCATGGAAGTCGGCCTCACCGTTTTTGACCATCTGGATCGAGCCATTCCAGGTAGAGCTTTTGAATACAACTTCAATCCCCGTTACGGCCGACCAAAGTCTCCAGAATTCGACCAATGAGCCCCGCGCAACTCCATCTTCATCGACGAACTGAAAAGGAATAATGTCCTCGGCGATGGCGACGGTGACCGTCTTTCTTGAAGCGCTCGACAAAACCGGTTGCTGCGCGCCCGTTTTGTCCTCGAAATTATTGTCAATTTCGTTTTCACTGATTTTGACCGGCTCTTGCGGTGACGCGGTTTCTTCCTGCGCAAGGCAAAAAGAGGAACAGAGGACAAACATTCCTGAGCAAAGGCCCAGTAAGCGTGGTAATTCTGATAACCTCATTAGAGTGATAGATGTGGCTGCAGAAATAGAATATTGTTCGCCGGGTTCAGCTTGCAATTCCTGTTCATTTTGTAGTAGTGGAAGCCTATCGAATCTCAGAAGTTTGCAAGTGCTCAAAAAATTAGCAAGAATGTATTGCATCATTATCCCTCAGACTTAGTTACGGAATAAACCGGTGTCCCAAATTCTGGGCAGCTGTTTGAAAGGCATTGCATTCTTTGAGTGAAATGCAATTTATGGGATGATGGAAATTACGGAACCAGAAAGGGAATTTATTTTGCCGGGATTGCGTAGAAAGGATCTTCAACCGAATCCGTTGGACCAGTTTGAATTGTGGTTCAAGCAAGCCTGGGATGCGAAAATCCCCGATGCCCACGCCATGAGCCTGGCAACCGCCTCTGCCCACGGGGTTCCTACCGTCAGAACGGTTCTGCTGAAAAAATTCGATCAAAAAGGCTTCGTCTTTTATACCAACTTCGAAAGCGTCAAAGCCCGTCAGATCGACGAGAATCCCAACGTTGAATTGCTTTTGTTCTGGCAGCCCTCCCACCGGCAGGTGCGCATCGCCGGAAAAGCCGAGAAAGTCCCCACCACCGAATCGCTCAAGTATTTCCTCAAAAGACCATTCGACAGCCGCCTGGGGGCGTGGGCTTCCCCTCAGAGCAGTGTTATATCTACCCGCGGTTTACTGGAAATGAAATACCAGGAGATGAAACGCAAGTTCTCTCAAGGGGAAGTTCCCCTGCCTTCATTTTGGGGAGGGTACAGGGTGATTCCAAGGACAATTGAATTTTGGCAGGGCCGGAAGAATCGTCTGCACGACCGTTTTCTCTATACCCTGATCGAAGAGAAAAATTGGAAAATCGAGCGGCTTGCTCCATGATTTTCGATTGCCACATGCACACCGGGCTTTGCGGGCATGCCCAAGGGACCCCCAGCGATTACGTCGAGTGGGCGGCCAGAAAACGTCTTCAACTGGTGACTTTCACCTGTCACATCCCTATGGATATGGGCGGATTCGGCAATTACGGCATCCGCATGAAGGAAATGCAGCTACCCCAATATTTTCAAATTGTCGATAAGGCTAGAAAAACCGGGGATAAGCTCGGGGTGGAAGTCCTTTGCGGCATCGAGGCGGAAATCTTTCCCGATGAGCGGATTATGGCCCTCATGGACAGAATTCTCCAAGGTAACGATTTTGATTTCATCCTCGGTTCACTCCACCATTTTACTTCCCTCTACAAAGAGCGGCTTCGATTGGTCGGAGCCGGAACGGATTTCGAGAAAGTGGAAACCTATTTTCAGGACTTGGCGACAGGAGTCCACTCAGGCCGCTACCACAGTATTTCCCATCCCGATGTTATCCGTATATACGGAACCGTTTCCCACTTCGATCCCAAGGAACACGAAGAGAGCATCCGGAATTTTCTTCAAGCCGTCGTCGATACGGACATCTGCATGGAAATCAACACCAGCGGTTTTATCAAAGAGTGCGCCCAGGTCCACCCCGACCCGGTCATCCTTGATTGGGCCTCCGAAATGGGAGTCAACCTCACCATAGGGTCCGACTCTCACAACCCCCAAAGCGTCGGCCAGTTTTACGAAATCGTCCTCCCTCTGCTGAAAGAAAAAGGGTTCACCCATCTCCACTACCATCGGGGAGGCAAACGCATCGCCGTACCCCTGGAGAGCTGAGAAAATATCGATAAGTTCGAATCCGCCCCATGGTTATGCAAGGGGAAGGAGTCAGGTGAATCTAATCCTCTTCGGTTTTTTCGTCGGGGGTTTGAAACTCGACTCCATGCAGGTGTTCGGTTTCACCAGGAATGGAAAAAACCTTATAGACGCACCAGATAAAAAGCGACGTTACCAAACTCACCGAAACCAGTAAAATAATCCAACCTCCCGCAGTCATTGTTTTGTTTTACCTCCCAATCTTCAATCAATCGGCGATTGGCATTCCTTTCGGTTTGAAAACCAGATCGTTATAACGCTTAACCCGTGAAATGACCAGCGCAACAAATACGCCTAATATAACTATTAGGCCAATCGACATTTGTGCCACTATATTGGAATCTTTTCCTACCAAATCCATTATGTACCCGCTTACATTGGTCTCACCGGTTTCAAAACTGTAGCCGAAAACATTGACGACAACCCAGAGAAGAAAAACGGTGATCAAAAACAAAGGGCAGATGTATTTCATGATTACCCGGTAAATCCGGGGGATTCGGATGGCGGCTCCCTGATGGGCTTCCTTGAAGCCCTCGTCCAGGCCCAAGACCCAGGCAAATGTTATGATTTGAATGGTGGCCAGGATAAAAATCAGAAATGTGCCGACCCAGAAATCGAAGGTATCCAGAGCTTTGGAATCTTTGCTGAAATAAACCACGAATCCCGTGCCAAAAGCCGTGATCACCCCCAGTATGGCCACGGATTGTTTGCGGTTGATCTCCATGGTTTCCTCCAGAAATGCAATTCCCGGCTGAACCATCGAAAGTGAACTGGTGACCGCGGCCAGAAAGAGCAAAAAGAAAAAGAGAAATCCGAAAAACTGCCCTGCCGGCATATTGGAAAAAACCATCGGCAGTACCTTGAAGCCAAGGGCGAAAGTTCCCTGACCTGCTACCCCCGCCACGCCTAAAAAGGCAAAGCCCGCCGGTACCGTGATGAGCCCACCGAGTCCCACTTCGCAAAATTCGTTGGTGCTGGTGGCGGCCAGCCCGCTGAGGACCACATCGTCCGATTTTGAAAGGTAGCTGGAATAAGTCATCAAAATGCCGAATCCGACCGAAAGAGAAAAGAAAATCTGGCCTGCCGCGGCCAACCACAATTGCGGGTTCCGCAATTGCTGCCAGACCGTGATGGTGACCACCCGCCGGGTTTCCGATCCATCCATCTCGGCTCTCTTGGCGGCAATCAGGTCGGCTCCGACCAATTCCTCAATGTTGACCCATCGGCGGCTTCCATAGGTCCCCTCCTCTGCTTCCTGGACCATGACTTTGGAAGGGTTCCACATAAAGCCCAACCCATTGGCCACACTGTTGTGGGGATTGGTCTCATCGGGCGACCCAAGAGTGAGGACGCGCACCAGGACGACCATTGCGAGGACAATGAGGGTGGGCATGGCAAACTTGCAAAAAAGCTCAATCCCCTTGGCCAGACCTCGATAGATCAGATAAAAATTTAGGACGAATGCGACCAACAAGTAAATGCCCACTTCTTTCAGACCAAAGCCCACCGCTGCGCCGTTTTCAGAGTTGCCGATAAACTTTTCCCAAAAAGCGCCTGCGTCACCGGCGGTGGGGAAAGCCATTTCCCCTCGAAGGAAGTTGACCGAATACCCCAGACACCAGGCTTCAATGTAAACGTAATACATGTAAACTACCACCGGAATGACAATTCCGATGGCGCCCAGATACATGCCGACGGGGTGCCGGGTGATATAGGCAAAAATGCCGGGGCAGGAATTGAATCCATGTTGACCGGCCCGCCGGCCCATCGTCCACTCCGCCCAGCAAATGGGCAGGCCAATGAGGAGAAAAGCGACAAAATAGGCCAGCATGAAAGCCCCGCCGCCGTATTGTGCCGCCTGGCCGGGGAAGCGCAAAAAATTTCCCAGACCCACCGCGCTGCCCGAAACCGCCAGAATGACTCCAATGCGAGAATTCCAGGACTCCTTTGGTCTTGCCATGCTCGGGTCATTCAAACGGCCAAGGTGTTCTTGGCCAGCAAAAAATTGCCTCGCCAGTTTTCCCATTTTGCTCGTATTACTCCTCCCGCCTGTGTGAATTCATTAACGGGTCCCGACACCATCTCCCGCCGGAAAAGTATTTTATTTATTTGCGCCAGTGAACCTGATCGACCGCCACATCTTCGGTGAATGGCTGAAAGCCTTCGCCCTTGCCATGGGGGTGACTCTTGGGTTGCTCCTGCTGGAAGATCTTTATGACGATCTGCCCGATCTGCTTGGCTTCGGAGCCGGTCCAAGGGAGATCGGCCGCTATTACATGTTGCTTGTGCCGAGTTTTCTTCCCACCGTTATGCCGCTCGCTTTGATGATTTCCATCCTCATGAGCCTGGGCGGACTTCATCGTGGAAACGAGATCAACGCCTTGCAATCCTGCGGTATGAGCCTTTTGCGCATTACCCGGACGCTCTGGGCGGCGGGCTTGGCCCTAACCGGTCTGTTGCTTTACCTCAACGCACACCTGGTTCCCTGGTCGGTCGAGCAGTCCCGCCTTCTTCGGGAAAACCTGGAATTCGCCAACCAGTTGTCAGAACGACCGGAGGAAGAAGTCGGGATTCTCCAAAACCTTGCCTTTTACAACCGCAAGGAGAGACGACTGTGGTTCATGAACAGCTTCAGCGAATACTCCTACCAGGGATTCGGCATTACAATTTCAACCTTTGACAAGGGAAACCGTGAAACCACCCGGTTGATGGCTGGCGATGGCTATTACGATGACTTTGATGGGTATTGGGTATTTCACAAAGGGAGGGAGATCACCTTTGGGGAAGATGGCTTCGATCCGGTGCGGTCGTTGCCATTCGATAAAAAAATCATGCCTTCCTTCAAGGAAGACCCCAACCTGATGAAAGCCCTCGAGAAACGGCCCAAGGATCTCTCTTTTTTGGAATTGAAGCGGGTTCTGGATAAACTTTCGGTTGGCGAGGATCCCCGTGTGCGGGCTTACGAAGTACGCTACAATGGAATATTGGCCAATCCTTTCAGCGCCTTGATCGTGGTTGGCCTGGCAATTCCTTTCGCTGTATCCGGCGTGCGGGTCAACCCGATGATCGGCGTCTCAAAATCGTTCGGACTGTTTTTCGCTTATTACCTCGGTTCCACCCTCTGCACAATCATGGGAGAACGAGAGGTTCTCGCTTCCTGGGCGGCGGCCTGGCTGCCTATTGGGGCAATGTTTTTACTCGCCCTTTGGCTTCATCGTAAAGCCATCTGATCCCACTTCTCAAATATACAGATTTATGAAGGAACTTTCGCAAATTACTTTAAAAAATGGCCTGCGAGCCCGTGTTCTTCAGGGGCATCCCTGGGTCTTTGCCGGTGAAATTCGCTCCAAACCCAATCCGAAACTCGACGGCGATTCCGTGGTCCTGAAAGATGCTCGAGGACACTTTCTGGGGGTCGGCATTTACAATAGCCGTTCGCAAATCGTCTGGCGGCGATTCAGCCGGGACACGAGGGCTGTTTTCGACCGGAAATTTCTGGAATGGGCGATTCAAAAAGCGGTTAACCGACGTGCCCAAGGTCCATTCCGCCGACTCGTTTGGTCGGAGGCCGACAATCTTCCCGGTCTGGTTGTGGACCAGTTCGACAATGTTCTGGTGACTCAGGCCCTTACCCTGGCAGTGGACCAAAGGCAGCAAGTGATCTGTGAAATCCTGGAAGAATTGCTCAAACCCGAAGCAATTTTATTCCGTAACGATGCCCCCTCCCGCCAGCACGAGGGACTTCCTTTGGACGTGAGAACAGCGAACGGTCGCGATTTGCCGCCCAGGTGGTTTTCCATCGATGGAGTGGAATACACCCTCGATCTGCAAACGGGCCAAAAAACGGGCTTCTATCTGGACCAAAGAGAGGAGCATGCCAAAGTGGCTGCCTTTGCCGATGGCCGCCGGGTGCTCGATGGCTTTTCCAATCAAGGCTCATTCGCTCTTCATTGCGCCAAGGCAGGTGCGGCTTCCGTTACCGCAGTTGAAATTTCGGAGGAATGTGTCGGTCTGGCGCGAAAAAATGCCCAGCGCAACGGCCTCGAAATTGAATTTGTAGAGGACAACATGTTCGACTATTTTTCCAGCCACCGGAAGCAAAAGTATGGTCTCATAATACTCGATCCCCCCTCTTTCGCCCGCAACCGGAAGGCTGTCGAGGGGGCCTTGCGTGGTTACAAGGAGATCAACCTGCGGGCTCTGCGAATGCTCGAATCGGGCGGCACTCTGGCCACTTATTCCTGCTCCCGGCATGTTGACCGGGCACTGTTTATGGAGGTTTTGCGGCAGGCCGCAGCGGATTCCGGCCGCCGGGTGGAGGTAATTGCACAGACTGGTCAGCCTCCGGATCACCCGGTGTTATTGACCATGCCGGAAAGCGAATACCTGAAAGGATGTTACCTCAGGACCGACTGAATTTAAAGTGGAGGGAATAATTATGGTTCCCGTTGATCTTTGTTTATAAACGATTTGCGCTCACTCTCAGTCTATTATTTTACAGCCCTGAATCTCCTGCCTTTAAATAAACCCCTCAAAAATGCCCAAACCCAGATTACTTTTTATTCTCAAGGCGCCTATCGTCGGACGGGTGAAAACCCGGCTGGCCGAGGATATCGGCGAAGTGCGGGCCCTGGCCGCCTATCGGTCCATGGTCGAACACCTCTTCGACAACCTGGCTTCCTGCTGGCCCTTCGAGATTCATTTCACTCCAGCCGAGGATGAGGATCTCATGCATTCCTGGCTCGGCCCCGACCATCCCTATTTCCCACAGCCCGAAGGCGATCTTGGCCACCGCATGGCCCGAGCCACCGCAGGCGCCTTCAGGCGGGGAGCTTCCTCCGTAATCCTCTTGGGCGGCGATTGCCCTTACGTGACCCCGCAATTGATTGAGAAAACGGCCCGTGAATTGGAGAATCACGAAGTCGTCATCGGCCCGGCGGTTGACGGCGGCTACTACCTGCTGGGATTGAACCGGCCGCATGCGCGGCTTTTCGAAGACATCGCCTGGAGCACCGAAACGGTCTTTCCCGTAACCCTGGAACGCGTCAAGGAGGAAGGCTTGACGGTTAAGATCCTCCCCACCCTGGAAGACGTGGACGACCTGCAAAGCCTCACCCGGGCGGAAGCCTACATGGGCAAACCCATCGCGGTGGCGGAGTAAGCAACCGGCCCACCCTGAAAACCAAGGGTCATGTAGTCATGGCCTCTGCCTGTCGGTCGATCAATCAGGCGCGACCGAGGTAGGAGCTGTCGGCGGTGCTTACCCGTATGGTGTCGCCGGTTTTGATGAAGAGGGGGGTCTGTACGACAAACCCGGTTTTCACGGTGACGGGTTTGAGGACTGCACCCGAGGTATCCCCCCGGACCGCCGGGGGCGCTTCGACCACTTCCAGTTCCACCGAGGAGGGCAGTTGTATCTGGACGGCCTCGTCTTCCACAAATAATACGTCGTAGGCGTTGCCTTCAGAGAGAAATTTACGGGCGTCTTTTACCAAGTTTTCCTCCAGTATGCTGTCCTCGTAGGTCTCCGGATGCAGAAAATGGCAGCCTTCGCGGTCGCTATAGCTGTATTCCAGCTTCTGGGTGTCGGTGGTGAGAATCTCCACACTATCGGTGCTGCGGAACTTGGTCGTGGTGGTGGAGTTGGTGCGAATGTTTCGCAAGGTGCTCTGGACGAATCCGGCCTGGCGGCCCTGGGTGCGATGGAGCATCTCCAGCACTAAATGCGGAGCGCCGTTGTAATTGATCACCCTGCCTTTGCGAAGATCTGTGGGAGAAGCCATTTGAAATGAAAAAAACCTGAAAAACCGCTCAATATGGGGTTCCTTGTTCCGCTGTCAATATTCTCCAGGGGGAATTTACGCTCTTTACAATCGGGACCCGAGACCTAGTCTCTGATTTTCAACCGTTTTTATGAAACAACGTTCCATTTTGCGCGAAGCCTCCATCAAAGGCAAAGGTCTCCATTCAGGGGAGGAGGTGCGCCTCACCTTTAAACCGGCCCCTGCCGACCATGGGGTTGTTTTTCGAAGAATCGACCTCTATGGCAAACCGGAAATTCAGCCCAGGGTGGACCTCGTAACGGATCTTTTCCGCAATACCGGAATGGCCTCCGGTCACGCCAGTTTGCTGACCGTGGAGCATGTCCTGAGCGCCTTGAATGGAATTGGTGTGGATAATGTGGCCATCGAACTGGATGGAGCGGAACCGCCCATCCTGGACGGATCGGCCCGGCCTTTCGTCGATCTGTTAAAGGAGGCGGAACCGGTCGAGCTGGATAAGGAACGGCTCTACCTGGAACTGGAGGAACCTCTTTCGGTCAGCGAAGGCAACCGTTCCTTGGTGGCTCTTCCATACGATGGCCTGAAGATTACCTGCACCTCCACCGATGATCGGGGGATTCACACCCAGCACCTCTCATTGGATATCGATCCGGACACCTATTGCCGCGAAATCGGCCCGGCTCGCACCTTTACGATTTACGAAGACATCGAGGAACTCATCAATCGGGGGAAGATTCGCGGCGGTAGCCTCGACTCCGCCATTGTGATCAAAGGAGACAAGATCCTCTCCAAAGAACCGCTTCGCTTCAAAGACGAATTTGTGCGGCACAAGATCCTGGATATTATTGGCGATTTGTGCCTTTTGGGTATCCCGCTGAAAGCCCATATTGTGGCGGTCCGTCCCGGGCATTCGCTTAACTCAAAGCTGACAGCGGCGATTCTCGACCGCCACAACGGGAAAAAACCCGGAGCCCTGGCAAAAGGAAAGAAGAAGCAAAAACAAGAAATGCAAACCTATGTCTCGGGAGATGAGACAGCTCTGGATATCCGGCGGGTGATGGACGTTCTGCCGCATCGGTATCCGTTTCTGCTGATCGACAGGGTGGTCGAAATTATAAATGAGGACGAACTGACAGCATTGAAAAATGTAACCTTCAATGAGCCTTATTTTCAGGGACACTTCCCCGGCCGCCCAGTGATGCCCGGCGTATTGCAAATCGAAGCCATGGCCCAGGCGGCTGGTGTGCTCATGCTGCGCCGTGTAGCGAGCGAAGGGAAGGTGGCCTTCTTTATGAGTTGCGATAAGGTAAAATTTCGCCGCACGGTCCAACCGGGAGATCAAATAGTGATAAAGGTCAAAATTACCAAAATAAGGGCTAATAAAATTGCTGCTGCAACCTGCTCTTGCGAGGTTGGAGGGCAGGTGGTTTCCTCCGCGAACCTCATGTTCACCATAATGGATGCCGCCGATGAAGATTAACCATTGGATGACTGCCCTTGCCGGTGTTTTCAATTAATTCCTAAAAACAGAATCGATCCTCAAGAAGTTGGCTACCACAATCCACCCAACCGCTCTGGTAGAAAAAGGCGCTGAACTTGATGATGGCGTTTCAGTGGGGCCATTTGCCTATATCGGGTCTCGCGTATGTATCGGTTCCTCGACGGTGGTCCATCATCACGCAGCGGTGGAGGGCAACAGTTCACTGGGAAGGGAATGTGAAATATTTCCCTATGCGGCCATCGGGGGGAAGTCGCAGGACCTGAAATTCGGCGGCGGTCATCCTCCCTTAAAGATAGGAGACCGCAACATCTTCCGGGAGTATTGCACCGTGCACACGGCAACCACGGAGGAAAATTGCACCGTAGTGGGCAGCGATAACTTCTTTTTGGCCTACACCCACATTGCTCACGAGTGCCGGGTCGGCAATCATGTCGTGATGAGCAACGTTGCCACCCTGGCCGGCCACGTCACGATTGATGATCATGTCATCATTGGCGGGTTGACAGCCATTCACCAATTTTGCCACATCGGACGCAATGCTTTTCTGGGCGGCTGCGCCAAGGTGGTGCAGGATGTCCCTCCGTTTATGATAGCCGACGGCAACCCGGCAAAAATTCGCGCCATCAATACAATCGGCATGGAGCGCAATGGCTATTCGGAAGAGGAGATTCGACAGGCGCGTTCGGTATTTAAGTTACTCTACCGCAGCGGATTAAATCGATCTCAAGCCCTTCAAAAGCTCACTGCCGTAGAATACTCTAAGTCGGCAGTTGCAAAAAAAATCGTCGAATTCATCCAAACCAGCAAAAGAGGCCTGACTTGAGCTTGATTATTGGTAAAATAATTTCGGGGTTGCCGGAAGAATAGATTCGTTCTATTATCTCAAAATTGAATCCGGCTTGTGAGCTGCAAGTTTCCGTGCCACACATTCATTTACAGATGAGGTAAAAAAGGCTTCATTTGGAAAAAGATTGTTTCAAAAACTTGAGACAACCGCGATTCGTTTGCCATTCCAATACTTGCTTTTTTGAAATTATTCAGTTACTTCCACGTCATATTTGTATAATATCAAATGATTTTATGAAAGACCCACAAAAGAGTCCGTTGGCGGTCACTGCGACCGGCGAGTTAATATCTGAATTGCCTGAGGGGACAACTTCCGGCGAGGAATACCGAAGGAGCCTCCCTGATGTACAGAATGCTCCTGCGGCGGAAATCCGCGGGGCAAGTGTGCCCATTTTGCAGACCGGTATTTCGAACTTTCGGCTTCCTCTAAGAATCCTTACGGAGAAAAACGAGACTTTGGATATTGAGGTATCGGTGGCCGGGACGGTGTCTGTGGCGGCGGAAGCAAAGGGAATCAATATGTCGCGCATCATGCGGACTTTTTACAATTTCAAGGATCGCATATTCACCCTGGAACTGCTTGAGGAGATTCTCCTTCGCTACAAAGCAGACCTGGGCAGCAGCCGGGCCCGCATCCGGCTTTCGTTTTCTTACCCCATGTTGCAAAAAAGCCTCCGCAGCGGCCTGGAGGGCTACCAGTACTACAAGGTGGCTTATGAGGGGATTGTAGATGACTTGGATCGTTTCCGCAAGCGCATCCATTTTGATTTTGTTTATTCCTCGGCCTGTCCTTCTTCCGCCGAGCTGGCGGAACATTCGCGGAATACGCGAAATGCCTATGCCATCCCGCATTCACAGCGCAGCAAGGCTCGCCTGAGCGTCGAAGTGCGGCCAGGGGCATTACTGTCAATTGAGGACTTACAGCGCCATTGCGGAAAGGCCCTGCCCACGGAAACCCAGGTCATGGTCCGCCGGGAGGACGAACAGGCCTTCGCCGAATTGAACGGGGAACAGCCCAAATTTGTGGAGGATGCCGTACGCCTGGTTTACGAGCAGCTCCAGGCCGACGATCGCATCGCGGATTTCCAGATCGCTTGCGCTCACCTGGAATCGCTGCATTCACACGATGCGGTGGCCGTCATTAACAAGGGCGTTGCAGGCGGATTTTCCGGTCATTTGGAGGATTTTAGCAGTTTGCTCTGCTGATTTATAAATCCGTTTTAGGCTGACAGACGGGTAGGGCGTTTTTCTACTGAGCATCCACTTGCACAGTTGATCTCTTCGTTGGTTTTGTTGGCCAACTCAGGGTTTAGCTTCACCGTTTGTTAGGCAGGGGAACATTCTGTAGTTTTAATTCCACTCCGGTCGTATTAAAGGTGACTTTTTAGATGTTTCTGCTATTTAATTGATTAACGCCGGTGAAAAAGGAAACCGACTATGCTCGAAGTAAAAAACTTAATGAAGCGGTTCCGCCTTGATAATAAAACCATCAAGGAGAACAAGAAAAAGGCAAAGGAATTGTTGGACGTTCGAGAAGAAGGGCGTTGGTTTAATGCGGTTCAAGACGTCAGTTTTAGTTGCGATCCAGGACAAGTGCTGGGTTTACTTGGTCCGAATGGCGCCGGCAAGACAACGTGCTTACGAATGTTATCAACTGCATTGCAACCGACTTCCGGGCAAATTGCAATCAATGGGGAAGATGTTGTCGCCGAACCCCTGGCAATGCGGAAAAGAATAGGTTTTTTGTCTGCTACGACTGGTCTTTATCATCGTCTCACAGTCAGAGAAAATATTCAGTATTTTGGTCGTTTACACGGAATGAGTGAAGAAAATCTGGAAATTGAAATGAACAAAGTATTCGAATTATTGGACATTAATAGTTTTGCCGATAAAAAAGCGGTTTCTCTATCAACAGGTATGAAACAACGCGCTAATATTGCGCGAACCGTCATTCATCAACCAGAAGTAATTGTCCTGGATGAACCGACCACCGGTTTGGATGTGATTTCGGCAAAGACGATTCTCGACTTCATTGAATCTTATAAAGGCAGTAAAGTGCCAGTAGTATTTTCTACCCATCATCTGCATGAAGTCGAAAAACTTTGCGACAAAGTTGTGCTAATTAATGACGGGGTGACCAAGTTTAATGGTTTCCTGGATGAGTTTAAAGCCTTGAATAAGAGCGGAAAACTATACGATGTGTTCATTCAATTAGTCGAAAATAAGGAAGTGGCTTAAAATGTTAAAAGTTTACTTCAAGGAGTTGCTTGAGCTAACACGTGATAAAAAGACTCTGATTTTTACAATTCTTTTGCCTACGTTAATAATGCCAGTGATTATGTTCGGTTTTATTTCATTGGGTACCAGGATTGTAAAGAAATCCGTCGATGAAGATCTAAAATACTCCATCATTGGCAGCGGACATTATGCTCAATTGGCGGAAGAGCTTAAACAGAATAAGAAATTCAAATTTGTGGAGATCAATGCCAATGACGATGCAGAAGAACTGATTAATGAGGGCAAAATACGTTTTGCTATTGTAATTCCGGAAGACACAAAAAGTAAGATGGCTCAGGGGCTAAGCGCAGAAATCGAAATGCTCTATAACGACTCTGCATCGACCAGCTCAATTTTGTATCGCCGAGTTAAAAACACTCTGGAAGCGTTGGTAAAAGCAGAAACGCAAACGCGTTACAAAAACTTGGGACTGACGGAAGAACAGGGCATAGCGGTTAACAAACCAATCAAAATAATCAGGAAATCGACTGCTGATGAGCGGGAAAACTTTGGTGAAAAACTAGGTGGTCTATTGCCATATATATTGATTCTTGTCGGCTTCTCGGGAGCTATGTATCCAGCAATCGACCTGGGAGTAGGAGAGAAAGAACGTGGCACCCTGGAAACATTGCTGCTAACACCAGTACCAAGATTTCAACTCGTCTTTGCCAAATTTCTGGTGATTTTTACAACCTCATTTATTTCGGTGTTCTTGTCATTAATCAGTTTCGGATTAATGGCTACCGTGTTTGGACCGGCAATGATCTCGGGTTTGGCTGCGGGTGGAAACAATGATATTGAACAGTTAATGAGTGCACTTTCCACAATTACGATGTTTGATGTGTCGTTAATGATTTTAATGCTGGTTCCGATAGCAGCAATCTTTGCCTCCATGCTCCTAAGCGTGTCCATCTATGCCAGGAACTTCAAAGAAGCACAGAATTATATGTCTCCATTGGCGATGATCATTATCCTTCCATTAATTCTGTCGTTATTGCCAGGTGTGAAACTGGATTGGGTGTGGGCTTCCGTTCCTATCACCAATGTGTCTCTGGCCATAAAAGAAATATTCAAAGGAACAATGGATTTGGGAATGTTGGCTGTAATATTTGCTTCAACCACAATAATTGCAGGTGCTTTATTGGCCCTATGCAACTGGTGGTTCCAGCGGGAGCAGGTGCTCTTCCGAACCTAAACGTTAATACCTATTTCAAATTTGCTGCTGCAAAGCCACCTGGCACCTGCCACCGTGGCGCTTCAAACTTTATTCATCTGCGAATTTGCAAATGGTTCTAATGATTACTCAGGTATTATTTGTGGTCGAAGGTGGGTTTTGTGGGGTTTAACATTTCGAAAAGAGGACATTAACACAGGAAAATGTTCCGGCTGCGGAAATAGTTGGAAAAAGAGACAAAAATAAGTCGTTTTTTCGGTCTTATGGGGTTGCTTTTAGTCTAGAAATTCCTGAGGATTTCAGTTTATCAATTTCCAATAAAATTTACCTAAAAAATCTTCATGTCAGAAAATATAAGTACTTCAAGATCAACAAGTAAGAAAAAGGCCGACGGTTCCACCTACGATGCTTCCAAAATCCAAAAACTGGAGGGGTTGGAGGGGGTGCGCAAGCGGCCCGACATGTATATCGGCGATACCAATGAACGGGGCCTCCATCATTGTGTGTTCGAGATCGTGGACAACTCCGTGGACGAGGCTTTGGCGGGGTATTGCAGCCTGATCAGGGTGGCGGTCCATCTGGACGGTTCCTGCTCGATCGAGGATGATGGCCGGGGCATCCCGGTGGATATCCACCCCAAACACAAAATGCCGGCCGTGGAACTGGTTTTGACTAACCTTCATGCCGGTGGTAAATTCGGCAAAGGGGCCTATCAGGTCTCCGGGGGTTTGCATGGGGTGGGCGCCAAATGCGTCAATGCGGTATCGGAGTGTTTCGAGGCGGAAGTCAGCCGGGATGGCAAGGTCCATCATATAGGTTTCAATCAGGGAAAAACGACGAGCCCTCTAAAGGTCATCGGGACGACGAAAAAAACCGGAACCAAAATAACGTTCATGCCGGATCCCGAGATTTTCCAACTGGTTCGGGATTTTCAATACGACATTTTGGCCAAGCGGATGCGAGAGCTGGCGTTTCTCAACCCAGGAGTCTCCATCGAACTGGTGGACGAAAGAACCAACAAAAGCGAGCAATTCAAGTTCGAGGAGGGGATCAAGGAATATGTGATCTTTCTCAACCGGGCTAAAACAGCGGTTCATCCCCAACCGATTTGTTTAACGGGAAAAGCCCCCACGGAGGATGAGAGCAGCGATGCGGAGATCGAACTGGATGTGGCCATGCAATACAACGACAGCTACAATGACCAGATTTACGCCTATGCCAACAGCATCCATAATATTGAGGGCGGCACCCACCTTTCCGGTTTTCGCACCGCCTTAACCCGCGTCGTCAACAATTACGCCAAAGCCAACAATCTGGTTAAAGAAAAGGAGCCCTCCCTGAGCGGCGACGATGTGCGCGAGGGTCTCACGGCTGTCCTTTCGGTCAAAGTGCCGGAGCCTCGCTTCGAGGGGCAGACCAAAACCAAGCTCTCCAACCGGGAAGTGGATGGCATCGTGCAGAAGATCGTGGGCGAGCAATTGAAATATTTTTTCGAAACAACTCCGTCGGTGGCCAAGAAAATAATCGAAAAAAGCCTCAATGCCTCACGAGCGCGTGAGGCGGCGCGCAAAGCCCGGGAAACCGTTCGTAAAAGCGCCATGTCCTCCGGGGGATTACCGGGAAAACTGGCCGATTGTTCAGAGAAAGACCCGACACTATGTGAGCTGTTCATCGTGGAGGGGCAATCCGCCGGGGGGTCGGCCAAGCAGGGACGCGACCGGCGTTACCAAGCCATTCTACCCATCCGGGGAAAGCTCATCAACGTAGAAAAGGCTCGTATCGACAAAGTTCTCAACAATACGGAAATTCGCACCATCATCACGGCTTGCGGAACCGGCATCGGGCACGAGGGGGACGGGGCTTTCGATGTGGAAAAAGCGCGTTATCACAAAATCGTCCTGATGTGCGATGCGGATGTGGACGGCTCCCACATCAGCACGTTACTGCTGACATTTCTCTTTCGCCAGATGAAGGGATTGATTGAGAGTGGCTACGTTTATATCGCCCAGCCGCCCCTCTACAAGATCAAGCGCCGCCGCCGGGAGCAATACATCGATAATGACGAGGAGCTTAATCGCATTCTGCTGGAACTGGGTTCGGAGGATGTAACATTGGTTCGCTTGCGTGACGGGCATAAATTTTCCGGGGCAAAGGTAGATCGGATCGTGGAAGCTTTGTCGCGGTTGGAAAAGCTGGCCGGCGGCGTCACCCGCTACGGGTGCCCATTGTATCACTACCTCGACCAGCACAAAGAAAAAACCCACCAGCTTCCCAAGTATATTTCACGTATTCGAACCGGCAACGAGGAGGAGTTCCGGTTCCTGGCCGACGACGATGATCGCTCCCGTTTTTACGTGGAGATGCAGATAGAGGATGTGTATGAAGATTCCATCATGCGGCAGGCAGAAAAAGATGGACACACCGTTAATCAAAGAATTTCTGTGCATGAAATATTCGAGGCCGGGCAGATGACGAAAATCTTGAAGGAAATCTCCCGTATCGGGCTGGATATCAATCGTTTCACCCCCACCGGCGAACCGCGTTACCATCTGATCGAAAATGAAGGCCAGACGAACGCGCGATCCATCGACCTGCACTCGATTATGGAGATTATTTCACAAATTCGTCTGCAGGGAAGGCGGGGCCTCTCCATCCAACGTTACAAGGGACTTGGAGAAATGAACCCGAAACAACTCTACGAAACCACTATGGACCCGGAAAAACGCCGCCTGCTGAAAGTGAACATCACCGATGCCGCCCTGGCGGAAAGCACTTTCAGCATGCTCATGGGCGAAGATGTGCCCTCGCGGAGGGCCTTCATCGAAGACAATGCGCTGAACGTCTCCTACCTCGATGTGTGAGGTGGGGAAATGAAGACAGATATTATGGCCTGAATCCACACAACTTTAAAAGCATATCTTCACTGTAACCGCCAAAATATTTTAGCAAAGAATGTACGATACCAAAGATAAACAGATTCCGACCAATATAACGGAAATCATGCGGACGGCTTATATCGATTACTCGATGTCGGTCATCATCAGCCGGGCCTTGCCGGACGCGCGGGATGGCCTCAAGCCGGTCCAGCGCCGCATACTTTACGCTATGCTGCGAGAGGGTCTTGTGCATAACCGGCCATTCGACAAATGCGCCGGCGTGGTGGGAGAGGTTTTGAAAAATTACCATCCGCACGGAGACGCCTCGGTTTACGACACCCTGGTGCGAATGGCCCAATTCTGGGTTATGCGGCATCCCTTAATCATTCCCCAGGGAAATTTCGGTTCCATCGACGGGGATCCGCCGGCCGCCTACCGTTATACGGAGTGCAAACTGGCCGAGCTGGCCGAGGGAATGCTGAAAAACCTGGATGAGGACACGGTTGATTTCATCCCGAACTACAAGGAGAGCACGACTGAGCCCTCCGTCCTCCCGGCGGCCCTCCCGAACCTGCTCATGAACGGTTCCACCGGAATCGCTGTGGGCATGACGACCAACATTCCCCCGCACAACCTTTCCGAGCTTATTGATGCCACCTGTGCCATTATCGACGATCCCAATATCCCGGTCGATGATGTCATCAAGATAATTCCCGGCCCCGATTTTCCCACCGGCGGGGCTATTATGGGGAATGAGGGTCTGAAAAAATACCTGCTGACGGGCCGCGGCATCTTCAAGGTCCGTGGTACCGCCCACGTCGAGGAACTCAAGCAGGGCAAGGAACAAATCGTCATCACGGAGACCCCCTACTACGTCAATCGTGCCAATCTGGTAACCAAGATCGCCGAACTGATTACCCATAAATCCCTCGAGGGCATCAGCGATTTGCGTGACGAGTCGGATGAAGCGACCCGCATCGTGCTTGAGCTGAAACGCGGTGAAGTGCCCCGCGTCACCCTCAACAAGCTGTTCAAAATGACCCAAATGGAGTCTTCCTACGGGGCGATCCTGTTGGCTTTGGATAAACGGCGCCCCAAGCAGATGAACATCAAAGAGATGATTATTTGCTACATCGAGCACCGGAGGGAGGTAGTTTACCGAAGAACCAATTTCCAACTGAGGAAAGCCGAGGCCAGAGCCCATATTCTGGAAGGTTACAAAATCGCCCTGACTAATCTGGACGACTTTGTAAAAATCATCCGAGCCTCGGCCAACCGCGATGACGCCCGTAACAAATTGAGAGCCCGCTACCCCCTTTCCAAAAAACAAGTGGACGCCATATTGGATCTCCGTCTCTACCAGTTGACCGGTTTGGAGCAGGATAAAATCGAGAACGAATACCGTGAACTTCTGAAAGTAATCACCCAACTGCGGGAAATCCTCGATAACGAAGAAAAACTGCTCTCCGTAATCAAAGAGGAATTGCAGGAGGTGAAGGAGAAATTTGCCACCCCCCGGCGCACCAGGCTCCTGGCGGAGGAGGGAGAATTCCGCATGGAGGACATCATTGTCAATGAGGGCTGCATCATTACGGTGACCCATGCAGGTTTTATCAAGTGGACCTCGGTCAGTTCCTACCGTTCGCAGAGACGGGGCGGCAAAGGAGTCATCGGCACCGGTTCGCATGAGGAGGATTTCGTTGAGCACCTGTTTACCGCCAGCACGCACGACTATATCATGTTTTTCATGAACAACGGCCGCGTTTACGTGGAAAAAGTTTACGATATACCGGAGGGTTCGCGTATTTCCAAGGGCCGGGCGGTGGTCAATGTGCTGCAGATGCAAAAGGAGGAAAAACTCGCCGCCATGATCTGCGTGAAGGAGTTTACTTCCGACCTGCATCTGGTTATGTGCACCCGTAACGGGGTCGTTAAAAAAACCAGCCTGGCGGATTACAAGAACTACCGTAAGGGCGGCATTATCGGGATTAATATCGACGAAAAAGATCAACTGATTGCGGCTAATTTGACCAATGGTGAGGATGAACTTGTCATTATTACTCACAAGGGTATGTCCATCCGGTTTAAGGAATCGGATCTGCGCGACCAGGGCAGGGCCACCCGCGGGGTCAGGGGCATTAAATTAAAAGGCAAGGATCAGGTGACAACTTTCGAAGTGATAAAGCCTGATGCCACCTTGCTCATTGCGGGCGAGAATGGACAGGGAAAACGTACCAGTTTCGACCAATACCGCCTGCAAAGCCGGGCGGGAAGCGGCATCATCGCCATCCGCAGCTCGAATGTGGCCGGCGCTTTAAGTGTACACGAAAACGACGAGATCATGATGCTGACCCAATCCGGGCAGGCCGTGCGCAGTCCGGTCAAAGATATCCGGGTAATCGGCCGCACGACCCAGGGAGTTCGCCTTATCAACCTGGCCCCGAAGGACAAGCTGGTAGGGATATCCAGAATAGTCGAGGTGGACGTGGAGGAAGCCTGAAACCTCGCCCGGAGTCGTGGAGCCAAGAAAATTAGGCAAATCCGAACTTTCATTAACCCCCATCGGTTTGGGGACGTTCGCCATGGGCGGTTCGGGCTGGAAAGCCAGTTGGGGTCCGCAGGACGACAATGACTCCAGGGCCACCATCCGCAGGGCTATAGAAACCGGGATCAACTGGATCGATACGGCGCCGGTTTACGGTTTGGGACACTCCGAGGAGGTGGTCGGCTCAGTCTTGGCCGAATTGTCTCCCCGGCCATTAATTGCCACCAAGTGTTGCCGAATCTGGGATGAAGCTGGAAACATCAGTTACAATTTAAAAAGGGCCAGCATTCGAGCGGAAGTCGAAGCCAGTTTGAGGCGTCTGCGCATTGAGGTGATCGATCTGTACCAAATCCATTGGCCGGTTCCCGATGAAGATGTGGAAGAAGGCTGGAGCGCCGTGGCGGAATTGATTGCAGAGGGAAAGGTTCGCTATGGCGGGGTTTCGAACTTCAGCGTGGAACAATTGAAAAGAGCCCAATCCATTCACCCGGTGACCTCCCTGCAAACGCTCTACAGCATGCTCGGACGCCGGTTGGAAAAGGAATTACTGCCCTTTTGCGCGGACAACAATATCGGTGTTTTGGTTTTCAGTTCCTTGCAAAAAGGTCTTCTAACGGGAAAATTCTCGCCTCAATGGGTAGCCGGTCTTCACCCGGAGGATCATCGGAAAAAGGATATTAATTTCACCGAACCTCGATTCGGGGTTCACCTGAAGTTGGTGGAGAAACTCAAGGTCCTAGCTACAGGCATCGGAATGACCCCGGCGCAACTATCCATTGCCTGGACTTTGCGGGATCCGGCGGTAACCTCCGCCATTGTGGGTTCCCGGAAACCCGAGCAATTAGCGGAAATCATAAAAGCCGGCAGCACTACCTTGCCAGTGAAGGTTCTCGACACGGTCGCCACTCTCTTGAGGGAACATCGCGATAATTTGCGAAACGCTCTAAATTAATACCCTGAGGTTAGTATTCACTCGAAAAGGTCTTGCTGGGAAGAGGTATCACGTCTGCGTTTGGAGGACAGGCTATTAAAAATGAGCCATTCCGCGGTGATGGATTTAATTTCTGCTAACCGCTCCAAGTTGAGAAGCAGGACAGCCGCACCAAGAGCATCGAAGAGGGCACAGTGATAATTTTTTCTTCGAGACGGACAATGCTTCCCGGCCAGCTCCTGCAATTGCTCTTCCAGCTTAAAGGTTTTCAATAGATCACTGAGTTTATGGCTTTCCATTTGTGGAAAGAACAGCGAGTAAAGGATTCGGGTGTCAATCCATGGTCCCCAATCAGCGATACTTTTGCCGGAATGTCGGAAATCGGGAGAAAAGGGAGGGTAGGGCCAAACGGATTTGAGGAGATTGTTTTCAACGACAGCATGGTGGGCGGCTAAATTGCCTGAATTACGAAGTCCGGAAAATTTTTCAAAGTAATCTGAAAACGGCGCCTGGTCTCGGGTGTTGGAATAGGCGATACCATGAAAATTTTCCTCTCTTGGTTCCATCGGCCGTGCAGCCCGGCAAACGCGAGTGTCAGTTTCCACCACATCTCCATTAAATAATGTGACCACTCCGAATTCAACTACCCCATAGGAACGAGCGCCCTCGAAATCGATAACATGAATAGGAATCTCCGTCCACCGCATGACATACCATCTAAACATCCTTGGCAAATTGGCCCAAGCAAATTCCAAAAAGACCAATTCCATCCTTGCAAAGAATTTGCATCCGTTACTTTTCAATCAAAGAATAATAATATGAATGAGGAAACCCTGATTAATTTCATCAAACTTCTGGCTGAGGAAAGCGGGAAGGTCATCCGGCCTTATTTTGGCAACCCGAACCTGGAAATCGAAATGAAAAAAGATTCCACACCTGTGACAGCCGCCGACCGTGGGTCCGAGGAGGTTATGCGCCGGCTGATCAAAGAGCATTACTCGGATCACGGCGTTATCGGGGAGGAATTCGGCCAGGACAACGCCGAAGCGGAATATGTCTGGATGCTCGATCCCATCGACGGAACCAAACCATTTTCGGCCGGCTGTCCGCTTTTTGGAACCCTCATTTGCCTATTGCAGGAAGGTCAACCGATTCTGGGAGCCATCAATAATCCCGTCACCGGCCAGCTTTTGATCGGTAACAACCATACTACTAATCTGAATGGAATCTCCGTGAAAATGAAGGAAACGGCGACCCTTGAGGAGGCCCGGTTGCTCACTTCCAGCCTGGAAGCCCCCGCGCAATATCAAAACGGCGCCAACTGGGACAACCTGGCCGAGCAGGCCATGGAAGTGCTTACCTGGGGCGATTGTTTTGGCTACCTCTTGCTGGCCACTGGAAGCGCGGACATAATGGTCGATCCAATCATGAACCCATGGGATTTAATGGCTCTCGTCCCGGTCATTCGCGGGGCAGGAGGCGTTATAACGGATTGGCATGGAAATGATCCGGTGAAAGGAAATTCGATCGTTGCGGCCAACCCCATCCTGCATCCGATGGTGATCGAAATATTGAATGCGTAAGGACGGTTAATCAGGCCGAGGAATAATTTCCGGCTCACAGATATTTCGCGCGATGCAGTGTTCCGGAAGGAAACCGCCAAAAGCCATGGCAGGGTAAACCAGCGATCTTTTCCCCAAAATAGTTCCTGGCTGAAGAACGGCGTTGCAGCCAACCTCGGCTCCTTCGCCCAGCATGGCGCCGAGTTTTTTTCGACCGGTTGGTATTTTTCCATCGGCTGTGGCGACCCGAACTTCATCCCTCTGCAAGCGCAGGTTGGCCAGGACGGCCCCGGCGCCGAGGTGCGCTCCGTTTCCGAGGATTGAGTCGCCCACATAGTTGAAATGCGCGGTTTCAACATCATCCATAAGGAGGCAGTTTTTGTATTCGGAGGAGTTTCCCAAAACGCAATTGCGGCCCACGATGACATTTCCCCGCAGGTAGGCTCCAGGGCGGATCTTTGTCTCTGCCCCGATGTAAGCGGGGCCTTCAATGACGCAAAAAGGAGGCAACTTTACACCTGGATGGAGATAAACGGGTCCACCTATAAAAACATTGGGAGGCACCAGCTTCGGCCGAAGGGCACTGGCGAAATCAAAATCCTCAAGGGCAGACTGAATCGCCGAAACCCATTCCCAGGGAGAAGCGTCCGGTGAAAAAAAATTCCGGAAAGGAAGGCTTTCCGGGAGCTTAAAAAGTTCAGAGGCTTTCACGAAGCAGAAAAATGGAGCGGGCGATGAGATTCGAACTCACGACATCCACCTTGGCAAGGTGGTGCTCTACCAGCTGAGCTACGCCCGCTTCGAAAAGAATGGAGTTAATTTTCAGCCGCAGAAAAGGTTGTCAACAGCATTATTTATTATCCCTCCGACCACAATCCATTTCCCAATGCCGTGTTTGATTGAAAAGAATCAACTTCCGGCCAATCAAACTTTAGGATAGTTGGTCGATTCGGATTCCTCGAATTCAAATGATTCGGCCTCGTCATCAAGAATGGAAGCATGGCCAGTATCGGAAGGACCGGTGTCTTGTTTGTGGCTGTAATAATAATAGTTGCTGGTGTAGTAATTGTAATCTTCGTCCCCCGAATCGGGTACCTGGTTGAGTACTACACCGAGAATATTGCCATTAACGTTTTCGATTACTTGTTTGGCCCGCAGGGTCATTGTTTGCGGATTTCGCCGGTGCTGGACAACGAAAATCACCCCATCAACCAGACTGGCTAAAAGGGAGGAGTCACTGATACCGATGACGGGGGGAGAATCGAGAAGAATTTTGTCGTATTGCTGGCGTAACTCCTGAAGCAAAGCGGATAGCTGTTTGCCGTGTAAAAGACCGAGCGAAATATGCTGGCCCTGGCCGCTTGGCAACAGTTTCAAATTGGGATAACTTGTATCCACAACAGCCTTGGAAACCTCACATGAGCCGGTCAGGTAATCGATCAGCCCAGGGGTGCGGGAGGTTTTAAACAGGTGGTGCTGGGTGGGACGGCGCAAATCCGAATCGATGATCAACACTTTTTGTCCGGTTAGCGCCATGGCTGCGGCCAGGTTGTATAAAGTGGTTGATTTTCCCTCTCCCGGACCGGCAGACTGAACGGCCAAAACATCGCCTTTCTTGCCTTCCCTGGCCAGTTCCAGATTCGTTTGGATTACTCGGTAGGGTTCGGCTTCGAAGCTGGAAAAATTATCTTTCTCAAGAAGAATGAGGTTGCGTGAAATGACCCCCAAAATCGGTAGTTGGAGTCTACGCTCCATATCCTCCACCGATCGGAAACTGGTGTCGAAGAATTCAACCGTAAAAGCAGCTCCGACCCCGAGCATGATGCCTCCGATGAGGGCCAGAAACAGGTTCAGGAGCCAGTTCGGTTTGTGCTGCCGTATGGAAGGCACCGCCTCGTTCAGTATTTCGATGGTGCGTTTGGGAACCTGAAAGTCGATTTCGCGTTGCCGCAGGGTCAGCCGAAAGGTTTGCTGGAGGTTTTCCTCATCCCTTAATCGGTCCACGGCTTCCTCGAAGGGGCGCATCTTGCTTTGCGCATCCAGTATCTGGTCCACCCGGGCCAGCTTCAACTGGTTTTCCATTTCCTCTGTCCGGGCCTTTGATTCGATATAGGATATCTCCAGAGATTTTTCGAACCCGATCAACTGGGTCTGCAATTGTTCGCGTATTTTTTTCAGGGTATCTTCCGCAATTATGAAATCGGGATGAGCTTCACCCAGTCGCCCTTTGACACGAACATGCTGTTGCTCTGCCACCAGGTAGGCCTGCATGAGATTTTGCAGATTAGGATCGGGGATGAGTTCGGAATTGATAAGCATGGAGCGTTCTTCGACCGGCACGGCTTTAAACCGCACCCAGCGGGTTTTTCGAGCAATGGAATCAACCTTAACGGCGATATAAGTGCGCTCAAGCTGCCGCAGATTGTCGATATCCAGTTGCGTTGTCTGGGCATTGAGGTCGACCCCGGCAATCTGGAGTTCCTGACGTAGTTTTTCAACTTTGTCGCGTTCCCGGGAGACAATTACTTCCTGGAGCTTCAACTCCTGTTTGAGTCGTTCGATTCCCTCGGTTTGGGCGGCGGTGGCGAATTTAATGCGGTCTTCAGCATAGACGCGGGCGATTTCGTTGGCAATTTCGGCCGCTTTCTCCGCGTTGCCCTGCACCATCACGCCGATATCGATGAGCGAGGTGCCGGGGCGGGATTCCACCTCGAGCATCTGCCTGACCATATACTGGTAGGCTATTTCCTGGTCCACTGGAGCGCCGAACTCTCGACTGAGATAATTTACGAGATCGAGATTTCTGATTACCTGCAGAAGAATCATTTTGCTCTGTATTATTTCGAACTGCTCTTTATTGAAGTAGGGGTCGAAATTTCCCGCCAACTGGCGTTCAAATACGGAGACCTGACCTTCGGGTTTTTCCACCCGGATTCCGGCGATGGAAAGGTACCATTTAGGCGTAAAATAGGTAAACAGCACGGTGGAACTGACCACCAGCAGGAGCAGGAGCGTAATCAGCGGCCAGCGGTTTTTGAGAACTTTTAAAAAATCGCCGAGTGACAAGCCCGAGGAGGCCGATTTTTGACTGGTTTCCATGGAGGGTTGGTTCGATTCCTGTGCTATTGCCGCTTCATATTGCGGGGGAATGCAACAAACCTGTTGACCGCAAGAATTTTCTCAATTTCGGAACTGCACGCAAGAAGGAAGGATTATCAGTGGTTTCCCAGTCCCCGCCCTGCCTACAAGCCAAAGGTGTATCGTGCGCTGATTCCTACCCGTGATCGGGTTTCAGTGCGAAAATCATCATCTGAACCGGTATCGTCAAAATCATAACTGAAGATAATGGACCAGTTTTGAGTCGGCTGGTATATCGCATTTAATCCCAATCGCACCGTATTATCGGTAATGTCTGCCGCCGCCGACTGACGGATTAAGTCGGCCGAATCGTAATAGATGGAACCGCCCAGGAATATTTTGCTGGTGAGGGCATGTTGAATATTGATCAGGAACGAAATGGTCTCCTCTCCTGAAAACTGTATCGGGGCGGAGGTTTCCAAGGTCTCATAGGTTAGGCTGAAAGCGACGAACGAATCGGTATTATACTTATAAACCCCGGTTAGATCTCCAAAAAAGTTGGTATCGCCGGTTCCTATCGCCTGGTTGCGGTCGTCCACCCCGATTCGCCCGGAAATTTGCAGTTCGGAGTTTGGAAACCAGTCCGCCCCCACCAGGAAAAAGTTGGAATCGCTGTCTTTGAGGGAACCATCGGTGTCCCAAGCGCGATCCTGGAAACGGTATTCAAAAACGAAAGAAGTCTCCGGAACCCATTTATAGCCCACTTGCACCCCAAACTGGTTGTCGTTGCGATCCAGAACCGGGGCCACCAGAGCATCATCGTAGGCGAAATTTAAATTGCGGTATTTGATTGCCAGGCTGGTCCGCTGGTTCAATTCGGAAAGGAGGCGAAAATCAAACTGATTGATGTCGTTGGATTGGTCGGTCTGCAAAGGAAGGCCTTGTAAAAATGATGCCGGGCTGTCGATAAAGGATAATGCATCAGAGACCTCCACAATTAAAGCGGGGGAAAAAGTATGGGATAACTTTACGTTAAACATGTGATTGTAAAGTTTATCCTCGGTCGGGCGATCGGAATAAAATAATGCGTTCAGCCCGTAGGAAGCTTCCAGAAAAGTTTGCTCCTCAATCGAGGCGTTATACTTGATCCCTGGGCTAACAGTAAATACGGAGCTATCGATTTCGTTGTCAGGACTTCCCAGCACATTGTTGTCGAAATGGAAGCCGCTTTCCAGGTTGAGAATAATCGCTTTCCCTTGCTCCTGCACCGGAATGGGCGCGTAAACGCCAAACAAGACCGAGTGTAATGCGATTAATATTGGGGTTAAGAAAACCTTTTTCATCTGTCCGAAGCGTTCGGTAAAGGTGCAGGCAAATGCTCCTCGGGTCAACATTAATTTTCCTATTCTCTGCGCCCTGCAATCGGGTTTAAGAGCACGTACATATTGGTTGATATTTGCTGCACCTGGCTCAAAGGGAAAAAAGGAGGAACTTTTCCCTGTTGCAGGCTTCCGTAAACGGCGCCCCAATATCTTTTCTTTCGATAATCATCTCCCAATTCCAGGTCCGCATGCAGTAACTGCGAAAAATAAGGCTTGTCGAGCACCTTGGGGGATAAAAAGAGAGCCCCGATATCCTGTCGCAAGAGTACTTCCACAAAATCGGAATATTCGCCGGGTTGTGCCCATACCGGTTGTTGGGAATACCAGGCGACGCCGGCGGGCACGTCCGACATGATGCCATAACCAGGAACAAAATGATCCGTTAAATGGGTCCGCGTGCGTGCTAGTAACGAGGGGACATAAGGGGGATAGGTAAAGGGATTCCTTTTCGGTTCCATCAAATTGTGCACCATCGGTATTGCCTGAAAGAGAATCAGCGCGATGATCCAGGCCAATCGTTCCAGACGCATTTGCCGTCCCGTGCTTTCCAGCATGATAATGACAAATCCGGCTCCATAAATAATAATCAGTGGAGCCATGTAAACAGCAGGCAGCCTCTCCGAGAGGCCGCTATTGAAAAACGGCTGCAGAAGCATAACCAGAAGTATGGTTACGACCGCGTTCCAACGCATACTGTTGGCCAGGCGGTTGCGAAACCGGTAGAGGCAGCCAACTATCAAAAATGCCGAAAATATGTAGGCTCCACCCGACCAGAGGCGTTCTTTAAGATTAATTTCAAGGCCCTTGAGGCCTTTGTTGCCGATCTTCCGGAGGCTTGTTTGTGGTCCCTCTGCTTGCAGGTTTTTTTTGAAATCCTCGGGCTCGGCGGTACTATCGCCCACCTTTAAAGCCAGGTTCTGACTGGCCAAAGCGAGCGGATTGCCCGTCCAGATGATGTTTCGCCAACACCAGGGGGAAACTACAAAAAGGAAGCCGAGCAAGGCTGGGCAGATCATTTTGAACAACAGCGCTCCGCGAAAGCGAAGGCAGAGGTAGCCCGTGAAGACAAGAAATATCAATCCGGCCGTATATTCCGTCAAAAAGAGAAGTCCTCCCAGCAGACCGGCAGCCAAACTCAAAAGTAACGCGCGGCTACCTTCCGCCTTCAACATGGGATCACGCAAGCGCCAACGCTCCAGAAGGGACCAGAGTAGAAACAATGCCAAAACAAGAAAAAGGAGGAGGGAGACACCGTTAAGGGAGAGCACGCTGTCCCATAAAGCGACCGAAAACAATACTCCGAACATGGCAATTAAACCCGTTATGGGCGAAAAAATATAGCGGCCCATCAAGTAGGTCATGAGGCAACTGAGGAGGAAAAAGAATCCATTGACGGACAGAAGGAAGTAATCTCCGTTGAACGCTGGATAGGGCACACCCGGTTCAGAAACGGGATCCGCCCAAACCAGTTCCCTCACGTTTTTGGGCAGAATTTTCAAGGCCCCGCCCAGAATCAAAGGGTAAAGCGGGGGATGGTAAAGATCCGGCAGTGGTTTATCTGTAGAGAATACATAACCGTCCGTCCGGTTTTCCAAAAATGCAACCGTTTGGGGATAAATCACCGGAGAGGTGAAACCCTTTCCTCTGGATAAATTTTTTCCAATAAGAGCATATTCGATGTTTTCCTCGGAAGAAGGTCCGGAAAATCGCTTGTAGCAATGGTACCAGGAAAAGAGCCCGATGAAAACAAATAGGCCGAAAATCAGGATTCCTCGCTTCCCCCGCCCGAGTTCCAGCCAGTGTACCAGACGTTGCAATCTAAATGATCCCATGAGAATCGCTCCCTTTCTTCAACTCCGGTGCTCCCCTTCGGGCTTTACCGATTTTTTCGGGGATACGTCCAATTCAGGCCACTGTTGCAATTTCCGGTGCAAAGTGCGCCGGCTAATGCCCAAAATTTGAGCGGCCCGGGTGCGGTTTCCAGCGGTTTCAGTGAGAGCGCCACGGAGCAGGCGTTTTTCATTTTCTCCCACTGAAAGGGGGTTGGCTGATGGTGATTCATCGCCCACATCATCAGTTTTAGCCCGTGATCTTAGAAACCGTGGGTCCAGGTCGTAGGCGGTTATTTTGCCACCCCGATTGAGAACGACAATATTCTCCGCAAAATTGCGTAATTCGCGTATATTGCCAGGCCAGCGGTAATGCTTGAGTATATTCAGCGCTTCAGGATCGATTTCAGTTCGCAGCTTGGTTCCGTTTTCCTCCGAAAATTGGGCGATAAAATGCTCCAGAAGAAGCGGTATGTCATCCGAACGCTGGCTCAAAGAGGGCAGGGTGATAGGGACCACGTTGAGGCGATAAAAGAGATCCTCCCGGAATTTACCCATTTTCACCAACTGCTCCAACGGGTTGTTGGTTGCCGCCACCAGACGGACATCAACCTTGATTGGTTTATGACTGCCCAAACGCTCAAAATCACGCGTTTCCAGAAACCGTAAAAGCTTCACTTGGGTGGATAAATCGATCTCACCGATTTCGTCGATAAAAAGGGTTCCTCCATCCGCTGCTTCGAATCGGCCGGTTCGCCTTTCGGTGGCACCGGTAAAGGCGCCTTTTTCATGCCCGAAGAGTTCGCTTTCGAGTAGGTCGGATGGCAAGGCCGCGCAATGCACCACCACGAACGGACCGCGTGCCCGGTCGCTGTTTTGATGCACAGCCTGAGCAAACACCTCCTTGCCCGTACCCGTTTCTCCCTCCAGCAAAACCGTCGTGCGGGACGGGGCGACGCGTTTAACAACATCGATCACCTCGCCCAAAGCGGCCGATTTTCCCACGATACCCTCGAAACTGAACTTCCGGTCCAGCCGCTTGTGCAAAGTCACGTTTTCGGCCTCGATCCGGCGCGTCTGCAAAGCGCGTTTGATGAGGATTTCCAGCTTCTCCAGGTTAACCGGTTTGGTTAGAAAATCATGGGCTCCACGCTTCATCGCCTCGACCGCCGTTTCCACGTTTCCATAAGCCGTCATCATAAATGTGATCGGCTTTCTGGGGAGTGATATAGCTTTATCGATGACTTTCATACCGCTTTTGCCTGCCATCCTCAAATCGGTCAGGACAACATCGAAATTCTCGCTATCCATGAGGTTGAAAGCCTCCTCCGCATTAGCCGCCAGGTAAACCTCATAATCATCCATGAGCGCCTGCATGAGACCCTCGCGGGTATGCTTCTCGTCATCGACAATTAAAATAGCGGCAGGCATGGATATTCTTAAAATTCCGGATGAATTCCTTTGATCTTGCCCTTAAAGATGAGCGGGGAATTCCCAAGGAATCTTAAAATGGGAAATTATGTCCCACCCAGCAAGCGATTTCCACTTCAAGCAGAAGTTTTTCGGAAGGAACCATGATGGGGTAAATTGTTCATTTACAAGGCATCACGGTTTCCTCTGAGAGCATTCATTCCGGCGCTGCCTTCAGCAGCAACAAAATTCCGAGGATATGATTGTTCAAATCTTTTCCTGCCTTGATCTGGAAATGTCCCGCGGCAGGGTAGAAGTTTCTTCCGAACAGCCGCAGGATTTTTTTCCACAAGGACTGGAGGCGGAGGTCTTGCTTTTCCTAAAGTAGTAAAATCCCAGGTAGCCCAGACAAATGGCCAATACGGAGCCTACCGCGAAAATATCAATCCAAACACTCATTTTAACATAGGATTGTTAGAAAAGACGGATACCAATTTGATAACAGAGCACAGCTCCCAGCCAGGCCATTGAGGTCATAAATGTAAAGGATAAGGCGGCCCAGCGGAAACCCGCTTCTTTGGTTATAATGGCCAGGGTGGCGCCGCACTGGGAACAAAGAGCAAAAAAGACGAGTATTCCAACCACCACGGGCATGATGTAAACCGGTGTCCCGACACGATCCCCCCGTGACCATTTGGCATTGGCCACGGCTTGGCGGAGATCCCCGGTTTCCTCATCCACATCGCCTCCCAGGCTGTAAATTACCCCGAGGGTCGAGATAACCACTTCGCGGGCTGGAAAACTGGCCAGGACTCCCACTGTAATTTTCCAATCGAAACCTGCCGGAGCAAACAGCGGCTGGAGGGTTTTTCCTATCCGCCCCATGAAACTCTGCTCCAGGTAAGTGCTGTCGACCAGGCGTTCAAGCTCATCCGCCAGATTGGAATTTTCTTCCGCCAATCGGGTCTGGATCGCCTCCGGGGTGGTATTGTGGACAACACCCTGATGCTGAATGAAGTTTTGGCGAATCTCCTCCTCCACCGAGGCCGGTCTTGGGAAATACAAGAGCGCCCAGACGATGATGGTGATGGCGAAAATAATGGTGCCCGCCCTTCTCACAAATTCTGCCCCGCTTTGGTACATGCGCCAGGCGATATCCCGAAGACGCGGCACCCGATAAGCGGGCAATTCCAAAAGGAAAGGTTGCGGCCGGGTCTTCAGAAGAAACCGGTTTAAGATAAATGCCGTCGGTATGGCTACCGCCAGCCCCACGAAGTGCATGAAAAAAAGAGCCAGGCCAGCATAAAAAGAACCATAGACAGGTTCGATAAAAGCCCCGATCAACAATACGTAAACCGGCAGGCGCGCGGAACAGCTCATAAACGGAGCAATCAGGATGGTGGCCAGCCGCGCTTTGGGATCCTCGATCGTTCGGGTCGCCATAATGCCCGGCACGGCACATGCATAGCTGGATAGCAGGGGGACAAAGCTTTTTCCGTTCAAGCCGCACCAACTGAACATTTTATCCATCAAAAAGGCGGCCCGGGCCATGTAGCCAGTGTCCTCCAGCAATGCGATAAAGAAAAAGAGAATCATTATCTGGGGCAGAAATCCCAGAAATGCCCCTACTCCCTCAATGACCCCGTCAACCATCAGGCTTTGAAGCATGGGGGTGGCGGCAAAGAGGGGTCCCACGTTCCCCTGGAGCCAACCAATCCCATTCTGGATCGCGTCCATGAACGGGCTGGCCCAGGTGTAAACGGAAAGAAAGACCAGGTACATCATGCCGATAAAAATGGCCAGACCCCACCCACGGTGGACCATGAGTTGATCTATCGATTCGGTGCGGGTGGTTTTGGCTGTTCCAGGATGGGTAACAACCCCCTCGATCAAACGACCCAGGTGTTCGTATTGCAGCAAGGGTTCCGCCGCCATGGGGTTATAGCCGGCCTTGAACAAAAGCCCCCTGGCCTGTCCGATATGCAAACGAACTTCCTCAGTGTCGTTTTCGAGTCGTTCCAGCACGGCCGAATCGGCATCGAACAATATCCTGTGTATCTCTGTATCATTAATGTTTTCGCGCCGGTCCGGATCGATCGCTTGTTGCAACAATTCGGTGGCCTCTTTGACAGGCCCGGGCCACTCGATAGCTTTCATTCTTCGGGGCCGGCCTAAAACCGAATCGATAGCAGTTAAAATTTCCTCGGTGCCTTCCTGCCGTGTAGCCACGGCCCGAACTACGGGAATTCCGAGGCGCGCCGAAAGCAGTTTGTCATTGATTTGAATGTCCTTGCGGCGGGCGACATCGCATTGATTCAAAATGAGGATCATGGGAATGCCTAATTCCGCCACTTGAGAGGCCAGGAAAAGGTTCCGCAAGAGGTTGGAGGCATCGATGACGCAGGCCACTACGTCGGGCGCTTCCATGCTTGCCATGCGCCCGCACAAAGAATCCACCACGATCCGTTCGTCGAGCGAAGCGGCGGATAAGCTGTAGGCGCCGGGAAGATCGATCAGCTCAATATTGCCGCCGCGCAGTTTGAGTAAACCCGATTTTTTGGCCACCGTCACCCCAGGGTAATTACCCACTCGCTGGCGCAAACCGGTCAGGTTGTTGAAAATTGTTGTTTTTCCGGTATTGGGATTACCGATCAGGGCAATTCTGACGATTTTCTCAGAAGCCAATGGAGGCAATATGGCCATGATACGGAGTCATCCGCCTCTCTTCGAATCAGGCGACTCCCTCTAAAAGAACCCCGGAAGCCTCTGCTTTTCTCAGGCTGACGCACCGCCCTTGAAACTCGATCGCGATGGGGTCTCCCAGAGGAGCTACCTGCACGACTTTTACATCCATTCCCGGCAGCAGTCCCATCACCATTAATCGTTGATCCACGCTTATATTTGCATCGATCGCTTTAACTCGCGCTATTTTGCCAATGGACAGGTTGCTTAGGTTCAGCATCGGGAATGATTTTTGTTTTTCTATGAAAATGAGACTCTTTCTCATTAAACCTTATTCAGGTTTTTCAATAAGTCTAGTAAAATTTGCCGAAAAATTTAAATTTCC